>DUPC01000014.1 GCA_012838545.1 Acholeplasmataceae bacterium
CTTAAATCTACCTTTCTCATTTTTGAATCACCTCATTTCAATGAGATGATTATACCATAGTAAAACAGATACAAATGAGAAATAATCAAAAGATAACACTTAAGAAATTATCACAAGATAATCACAGTCGATGAAAATATGCATATTTTAATTGACATGTAAATAGAATAGAGATATAATAAAAATGAACGGAGGTTTACTTATGCAATATTTAAAACCCGAAGTCAGAGAAAGGATAATTAAAGTTGCAACAAAGGAGTTCATGCAAAAAGGCTTCATGGATGTCAATATGCGCCATCTTGCTAAACTCAGCGGAATTACCGTTGGCAACATCTATCGGTATTTTCCTTCCAAAGAAAGAATCTTGGATCAAATACTGGAGGAACCTTCCCAACAACTAATTGATTTAATCGCCAAAACCGATTACGAAATTGTCGGTATCACGATTGACGAACGGTTCAATTACAGCATTAAGAGTTTACTTAAAATTTGCGAAGCATATAGTACCACTGTTTTGATTTTGTTGACCAAGGTTAAAGGTTCAAAATACGAAAAGGTTTATCATCAGGTTCAAGCCGCGGTTTTGGAGCGGATTAAATATGAATTTAAGCAAATTGATGACGATTTGGCAGAGGCAATAACGGTAGCAACTTTAGCTAGCGTTGTCCACATTTTATCAAAATATCATGAGCAGCCTAAGAAATTGTCTCTAGGCCTCAATAAAGTCATCGGTTACTTATTTTATCAACTTGATCAAAGAATTGCAGGAAAGGAAAATTAAAACATGAAGAGATTGGCTGCATTTGTTTTGCGTTTTCGCCACTGGTTTTTAAGCGGAACATTGTTACTGGTAATTGCCTCGGCCATCATGTTTCCGTTTGTCAAAATCAATTATGATTTTACCAAATACTTGCCGGAAGATATGGGGACCAAACAGGCTTTAAAAGTCATGGAAGAAGAGTTTGGTATTATGGGCCAAGCCAATATCATGATTGAAAACATTACGATTGAACGAGCTATCAATCTGAAACAAACCTTAATCAATAATAATGAAGGCATCTTGGATATCTTATGGCTTGACACCTTTGTGGAACCGGATATCTTATTGGAATTTGAAAACCTCTTTTTGCAAGATGTCACTATGCAAGAATATTTTTCGGATATTCCGGGTTTGAATCAGTTTTACAAAAACCGCAAAGTTCTCTTCCAAGTTGTTTTCAAAAACGGCGATTACAGCGATGTTACCGACCAAACAATTACTGATATTCGCGAATATTTAAATAAACTCGATTACCAATATGCGATGGCGGGTTCGGCTGTTTCCACTTACCATGCCCGTCATGCCACCGAAAAAGAAGTTTTTAATATTACGATTTTTGTAATTCCCATTTTTTTAATCATTCTCTTTATTTTTACCACCAGTTTCTTGGAACCGTTTCTCTTTATCATTGTTATTGGTGTTGCAGTTATCATTAATATGGGAACCAATGTTTTCTTTGGTGAAATTAGTTTTTTCACCCATTCAACCGCTACGCTGTTACAGTTTGCGGTATCGATGGATTATGCCATCTTCCTTTTGCACCGGTATCACGAGGAAAAGGAACGCCACAAAGGCGATAATATGACCGCCTTAAAAAACGCTCTTTCCAAATCATATACTGCGATTCTTGCGAGTTCCTTAACCACGATAGCAGGTTTTGCCGCATTAATCTTTATGCGCTATACAATCGGTATTGATTTAGCGCTTGTCATGATTAAAGGGGTTTTACTGAGCATCGTCAGCGTTTTTGTTTTCATGCCTTCATTAATCCTCTTATTTGATAAGGGAATCGAAAAAACCCGCCATCGTTTGTTTGCGCCAAAATTGCACCGTTTTAGCGATAAAGCATTTCGGTATCGGATTATTATACCCATTATTGCTATTATGTTAATTTATCCGACTTATATCTATCAAAACAGCAATAAATTTTTATACGGCAATAGCGCCATGGAGTCAGGCGAAGGCAGCGAAGCCGCAGTCGAATTGGAACGCATTGAAAAAGAATTCGGCAATACCAATATGATTGTTTTATTGCTACCGCACGAGAAAACCGACGGAGTAATCAATGTCGAGGAAACCAAAAAAGCCGAATTCCGTTTAATCGACGATATTAAGTTAAGACTATATAACTTAAATGTTAAAGCCAATATTCAGTCCTATTATCAAATGACCGATATCTCTACTTACTTTCCGAAAATTAATTTGCCAAAAACACCGGAAACGGATAAAATTCTCGAAGCTCTATTGGATTGGTTGGAAAGCCAAGGTTACGGAAAACCGGAAGATTGGATTAAAGATTCCATTCCTCCGCACATGGAAGCTCAGCTAATATCGGAAAATTATTCCCGAATCATTATTTCCATCCAAACCCAAAGCGAATCAGAAGAAGGCTTTAATGCGGTTAAGACGATTAAAGCCAGTGCCGACGAACTCGCCTATCAAAACTATTATTTGCTGGGGGTTACGCCAAGCGTGATGGAAATTAAAGAAGTCGTCGAAAGTGACTTTGTCAAAGTCAATATCTTATCGATAATTGCGGTACTGATTATTTTGATTTTATCATTTAAATCCTTGGTTTTGCCGTTTATTTTGGTATTTGTCATTGAACTTTCGATTTGGATCAATATGAGCATCCCATATATCATGAATCAACCTTTAATCTTTATCGGTTATATGATTGTCAGTTCCATTCAATTGGGGGCCACCATTGACTATGCGATTCTGTTAACCGGAAGATACATAGACAACCGTCAATCGATGAATAAAAAACGGGCCATGATTCGTTCAATTATTAATTCCGGAAACTCCATTTTGACCTCATCATTAATTATGGCATCCGCCGGCTTTATCCTAGCTTTTATCTCGAGCGTTGAAGGTGTGGCCACAATCGGTACCTTGATTGGCCGAGGTGCACTGTTATCTGCGCTTTTGGTTTTGGTATTCTTGCCCCAACTTTTGTATTTCTTTGACAAATGGATTTTAAAAACAACCATGAACATTAAATTTTGGGAAGGAAATGGGTCGAAATCCCCAACCCCTTAATAAACAAAAGAAAGTCAAATTGTTTGACTAAAACATCAAAAAAAGGTATAATATATATCGTGCGATAAAAGCAGCATTTATAATGATGGTAGAAGTAGATTGTCACTCAGTTGGATGTGAGTAACCTCGCTGCTTAGGCGAAAGCATTTGGATAATCTGCCTAAAATCAGTTATGAATTTTTTATCTCACGTTTATTTTTACAATAAAGGAGGAAAAAAATATGGCACGTTATACTGGACCAGTATGGAAACAAGCAAGAAGATTAAAGTTTTCTGTTCTTGAAACCGGTAAAGAATTGCAACGTCGTCCTTTCGCCCCTGGGCAACATGGACAACGTAGAACCAAACTTTCCGAATACGGCCTTCAATTACAAGAAAAACAAAAAGTTCGCTTTACTTATGGCGTAAACGAAAGACAATTCCGCAACCTATTCGAAAAAGCCGCAAAACTTCCTGGCAAGCAAGGGGATAACTTCATCTTCTTATTAGAATCAAGGATTGACAACCTTGTTTATCGTTTAGGCTTTGCCACAACTCGTCGTCAAGCACGTCAACTTGTTTCACATGGTCATATCTTACTTGAGGGTAAAAAAGCCGATATTCCATCGATTCTAGTTAAACCGGGACAAAAGATTAGCTTAAAAGAGAAATCACGCAATCTTAGCATTGTCAAAGAAGCACTTGAACAAACCGCTTCCCGGGTTCCGTTCGTGGAATATGATGAAAACACCGGTGTTGGAACTTTTGTCCGTTATCCAGAACGTAGCGAAGTATTGCCTGACATTAGAGAAAATCTAATTGTTGAGTTCTACAATCGTTAATCATTTAACTAAAATAGCAGCAACCACTCCTAGAAAAGGAGTGGTTTTAATTCCCTAAAAATAACCTTAATATTATGTTTGCAAAAGCAATGGACATTTAGTATAATGAAAGTAGCATAAAAAATAAAAAAAGGATAAAAACGGAAAGAAGGACTAGTATGGTGAAGAAAATCTCGACCTTTCTCATAATTGCTTTTATGTCTCTAAGTTTAAGCGCGTGCGGAACCAATAATCGTCGCAATCTCCGTTCGGAAATCGATGCTTTATTAGCAGAATACCCAGAGCATGCGGAAGAATTGGAAGCCTTAAAAGCAGAGCTTGATCAAAATCCTCATAATGTTTATCGGATAGCCGAAAAGTTGGAAACTTTGAAGCCGATTTTAGCAGGCATATATGACGGTTATCTGAGAGTAAAAGTAATCGATTTGACTAATGAAATCTTGTTTGACAAAGACATCCATTTCCGTATTGGCGATAAAATCGAAGATTTGATTCGTGTTTGTTTGCCCATCGAAGAAGATGAAGAAACTAACGAAATTAAATCGATAGCCAATACGTTTATTGATTCTAACTATCATCTTCAATATTTTTTAAACAACGAACTATTAACAAATTTGAAAACAGCCGATTTTAAGACCAAAGATACCTTAATCGTAAGAAATCTTCTCAAATACAATCTCAGCATGCTTGACGCAACGGTTGACCAAGTAATTTACAAATTTTTACGCAACCATGCAAGTAAGTACTTTACCAAGATGCCGGTCCTTGACCAATATGTGGTAAGCGGCATCAGCTTGTTGGAGCGAAACGGCTATGACGTCAGTCTTGCTTCATTTGCCTCTCGTTTGCGAATCGAAGATTATTATCGTCTTAAGGTATATGATACCAGCAGTTCTGGTTATGTCAAAACATTGCTTCAAGACATAATTAATATGATTAATTTTGGCATCGATCCAACCAATGCCATTAATCGCCTGAATAATGTCAATAGCAAACTATCGACTCTCCAAAACAATTATGTCCTTCTTGCCTTGGGATTAATCAATGCAAGTATTGACAATGTTGCGGATTTATTGGATGTGGTTGATTCATCATCTACAAACAATCCCGCGGCTGACATTGCTGCTTCGGCGCTGATTGCACTTGCCAATTATCGGGATTATGACAAATATAATTTGCTTGTTACCCGCTACAACAACAATTTAATTACCAAGTTTTCCCCAAACGGCATCGACCACTACGGGGCAAACTGTGTATCCACGGCTTCAGCAGTTATTGCGTTAATTGCCAATGGTATAAACCCGGTAAGCGACCCTTGGACCGCGAACGGTTCAAATCTTATCAACGCTTTGTTGCAGTATGAAGAAAACGGCGAATTCAGTTGGTCCATTGACGGCGAAATCGATACCGCTTTTTCGACACCACAAGGTTTTGGAGCGCTGGTTGCTTATAAAGTTTATCGGGATTTAAATTTTACCCCCGTTAAGCTATTTGAGGCGCCTGCAATACCAGAACCAATCGAACCAGAAGAATAATAAACTTAGAGTAACCCATGATTTATGTGTTACTCTTTTTTATTTGCGTTGACAATTCTTTTGGAAAATAAGTGTTTCCTCATGTTTTTTGATTAAAATTCCCTAAATTATAAAAAATGAAAACCTTTTCTTTTTGATATGGTATAATATTTCTGAGAATACAAGAAGGGAAAAGGTAGAATGAAAGACTGTTATAAATTTAATACCAGAGTTATGCATGATTGTAAAGAAAAGGATGCTTTTAATGCGCTAGTTCCCCCAATCTACACTTCGGCTTCATATCGTTTTAATTCCGCCGAGGAAGGCGGTTCTAGTTTTCGCGGGGAAACCAATTGTTTCATATATACGCGTTTGGGAAATCCAACCACAAAGATTTTGGAAAAAAGGATTGCATCCTTGGAAGAAGGGGAAGAAGCTATTGCGTTTGCTTCCGGAATGGGAGCCATCAGTTCAGTGTTTTATACTCTTTTGTCAAATGGCGATCACGTAGTAGCCGATAAGACAATATATGGATGCACATTTGCGCTTTTAAATCATGGTTTGACTAGGCTCGGAATTGAGGTAACCTTTATTGACTTTAAGGAGGAAAGCACTTTAAAAAACGCTTTGAAAAATAACACTAAAGTGGTCTTTTTCGAAACACCGGCCAATCCGACTTTAAAAATCATCGATATTGAAAAAGTGGTTAAAACGGTAAAACAATATAATACCAACATACAAATCGTTTGCGATAATACTTTTGCCACACCGTACCACCAACAGCCGTTAACTTTGGGAGTAGATATTGTGGTTCATTCCGGAACCAAATACCTTAACGGCCACGGGGATGCAATTTGCGGGTTTGTGATAGGTAGAAAAGAGTTTATCGATCAATGCAAAAAGGTTGGACTAAAAGATTTGACAGGTGCTGTCTTGGGACCGATGGAAGCTTATTTGGTAATCAGGGGGTTAAAGACGCTTGCCTTACGCATGGAACGCCACAGTCAAAATGCTTTAAAAATTGCTCAGTTTTTGGCTTCCCATCCTAAAGTCGAATTCGTATACTATCCGGGTTTACCAAGTTTTTTGGATCATGATACAGCAAAAAAACAAATGAAAAACGGTTTTGGAGGAATTTTATCTTTTGTTTTAAAAGGCGGAATGGATCAAGGAATAAAGTTGATTAACTCGGTGAAACTGATTAATGTAGCAGTTAGTTTGGGCGAATGCGAATCATTGATTGAACACCCTGCTTCCATGACACACTCGACATACACCGAATGCGAACGGCTTGCTTCAGGAATTGAAGACGGACTTATCAGACTTAGTGTGGGCATTGAGGATGCAAGCGACCTGATAGCGGATTTAAGTCAAGCTTTGGAAAAAATTTAGTCATTCATTATACTCTAATAGATAAATAAGTATTTTAGAAGCCCCCTATTGGTGGGGCTTTTTTATTTTAATTGTGGATTTATTTCTTAAAAAAAAGGCAACCTTGACAATAGTTGCCAATATTTTTTTAACAATTTGCTTGCATATTTAATTGATATTTGCTATAATATTAGAGCATTAAGCAGGTATCGTATAACGGTTATTATGCCGCCTTGCCAAGGCGAAGATACGGGTTCGATTCCCGTTACCTGCTCCATTTTTTATTTTTGATGCTTTTATAAAGCATTTTTTTCTTTCCCGAATTTAATGGTTCAACCATGGCTTGCTGGCCGTGGTTTTTTGTTTTTGTTAGCTGGAAAAATGGAATTAAATGGTTTTAAAAGAAATGGTCAATTATCAATTCACTGTATTTTTTTATTTGCTACTTGGTTTAGATTATTATTATCAAAAAAGGTTCACTAGTTCGATTTGTTTATTCTAGACAAATTAATTTACATTACACTTGACACGCAAGAAAACAAATTGTAATTTTTTTATTTCGATGTTTCGCGAATGGAAAACAGGAAATTACGACCAATTTGCCAATTAATCGATGGCCAGATATTTTAAGATTGTGCCAAACTTTTGCTTGGGTGAAAAATAAAAAAACACAAACAATTGTGAAAAATATGGTATAATTATATACGAATCTCTTAACCAAATTATATACGAATTGTTTAAACATAAATTATTAATACCAAAAATATTTTAGTATGGTAAAGCGGGTGAAACTAATGCCAATCTTTGAAGCGAAAAACATTGTAAAAATCTATCAAGAGACAAAAAAAGGCACCAAGCAAAATGTTGTTTTACAAAATATATCCTTTTCCATTAAAGAAAAAGAATTTGTTATCATTACGGGTCCAAGCGGTTCTGGGAAAACCACCCTTTTGTATTTGCTGAGTAAATTGGAAGTACCAACTAGTGGGGAAGTATATTTTGAAAACAAAAACCTAAACACATTCACCAAACAAGACGAACGTGCTTTTCGCCAAGACTTAACCGGATTTGTGTTTCAAAGTTATGAACTGATTCCGACTCTAACAGTGTTTGACAATGTGGCTTTGCCTTTAATCATTAAAGGTGCCAAGGTAAATCCGGACCATATTTTTAATGTCTTAAAACTGGTGGGAATCGAAAAACAAGCGAGGAGTTTTCCGGATCAACTTTCAGGCGGCGAAAAACAAAGGGTGGCAATTGCCAGAAGCATAGTCCATGAGCCAAAGGTAGTGTTTGCGGATGAACCCACGGGTAATCTTGATAAACAAAAAGCAGCTGAAATCATGGAACTGTTTAAAAGAATCAATGTTGAAAACGGCACGACGATTATTCTCGTCACCCATAATCTTTCTCATTTGTCTTACGGAACCAGGGTAATTGAATTATCAAATGCTCACATTATCAGGGATGAGATTTTGCATGGTTAAGGCAACGTGGCTAAAACAGGCACTTAGGAAGTTTGTTGTTCGGCCGCTTTCCATGGGCCTCTTTGTTTTTATTGTGCTGTGTGCAAGCGTTCTTTTCTTAGTACTTTTTTCGGCCAATGATACGATGTATGAAGCGCTCGTCTATAACAATCAAGAGCGCTATTCCAATACGGATATTGTTATTGAACTCGGGAATAATTACGAACAGCGCTTTTTTTGGCTTCAACCAATCAATGCAATGAATAGTCGCTTCGACTATCTGGTGCCGATTCTTAAATACCCTGCGCAAACGGTGGACGGAAAAAATGTCGTGATTCATTTTTCCCAAATTGACGAGTACCGTAAAATTGCCAGTTTGCCGGATGAGCCAATCAGTTATCAAGAAGTTTATTTTATTGGCGATTATTTTTCAGAAAACCGCTTTATCCAGATTCCTGTGGAGGGCGAAACAATTGATTTGGAAATTAAAGGCATAGTATCCCCTAGCCAAATCAACTTAGACACGAAGCAACCGATTATTGTGGCGGATATCAACTTGTCCAAAAAAATCTTAGGGATAAACATCGACAATTTGTACAATGAGGTGTATATAAAATTAAAAAGCGGGGTTGATAAAGAGACTGCAATTTCCGACATTCAAGCTTTATTCCCTAGGCAAGTGGTAAGGGATACCGAAAATTTGGAGGTTATCAACCAAACCGCGCAACATTTTTCGGTAAGCATTCGCTTAATCGCATCCTTAACCATCATTCCTTTGACGTTGGTTATGTTGCTTCTTTCGCGGGTTAATTTCAAAAAGAACGAACAGGAAATGTTGATTTTGCGTTTGCTGGGTTCAACCACGGTGCAGAGTTTTGTATTCTTTTTTCTGGAATACCTTGTATCGCTTTTAATCGGATTTGTTTTGGCCGTTCCTCTTTGGATTGGGATTTCCAAACTGATGGTTGGTTTTTTAAGCAACGCTTATATTTTCTTAATGGCAAATCCGCTTCGCCATTTGGTTTTCAGTTTTCTAGTGCTTTTTCTGTATTTGCTCGGCCTTTTTTTGCTTTCTTTCCTTCGTTTATTAAAGGTCAGTTACCAAACCGCACGAAAGAACTTATCCTTAAAATACGAAAAAAAGCTTTCAACGAAGCAATTCTTTATTCTGCTTGTGGTTAGTGCTGTTTTGGGAATTGTTTGGCTTTTGCTGAAAGTAATCATTTTTCCCCAAATGTCCATCACCTTAAACAATCATTTGTTAAAAGGTGTAATGGGTCTGTTAATCGGTATAAGTTTATGTGCGATTATTTTAAAAATATTAAGCGTTACGGTATATCGGTTATTGCCCCAATACAAGCGATTTACGGTCATTGAAGGACGGGATTTGGCATTTCACAAACTCAAGTATTGGTTCATGGTAATGACGCTTTTTGCCATCATTACGATTTCTTATGCCTTTTTTACCTCTGGGGCGCTTAATAGCCGTGCCCAAAATGTCGGAAACAGCTTTGGTTATAACATAACCCTAAACAATATCACCATTAACCATAACCAATATGACGAGCTTCTAAAAAGTTTTCCGGAAGTAAAGTGGTATGAAAAAGGATTTACCTATTTTAAAGTGTCAATCCCAGAACACGATTTAACCATTCCTATGGTTCTTTCGGTTGAGGCAACCAACTTAAACCGTTTTTTGGGTTTTGAGATTGCCGAAGAAACGCTTGATTTAATGAAAGACCAAACCAGCCTTGCCATCATGTTGAGCCAAAAGTACCAAACGGTATACGGTTTGAAGATTGGTGATTTAATTGCTTTACAACTCAATCAAAACTTACACCCTAGCGAATATGTCGTGGCGGGATTTATTCCGGAAGAAATGGATATCTATGCGATTACCAACCTTTATCTCAATCAACATGCAGTTTCAACCCATGCGTTTAATTCGCTTTTTCTTAAAGGTTTTGACCCCAATTATTTGGTTAGGGCGCTTTCGATGAAACTATCAAAAGAAGGCGTAAGCGTGGCGCTTAAAAGCACAATCTTTTCTTCACTGACCGAATGGGTTTCCAATAACCAAAAATTTATCAAACTGTTTATTCTAATCGTCAGCAGCTGCTTATTGCTGATGTTGATTAGTATCTACGGTTTTATTTATTTGGACAAAAAATCCTATTACAGCTTGTTAAATGTCTTGGGAGATGTTCCGTCTTACTGGGAAGTGGTCAAAAAAGGGTTTCTCGTTAACCTGCTCATATGGATTATGTCTTGGGTTGCTTTAGGAATCATGGATGACAGTATCCTTGCCTTGACGCGCTATGCCAAAACCGAGTTTGGCATTCAAGGGATTGCCAACAATTTGTGGCAAGTATACTTAGCCGTTAGTTTGATAATCTTTGCCCTAGACAGTTGGGAACACTTAATGAAAAGAACTAATCGCAAATTAGTAGGTGGTATTTAATCTTTTAAATGCATTTTTTGGCGACAAAAATAATTTATTATGCTATACTTACAATTAGAATATTGATTTTGTTATGAATAGACCTTGTGTCCAAGGTTTTTATAAAAAAAAAAAAAAAATAAGGAGGAAAAAAAATTGAAAAGAAACTTTTTAAAATTTTGGGGATTGCTTTTTGTATTTACGGTCAGTTTGTTCGTTTTGACATCATGCACCAAAGGTTTGCCTGCACCGACAAATGTTCATATCAATGAGCACGGTGTGTTGGTATGGGATAGCGTGGAAAATGCCAAAGGCTACAAAGTATTAATCAATGATACCGAATACGATACCACAACGCCGAGTTATGATTTAATTAAGTTGAACTTGCCGGTGGGAATCCATACCATTAAAGTTAAAGCTATCAGCAACTCAAAAGATTTCCAAAATTCCAAATATTCGGAATCCGTTTCCTACGAAATTACCGTAGACGGTCCAAAGAAACTTTCTGCTCCAACCAATGTGCGGATTGAAGGCGATAATATTGTTTGGAGTGCGGTTTCCGGTGCCACTTCCTACCAAATCGTGGTTGATGACATTGTCAAGACCACCACTTCAACCAGTTTTGCCCTCTTGCAATTAGGCGATTTGGAAGGGGTTTTGCAAATTAAGGTCAAAGCACTTGGCTCAGGTTATTTGGCGTCCGACTTATCCGCTTCCGTTAAGTACGTTATTTCGCTAAGTACGGAAACTTTCAAAAACAAAATCAAGTTGCATCTCATGCAAAAATACGATTATTCGGAAGCAGAGGCAGTTCAATTTGCTAACGACTTTGTTGATGAGATTGTTTTAAAAATTAATGAATATGCCGGACTTGAGAATGCGGTTTATTTGGAACTGTTCCAAACTTTCTTCGATCATTTTTATGATGGATCTAATCTGATGACTTTCCTTGACTCCGTCGTTTACAGCGATTTGGACAATCTTGATTTGGCAAAATTGTTGCGCGGAGCAATAATCTATTTCTTGACAGATGAAGAAAATACGCCAAATGAGAAAGAATTAGAAGATTATAAAAAGCAATACGAAATGATGATTTCCGAGTTGGAAACCAAGATTGAGGAAATTCAAACCGAATACAACGCGCTTTTAGCCGAAGTGGAAGGAACGGAAATTTATGCCCTTTACACCCAACGCAATGCTTTAAGCGAGGAAATTTTGCCAATCGAAAGATACTTATTCACCGATTACTATTATGATAATCTTTTTGATAGTTTGAGCTACCACACTTACTATTCGGCACTAGAATCATACAGAGCAGCTATTGAATGGAATATTGTTGATGAACAGGAAATGTTGGAAAACGAATATCCATGGCTACTTGATTTAACCTCAAAAATGCAAACTTTTATCGAAAAATATAATTTGCGCGCCGAACTTGATTCCTTATTCGATTCTTATCCATACGAAGAGTTGAACAAAATATACAATCTTCATGAAAGGGAATACGAAATCGGGCTAATTCTTGATTACCAAAAGGAAATCGAATATTATCAAGAACAAATAGTCAAACTTGAAGAAAGATACGAAGAAAACCAACTCTATTATCAACTTATGTTGGAACTTGGGGATTACTTAAAAGAAAACGAAACCGCGGTTTTGGAAGCATTAATGGTTCCGATAAAATTGGTAAGAAACGGTTTAAGCAATAACATGGAAGAATTATATGCCTTGATTTCCAATCCGAACATTACGCCATATGAAATTTTTGAACTCAAGAATGCTTTTGTGGAATCGATTTTCAGTTTTGACGTAATGCCGACCCAAGAAGAATTTGATACTTTCTTAGGTGTTGTTGAAGATCTCGGCATCCTCGCCCTCGACTTTAGAACAGAAAATTTCGAAACGCTTTCAGACGAATATGAAATCTTGTTGAGTTCATTGGTAAACGGATTTGAGTATGTCAGTGCCATTTACGTACCGATGATAAATGTTTATAAAGAAGTATTACTTACCTCCACATCCGAAGACATTGAAGCTTTAATGATGGTGGTAAGCGAAGAAGAATTGTTGCAAATCTTTACCGAAATAGCCCAAAGAATTCAAAATAATCCGGTGATTGCGGAAAACAGCGCAATAATCGAAGATGCCTTTATCGATTTAATCTTCAACAAAGGTTTTGACGTTATTCCGTTTATTTTTGCTTATGCATCAGGCACCGATTTCGATTTAGTCTTCGACATTTGGGATATTCTAACGCTTGATCAAAACATTACCCTTGGCGCTTTTGAAGAAATATCCATCATTTCCGATATGACGGCTTTCTCCTTTGTGTTCTTTAGAAATGCCGGAATCAATAAGTCGCCATTTGACATTATATCCATGGTTGATTGGTCGGCATTTATGAATTTGACCAAGGAAGATTTCGCCAATACTTTGGAATTAACAAAGAGAATTGTAAAAGTTCTTTACTTCTATAACCAAGAATTGGAACCCGACAAATACTTGTTAACCGAAGAGCAATTCGATGAAGCATTTGATATGGATTTAATTGGCACAATTATTGCTCAATTGGGCGATATTGCCGGACAACTCGGAACAATGCTTAATGATTTATACAATGAAGGACTATTCGAACAATATACATTTGAAAACGTCATTTTGATTGCTTCGGAGCTTAGCGAATTCTACGAAACAAATGATGCGAAAATAGACACATTATTAGATAACTTAAAAACCTTGTTAGTGGATAATCCGTTGTATAAGGAATTCTACGTCGAAGTAACCGCTGAAGAAATTGATGAATTTGAACGAGATATGCGCAATGCCTTTGAAATTGCCAAATTAGTTAGCGAAATGGATCCGGAAGGAATTTCGGAACACGACCTCGAAACCATTCTCGATTTTGTCGATTCCCAATTTCCAATTGAAGTGATCTACGAAGAAAACCTAATAAGCAACAATGAAGTAAATTTAGACATCTATCGTTATTATGTGCAAGACGCTTTTTATGAACTTGTTTACCAAGGAAAATTGTACTCCCATGTACCAGGCGACGGCTTTTTTACCGTTGAGGATATGGTAGACTTACTTGAAAATTCACTTCCGGTATACGATTCCGAAAGTGATATGGACACTTTCACCATTATTTTTCCAGTGCAAGACGGTTGTTATGTCAAAGTTTACGCATCAGGGGATCGCGATTATATCTATTACAGCAATACCGAAATCGTTTTGATACTCCAATAAATTCAGAATAGAATCAATTTATAACCCCACAAACCCGTGGGGTTATTTTTATTTTTAAAAAATTTAAAATTATTTTAAAAATTTAGCACTCAACGCTTGACAGTGCTAACAAAATATGCTATAATACTAGTGAAAATGGAAAAAGGAGGTAATAATAAATGAGATTTGAATCCACTTTCGACTTATTAAACAAATTTTTTGATGGCTGCTGCATAGAAAAAGATGTGGCAAAAACCGACATCTATGAAGATGATCAAGCATTTTACATTGACATCGAGGTTCCGGGTGTAAAAAAGGAAGCCGTAAATGTCAAATTAGATAACGGACATCTTGTCATAGATGTCAAGGCCGACAACGAAGAAGCAGAAAATGAATACCGCTATTATGAAAAAGGCCGTGTTAACTTGATCTTTACCAGGAAGTACAAACTTCCAAACGGTATCGATGAAGGCAATATTAAGGTGAAATTGGAAGATGGTGTTCTTGCAATCAGTATTTCAAAACCGGAAAAAATGTTGCCAAAAACTATTTTGATTGAATAAAACAATAATTTTATCGATATAATAAAAAGAAAAGGAGGAATGCATAAATGAGATATTTAACAAGACGCAATTTGTGGGATGATGTCTTTGACAGTTTCTTCTTTGGTGCTGATTCCAGAACGGATATTTATGAAGATGAAAAAGGGATTACTTTCGAAATTGAAGTTCCCGGCTTTAAGAAAGAAGATATAAACGTTGAACTTCGCGACCATATCTTAACGGTGAATGCGGTTAAGAAAGAAGAAAGCGAACAAAAGAACGATGCCTACCATTATTATGTTAAAGGCAGAAAGAATGTCGAAATCAGACGCAGCTATCGTTTAAAGAACGATGTTACCGAAGAAGATATCAAAGTCAAATTGGAAGACGGTGTTCTTAAAATCAACGTTTTGAAAAACAACCGAGAAATCCCAGCACCAAAACAAATCTTAATCGAATAATTACATCGATTGTTGATTAAAGGAAGCAGCATAAATGCCTAAAGCGTTTATGACTGCTTCTTTTTTGTTAAATTATAAGAATTGTCCCAAAACCGAAGAATGTATGATACAATTATGTTAGAATTTTTTCTTCGGAGGACGAGTATGAAACATTGGGTTAAGAATGGTGTTGTTTATCAAATCTATCCACGCAGTTTTCAAGACAGCAATAATGACGGAATCGGCGATATCCCCGGCATCATCAGCCGCCTCGATTATTTGCAAGAGCTTGGTGTGGATATGATTTGGCTTTCGCCAATTTACGATTCCCCGCTGGTCGACAATGGTTATGATATATCGGATTATTATAATCTATTGCCGGACTATGGCACCTTGGAAGACTTAAAAACTTTAGTCAACGAACTTCATCGCCGCGGTATGCGTCTGGTCATGGATTTAGTAATCAATCATACCTCGAACGAACACCCTTGGTTTATCGAAAGCGCCAAGTCGACCGACAACCCTTATCGAAAATTTTATCATTGGCAAAAAGGAAAAGGCAGGAAAAAACCGAACAATTGGATGAGTTTGTTCGGCGGTTCGGTTTGGGAATATGACGAAACAACCCAGGAATACTATTTGCATCTGTTTGCCAAAGAACAGCCGGACTTGAACTGGGAATGCAAAGAATTGCGCTCGGAAATCAAAAAAATGATTCGCTACTGGCTCAATCTTGGCGTTGACGGTTTTCGTTGCGACGTTATCAATCTTTTATCAAAGACACCGGGTTATCCGAAAGGCAAATTGCATCTTATTCGCGGCCACGAACATTTTATCAATGGTCCCCAAATTCACAAATACCTTAAAGAATTAAAAAAGGAAGTCTTTGACCAATACGATGCCTTTACGGTCGGCGAAGCGATTTTCCTCAAACCGGAAGACGCGTTGGCTTATATCAGTTTTGACAATCAGGAACTGACGATGGTTTTCCAATTTGATCATATGAGTGCGGATAATTTCTTTAAATGGTTTATCCGTCCCTTTAAACCGCGAAGGTTAATGAATGCTTTGACTAAATGGCAAGATACCATTAACGGTAAAGGTTGGAATACTTTGTATTGGGAAAACCATGACCAACCGCGGGTGGTCAGCCGTTTTGGTGATAGCGAGAGATATCACTATCAGTCAGCCACCATGCTTGCAACGGTTCTATATTTCCAACAAGGAACGCCTTTTATATACCAAGGGCAAGAAATTGGCATGACCAACCCTCAATTTACTGACCTTAGCGATTATCAAGATATCGAAACACACCGAATCTACTGGTTAGGCAAACGCTTGGGTTTATCTCATAAACGGATGATGAAAAAGATTATCTATATGAGCCGCGACAATGCCAGAACCCCGATGCAATGGGATGATACGGAAAATGCCGGGTTCACGGAAGGAAAGCCATGGATTAAAGTAAATCCCAACTATCCAGAAATAAATGTCAGAAACAGTTTGGCTAATCCTGATTCAATCTTCTATTATTATCAAAAAATCATTGCCTTACGAAAACAATTTCCGATTGTGGTGGAAGGGTCATTTAAAGAATTGCTTCCAAAACACCAAAAGATTTATTGTTATCTAAGGGATTATGACGGAAAAAAACTTCTGGTAATCGGAAACTTTTCGGATAAGGACTTAGCTATTCCCGACTTAAACGACAGTGATTTAACCAAAGGCAAACTAATTTTACAAAATTATCCTCAAACATCCGAAATGCTGAAACCTTATGAAGCACGCGTTTATTTATTCGATTAATTCACAAATAATTCACAAGAGGTAAAAATATGGATATCACGGAAAAAGTATCAGTACGCAATAAATTCACCTACAGTATCGGTGGCATCGGGCGCGACATGTTATACACGCTCGTTAACATGTATTTAATCATTTACTTTAGTTATTATGTGGGCTTGGATAAAGGCGAATTAATCGGCATCTCGATTGTCATGATTATTACAAGGATTTGGGATGCTATCAACGACCCGATCATGGGTGTCATCATCGAAAACACCAGAAGCAAATACGGCAAATTTAAACCTTGGATTTTAATCGGGGCTTTAACCAATGCTTTGGTAACGATGTTGCTTTTTACCGATTTTGGCTTTTCGGGCATCGGTTTTGTACTCTGGTTTGCTTTTCTCTATTTGCTTTGGGAAATGACTTACACCATTAACGACATTTCCTATTGGACCATGTATTCCACCTTTTCGGTTGATCAAAAGGAACGCGAAAAAGTTGGGTCGCTTGCCCGGATTTGCGCCAATATCGGTGCGTTCAGTTCGGTGGTTTTAATTCCGATTTTTTATAGCGGTAGCAAAAGCGGCTCAAAAGCGTTCCAATGGATGGCGATTGTTATTGGCGTTCTCTTTATCCTCTGCCAATTGTTGGTGGTCTTTGGGGTAAAAGAAAGGCCTAATGCCATCATCGATCAAGCTAAAAAGGATAAAGAAACGATTTCGCTTAAAACCATGGTGAAAGTAATTTTTAAAAATGACCAATTGGTGATAATCGCTTTTGCGATTTTGCTTTTCAACATCGGTTTTTTTATCACAATTAACTGCGGGCAGTTTTACTTCAATTACGTTTATTTAAATTATGGTGGGCTCGAATATTCGCTGTTTGCGCTGGCGCTGGGCGGGTCGCAACTCTTAGCGCTGCTCGTTTATCCGCTTTTTTCCCAGCGGTTTAACCGGTCGCAAATGTTTAAACTGGCGATTATTTTAGTGGTAATTGGATACTTGGGTTTTCTCTTTTGGACCTTGGTATTCCCTCAAACGATTGCGGGGTTATTGGTTTTCGGCTTTATCCTATTCTTCGGGGAAGGATTGATTCAATTAATCGTTTTGGTGCTCTTAACCGATACGATTGAATACGGTCAATGGAAACTCGGGAAACGTTACGAAAGCATAAATTTCTCTTTGCAGCCGTTTGTTACGAAACTCGCAAGCGCCATTTATGTACTATTCGTGAACGGCACAATGTTGATTTCAGGACTGTACCAAATCAACAAAAATGTGTCCGAAATGGAAAAAGACAAGGCCTTGGGGTTGATCGAAGGTAGCATTATTAAAGACTATATCAACACCAATGTCGATAAATTTATGCAGGATTCATTGATTGTTACCATGCTAATAATTCCGTTATTTTTCATTGTTGGCAGCTACTTTTTCTATCGAAAGAAATACCGAATCGACGAAAAGTTCTATTCCGAAATTATCACTCAACTCCAAGAACGCGCCGAAAGCAATCAATAAATTGAGCATTAATCAAAAATATTTGCTATTTATCCCGTTTTTGTGTATAATATGAATACAAAGGAGAGAAAAAATGGCAAAAACAATTATTGCTTTAATGTATGATTTTGATAAGACTTTATGTGAAAAAGATATGCAGGAATACGGCTTTATCCCCAGCATCGGTATGGAAGCAGAAGAGTTTTGGGCGGAAGCCAATAAGATTGCTCATAAATACAATATGGATAAAATCTTGGCTTATATGCTTTTGATGAACAAGCAAGCAAAAAAGAACGATTTGCAAATTACTAAGGAATCGCTTCAACAACTCGGAAAAGACGTGGAATTCTTCCCCGGTGTAGACACCTGGTTTGAGCGGATCAATGCATTCGGCAGATCTTTGGGCTTGGAGATTGAACACTACATTATTTCTTCTGGCTTAAAGGAAATCATTGAAGGAACCGCTATCGCTCAGGAATTCAAACGGATTTATGCTTGCGAATTCCATTACAATGAACGGGGAAATGCGGTTTGGCCTAGACAAATCGTCAACTTTACCACCAAAACGCAATTTCTTTTCCGAATCAGTAAAGGCGTTCTTGATGTCTTGGACGATTTAACCTTGAACACATATATGTCCGATGAAGACAGACGCATCCCGTATCGAAATATGATCTACTTGGGTGACGGAATTACCGATGTCCCATGCATGAAATTAGTCAAACAATACGGGGGGCAATCAATAGCCCTTTATCATGGCGACGATATGACCAAAGTACACAAATTGCTGGGCGAAAACCGTGTCAACTATATATGCAACAGCGATTACCGAAAAGGTTCGGAATTGGAAAAGATTGTAAAATTAATTTTGACAAGGATGTCTATTACTAATAAACTGGCGGAAATCGAGGTTGCGCAAAGGAAGGGAATGTCTTCAGGCGGCGATAACCTATAGGGGAAAAAAAGAGGTGAAAACACTTGGAAAGATTATTAACCATTATTCAAGACTATATTGACGGAAAAGATATAGCAGATGTTGCAACGGAAATTCCCGGGGAACTAGCGAAAGCCATCCTAAAATACGGTTCACCCAATGTGGAGGAAGTGCTTTTGGAATATTTTAATAAAGTTCCGCGGGCTAAGTTGCCGAATTTGTTTCAACTTTTGCGCGGAAGCGCAGAGTCCCGGAAACAAGCTTTTATCGAAGCAATCGAATCTATTCAAAAGAAAGAATTTTCCGAAGCAGAAAAGACGCTCATTTTTCTGAAAGATTCCTTCTTGCTTTCCAATTTGAAAACACCCAATGTATCTTACATCAGTCCCCAAGGCCCCTTCGAAACCTTGTTGATGACATCCAATCGTTTTATCATTTCCCAAAAACCAATGATTTTGAGGGAGCCGGTAAGTGCCTATGCCTTCAATTTAGGAGTTATCCAAATGGCGCAAGGCAAGTTTGAGGAGGCCAAGAAATATTTTCATGAATCGGTTCGCTTTAATCCTTATGCCTCGATTGTTTATCTGATGCTTGGGGAAATCGCCATTATGGAAAATGATTTGCAGCGAGTAAAATCACTGGTGGAAAAAGCCATGCACATGGCTTACCAAAAACGCGATTTAGGCCATAGCTATTATCTGCTTGGCAAGTATTATTTAGCCCAAAAACAAAAAGAACCGGCGGTGGCCTGTTTGGTGGTGGCAAGGTATTACGATGCCAAACTCAATGTTAACGAGGTATTTGCCAAAATCGAAAGCCAACTGGAGGGAACAATCAAAATTCCCAATTCCGAAGGCTTGCAAGCCATCTTTAAGAAATACAATCTTCAGCTTGGCCCAAGCCGCGATATCATCGCTTTGATTCAAGAATCCTCGCAAGTCGCGACGGAAAAAGGATCGAAGAAGGCGGCCCTTCAGATTTTGCAAATCGGTTATGAGTTAACCGACAGCCCTTATTATTTAGAAAAAATCAATGCTTTAAAAGATGCATAAAAAAGTAAGTTAAGGTTAAAATACTAAGGGCATCGCAACAACCAAATAGATTTTTTCATATTCTTCCTTTTATTATTTACACCTTAATTCTTTTAAAAAGCAAGATTAAATAACACTTCTCGGTTATCTTGCTTTTTTATTTTTTTCTTTGTTTTTTACTACCAAAAATAGTAAGCCATATTCTTGACTATCGGGATTAATCATTGTATAATATTTGAAACTGAATCTCAATTTGATGGGAGGATGGCCTAGATGAACCGCAATTACCACACTAAACAACGCAGCATCATTCTTGATTTGTTGAAAGCCAATCAAGATCGCCATTTGACGGCCGAAGAAATGCTTGAACTTTTTAATCAAAATCAAACTCCGGTAAGCAAAGCTACGCTTTACCGGTATTTGGATATGCTTGTATCACAAAACGCGGTTCGTAAGTTTATCATTGACAATCAGCCGAGCGCCGGTTATCAATATATCGAAGAAGGCGATTACTGTCATGAGCATTTTCATTTGAAATGCTTGGAATGCGGGGTTCTGCTTCATGTCGAATGCGATGAATTCGATCAGTACATCAAGGAGAAATATCAGTTTATTATTGATCAAAGCAAAATTATCATATATGGCACCTGCCATGAATGCAGCAATAAGAAGGGTGATCTATGAAAAAAACACTGCTCTTTTTTAGTTTATTAATTGTCATATTGGGACTAACCAGTTGTTCGCTTCCGCAAATGGAAGGTGATTTTACGATTGTAACATCGAGTTTTCCTTTTTATGACTTTTCCAGAACCATTGTGGGGGACAAAGCTGAAGTAAAAATGTTGCTTCTTCCGGGACAAGATGCCCACTCATTTGACCCTTCAACCCACAACATTATTACCATCAAACGTTCTCATCTCTTTATTTATATGGGCGATAGTTTGGAAACATGGGCGGGAACGCTCCTTCGCAACGCGCCCGATACCTTAAAAGTACTCGATGCTTCCCGTAATATCCCTTTGGCTATCATTGAAGACCACGACCACGATCATGACGAACACGAAGAAGAGACGCATCGCGATCCTTTTGGCCATGTTCATACTTATGATCCGCACATTTGGATAAATCCAATCTTTGCGATGACCATTGTAAGAGATATCTTGGAAGTTGTTATTGAATTGGATCCTGCGAACCAAACCTTTTATGAACAAAACGCCCATGCTTATTTGGCGGAATTGGAACAACTAGATTTGGAAATCAAAGAAGTGGTAAGCCGCAAGAAAAGAGATACTTTGTATTTTGGCGCTCCGTTTGCCTTTTATTATTTTGTTGAGCAGTATGGTCTAAAATACCGTTCCGTATATGAAACGTGTTCGGTGGAAACCGACCCCTCAATCCATGAAGTGATCGAAATGATCAAAGAAATTGATGAATTGGATATACCGGTTATTTATCAAAAAGAATTATTAACCAATACGATATGTCAAAAAATTGTGGAAAACACGAATGCCGAAGCGGTGCTTTTGCACTCGGCTCATAATGTTACGCCTCAGGAATTTAAGGACGGCGCAACATACCTCAGCATTATGAAAGATAATATCAAAGCTTTAGAAAGGGGGTTATGCGAATGAAACTATTAACTTGTCATGATTTAGCCGTCGGCTACGACAATAAAGTGGTTTTGGCTAATGTCAATTTGGAAATCACCAACGGCGATTATGTTTGCATCGTCGGCAGCAACGGCAGCGGAAAGACCAC
Source organism: Acholeplasmataceae bacterium (assembly GCA_012838545.1). Classification (GTDB taxonomy): domain Bacteria; phylum Bacillota_I; class Bacilli_A; order ML615J-28; family CAG-313; genus UBA1427. Next base: position 21,909 of record DUPC01000014.1, read on the forward strand.
TTTAATCAAAACCCTCGTTAATTTGATTCCCCCAATTTCTGGCAAACTGAAATACGACAGCACCGTCGAACCGAAATCCATCGGTTATCTTCCTCAAAAACTCGAGGTGCAAACTGATTTTCCGGCCTCCGTTTTGGAAATCGTTTTGTCGGGTTGCTTAAACCGCTTGGGTTGGTTCCCCTTCTATCGCAAGAAAGAAAAAGAATTGGCGCTGCGCTATATCAAATTATTGGAAATCGAAAATATTAAAAACAAACCTTTTAGATCCCTATCAGGCGGTCAACAACAACGCGTTCTTTTGGCCAGAGCATTATGCTCAACCGAAAAGATTTTGTTTTTGGATGAACCGTTTGCGGGGCTGGATGTGATGATGGCTCAGCACCTTTATGAGATTCTCGATAAAATCAACAAGGAATACGGTGTAACGATTGTCATCATTTCCCATGACGTAAATACCATCATCAAGCATGCGACCAAAGTCATCCACGTGGACCAAACGATTACCTTTGACGGAACTCCTAGCGACTATCAGGCCAGCGGCATCGGCACCCAATACACAGGGGGTAATTATGATTAACTTTTTTGAACAAGTTCGCGATATTTTTACCTATATGAAAGAACCGCTCCTTGTGGGAATTTTGCTTTCGCTTTGTGCGGCTATTTTGGGTGTTGTTTTGGTTTTGAAACGTTATTCGATGATCGGCGACGGGTTATCGCATGTGGCGTTCGGGTCGTTTGCGGTGGCGCTGGCACTGAATCAAACACCGGTGCAATTCGCTTTGCCGATTGTCATGGTAGCTGCTTACATCCTTCTCCGCTTGGGACAAAATACGAAGATAAAGGCGGATGCGGCGATAGCGCTTCTTTCCAGTAGCGCCCTTGCCATCGGTTATTTGGCCGGCAGCCTGTCAAGCGGTTTTACCGCCGATATTAACAACTATATGTTCGGCAGTATTACCACCGCTTCCAAAACCGATTTATATATGATTGTTCCGCTTGCGGCTATCATCATCATTTGTTTTATAGTGTTTTATAATCGGATATTTGCGGTTACGTTTGACGAATCGTTTGCCAAAGCTACGGGTATGCACACTCGGTTCTATAATATCCTCTTATCGATTTTTACGGCAATCGTCGTGGTTATCGGCATGCGTATCATGGGTTCATTGCTTATTTCTAGCTTAATAATTTTTCCGGCCTTAACTTCTATGCGTGTGTTTAATAACTTTAAGAAAGTAATCGTATCATCGATGTTCATATCGGTTTTCTGCTTTTTGGTTGCTTTCTTTGCTTTCTCTCAATACTCTTCCGCCGCAAGCATCGTTATCGTCAATTTGCTGGTCTTTATTCTCTTCACCTTTATCGGCATGCTTATTCGTCGCTTCGGCAGCAGAGGTATCTAAAACAAAAGAAGAGGTCCGCTTTGGTTAAACCCTGGGGGACCTCTTATCTATTTAATAAATTGTTGTCAATTTGTTTTTCTAAGTTGCCAATAAATGCTATAATGAATAGGAAATAGGTGGTTATCATGAAAATAATTAAAGGAAACGAATCATACTTGGATGAAATAATGACGCTCTTAGACGAAGTAAAACAAGATCCCGCCAAATTAACCGATTGGGACGATGATTACCCGGACGTAGAAATTATCCAAGAAGATTTAAACACTAAAGCAACGCGTCTTTTGGTGATTGATGGTTTATTGGTCGGTTATGTGGTGTTGTCGGATTCCGACGAATACTTAAGTCCGATTTTTTCGCACTTGCCGCGGGCGGCTTTTTTGTCGCGTTTGGTAATCAAAAAAACTTACCGTAAACAAGGTGTGGCTTTTCGTTTTATGCAGGAAATCGAAAAGGAAGCGGTGAAAAACGGTTACCTTTATTTTGGTATCCTCATTACCCCGGAGAACATCCCTTCCATTGCTTTATCGGAAAAGCTGGGTTTTCAGTTTTACCAAGAAAGAGAATTGGAGTGGGGAAAAGCCCTTGCTTATTTTAAACCCCTTGATATCTACTACCGTTTTGTTTCATGGAACGTCAATGGTCTTAGGTCAATCATGAATAAAGGTTTTCCCGACTTTTTAAATCGAGTAAACGCCGATATCGTGGCGCTTCAAGAAATAAAGATGTTTTCCACGCAAGCCAACTTTTCTTTCCCTGGTTATCACGCATATTGGCATAGTGCCAGTAAACCGGGCTATTCGGGAACTTTGGTCCTTACGAAAACAGAACCACAAAGCGTAAGTTTTGATTTTCCGTCTGGCGAACACCCCAAAGAAGGCCGAATCATTACTTTAGAATATCCCGACTTTTATTTCGTCTGCGTTTATGTTCCGAATGCCCAAAGGGAACTGACCCGCCTAGATTACCGGATGCAATTTGAAGACGATTTTCGCAAATATTTAATTGAATTGGACCAAAAAAAGCCCGTAATAATCTGTGGGGATTTGAATGTCGCTCATCAGCCGATTGACTTAAAAAATCCGAAAGCCAACGAAAGAAATGCCGGTTTTACGATTGAAGAACGCACCAAATTTACGGAACTGTTAAACAGCGGTTTTATCGATTCGTTTAGAACATTGTATCCTGAAAAAATCGAATACACTTGGTGGAGCTATCTCTTAAAAGCGCGGGAACGGAACATTGGGTGGCGGATTGACTACTTTTTGCTTTCCGAACGTTTGTTTCCAAGATTAGTCGACAGTTTCATTTTAAGCGATGTAATGGGAAGCGACCACTGTCCAGTGGGAGTAATACTAAAACGCTAACGGAATATCACATGGAATATCAAAGCATTAATGATACCTCCATCGGCCGCCAAAAGGAAAAATCGCTGCATTTGTTGCTTAAAAAACACTTGTGTCCGGACGAAACCAAGCACGAGGTTAAAATCAACAATTGGATTGTGGATATATTCGATAACAACATCATTACCGAAGTGCAAACCGGAAATTTTCATCATTTAAAAAGCAAACTGGCTTCGCTATTACTCAATTACAAAGTAAGAATCGCTTACCCCATGGCTACCGAAAAAATCATTCATTGGGAGAACCCGGATACGGGTGAAGTCACTTCAAGAAAATCGCCTAAAAAAGCCCATCCTTTAAGGATATGCAAAGAACTTTATTTTTTGCGGGAATTTTTGAACAATCCTAATTTAGAAATCGCTATCGTCCCCTGCAAAATCAACGAATACCGCCTCCTTGACGGTTATGCCCGAAATAAAAAGAAAGGCGCGACGAAAGTAGACCAAATACCTGTCCATTTTGACGAAGTCATTGCTTTAAACAAAAAAGAAGATTACCAAAAGCACCTTGCTCATTTACCGGAAAAGTTCAGTGTAAAGAATTTTAAATCATTAATGCCTTTATCTCCCAAGGAAGCTAGTCTAACCATTCAGGTTTTGAAAACGGTTGGAGCGATTTCAATGGTAGAAAAAGCCGGACGAGCATATATCTATTCGCTTAGTTAAAAAGAAAAAACACCAAGATGTGCTCTTGATGCTTTTCGCTTATTTGGATGATTGACTCTCCTTGATGGCTTTTACTAATTGATCGGTACAACTGGTGTCCCGTAAGCCACAAGGGTTGCCATCGAGCAAAGTGATGATTTTATTGATGGGATAACCCTCAATCACCTTCGCAATGGCGCTTAAATTGCCTTTGCATCCACCATAAAAACGGAGGTTGGTTAATTTATTATCGTCCGTTATGTCAAAGGTAATTTTTTTTGCACATACACCATGCGGACTGTATTCTACATGTCTCAATGCAACCACCTCAGGTAATAGTATACCCCCTTTTGAACGGGATTGCAAAAGTATTGCTTTATATGTATAATAGAAAGCAGAAAAATAACAAAGAATAAGGATTGATGAAGATGATTTATTTAGACAGCGCGGCGACAACCAAGCCCAAACAAGAATATTTGGATTTATATCAAAAGACTCACCAAAGCTATTGGCATCATGCAAACAGTCCTTATCAACCGGGACAAAAGGCCGAGGCTGTTGTAGGTTTGGCAAAAGAAAAACTTGCCAAAGTTTTGAAAATGCCCAATACACACCAAATCCTTTTTACAAATGGCGGAACGGAAGCCAACAACTTTGCGATTTATGGCATATGCAATAATTACATAAATCAAAAAGGAACAATCATAACCACAAAGATCGAACATCCTTCGGTTTTGGAGCCTTTTGTTGATTTGGAAAAAAAAGGTTTCAAGGTTTTTTATTTGGATGTCGATTCGGATGGTATTGTAAATCTTGACCAATTGCAACAAGTTTTATCAAAAGATACCATATTAGTATCAATTCAATGGGTAAATAATATAGTGGGATCGATTCAACCGATTAAAAAGGTTTGTAAAATTATGAAAAATTTTCCAAAAGCCAAACTTCACGTGGACGGCATTCAGGGTCTTGGAAAAGTCGCAATAGATTTTAACCTTCAAGATATCGATTTATTCACGATTAGTGCCCATAAAATCCAGGGTTTGAAATCTTCTGGAGCTTTGATATATAATTCAAAAAATGCTTTAAATTTACCTTTAAAGGCATCACCCAACCAATATCCGGGAACCATGGATATCGGAAAAGCAGTTGTTTTGGCTAAAGCTGCTGAGGATGCGCTTAATTACCAAAATGAACATTGGGAAAAAGTTCAAAAAATGCATCAGTTTTTGTATCAAGAATTAACTAAAATTCCGTCAATCGTCATCAATGGTGGAAAAAATAATTATTCCCCTTATATACTTAATTTTAGCGTTATGGGGAAAAACGCCGAAACCGTCATGAATTATTTGGCAAGTTTCAACATTTATGTGGCTACAGGAAGTGCGTGCAGTTCTAAATTAAAGAAACCTCAAGCTACGGTTTTTGCCATGACGAATGATGAAGCGCGGGCATTAAGTTCTATTCGGGTAAGCATGTCTTACAAAAACACCGTCGAAGAACTTCAAAACTTGGTTGACACGCTAAAATTATTTTGTCCGGAAAAACAATTTTAAAAGATAGAAAGAATAGGTAAAAAAACATGGAAAAACATATCTTGATTCGATACGGTGAATTGAGTTTAAAAAAATCCAATCGCAGTCAATTTATTCAAAGAATTAACCATCATATCAAAGCTGCTCTTTCCCATTTTTCGAATTTAGTTTTTCAAAATAAGGGTATGCGTTATTATATAATTCTAAATGATCATAAACCCGAAGAAATAATACCGTTATTAAAGAAAATTCCCGGCATTTATTCCTTTAGCGTCGTGACGCGCTGCGAATCCAATTTGGAAAGCATCAAAGTCGCTGCTTTGGAAATCATGACTCAAGAACTAGCCAAAGAGAAAAAAACTTTCAAAGTGGAAACCAATCGCGCTTATAAGCAATTTCCTCATACTTCTTTGGAAATATCTCAAATGGTGGCGGGTTTCTTATTCAAGTCGCTTCCGGGTTTAAAAGCCGATATGCACCATCCCGATTTTACGCTTTTTTTAGATGTTCGGGATGAAGGAACCTATATCTATACCGAGGTAATTTCGGGGCTTGGCGGTTTTCCCGCTCATATTCAAGGCAAGGGTTTGTTAATGGTAAGTGGAGGAATCGACAGTGTTGTAGCGGGTTTTTTAGCCCTTAAAAAAGGCATTGAAATTGAAGCGATTCATTTTGCTTCTCCGCCGTACACAAGCGATAATGCCCTTCAAAAAGTAGTCGATCTTTTGGAACAGCTTGCGCCATACACTTTAAACGGCACAATTTTGTTGCATGTAGTTCCGTTTACTACCCTTCAACAATTAATCTTCCAACACGTCCGGGAGGATTACGGAATTACCATCATGAGAAGAATGATGTACCGGATCAGCGAATGCTTAGCCAAAAAAATCTCAGCCGAGGTCATCATTAACGGCGAAAGCATCGGACAAGTCGCAAGCCAAACCTTGGAAAGCATGAATGTCATCAATTCGGTGGTAACCATGCCGGTAATCAGACCGCTTGCGGTGATGGATAAAGAAGAAATCATCAATATCGCCAGAAACATCGGCACTTACGATATTTCAATTCGTCCGTTTGAAGATTGTTGCACAATCTTTGTACCGCGTCATCCACAAATCAAACCGCGTTTAAGTGCTGCTGAAAAAGAAGAAAAAAACTTTGATTTTGAAAAATTGGTGGAAGAAGCACTTAAAAAAATCGAAACAATTGTCCTTACCACCAAACAACATTACCAAGTTGTGGGGCCAATCGATTTGTTTTAAGCAGTGGTAAAATTCGCATAATCCGCCTAAAACTACCAACACAAAAAGATTATAATTTCACCAAATGTGGTACATAATATCATCGACAGGAGGTGAAATCAATGAATAATTCATCTTTTAATGCTAATACACCAGGCAGAAACCGCCTTGTTGTACCAGGTGCTGAAAATGCTCTTTCGCAAATGAAAAACGAAATTGCGAACGAATTAGGTGTTCAATTAGGTCCTGACACTACTGCTCGTCAAAACGGAACAGTAGGCGGAGAAATTACCCGTCGGTTAGTCGCAATGGCTCAATCACAATTAAAAGGTAAATAGTGATGATAGATTTTTCATTAATCTAATTTTCTAAAAAAGTGTCAAACAATTTTCGGTTGACACTTTTTTTATTTTTTAAAAAACTACCCCATTAAGAAAAATGTGGTATAATAAGTAAGATGAAAGGTGGCCAGATGATGAAGGAAATAAACATTCCCAAAACTTATGAAGAAGCTTTAGCCCGAAAAAAAGAAGTTTTAGAACTCATCAATGCTTACAATGAGGCAATCTTAAACGGATATCCTCCAACATTGTCCGATGAAGAAATCGATCTCTTGCAAGAAGAATACCTAGTCCTAAACGATTTGGTAATTGAAAAAGAACATGACGAAAACGGTGATATTGTTTATGAAGAACAATTTACCGACGAAGGGGTAGTTATTGAGAAAAGAGTCAAGAAACGCACCTTTTTTGACGAAATAAACCCAGCCATTTATCTGTACATGTTTGTCGTGCTTTTATTTTCCTCATGGTTTATGATGCGTGTGCTATGTTTTGATTTGTTGATTGCAACCTTTACTTGGGAAAAATATCAAAATGCTACCCCGTTTTGGATTTGGGTTGGGGTAATGTTGCCGTTTCTTGCTTATATCATTATTTTGATAGGCTTGAACTTTATTTTTCTTTGGTTCTTTCGCAAAAATAAAGCCCAAAGGATCTTCCTAAAATGGTGGATTGTCGGCCATTTCGTAATTATAATCGTTAATTTGTTAATAATTTATTTTACCGATATAAAACCTTTATTCGATTTATTAATTGAAAATATTTAACAAGGGGATCATATGAATCAAATTACTTCGGTGAACAATCCGTTGATTATCGAAACTGCCAAATTGAAGATTAAAAAATATCGTGATCAGCAAAAAACTTTTTTGGTGGAAGGTTATCACTTGGTTGAAGAAAGTTTTCGTGCAAAGCTTTTGACAAAAGTATTTGCATTAAAATCGGAAGATTTAGATAAGTTTTCTTGTGGCGGATATTTGGTAAACGAAGCAATCATCGCCAAGTTATCAAGCACCAAAACTCCTCAACCGATTATTGGGGTAGTGGCCATGCCGAAAACCGAAAGTATTGACTTTAAAAGTATATTATTGCTTGACCGTCTTCAAGATCCCGGCAATTTGGGTACGATTATTAGATCTTCTGCAGCCTTAGGGATGGATGCGATAATTGCCAGTAACGATACGGTTGATTGTTACAATGAAAAAGTCATCCGCTCTACCCAAGGAGCGCTTTTTCGGATTCCCATCCTTTATCGCGATTTGAAAAAAGAAATCGGAAAACTAAAAGAAAAAGGCTTTAAAATATACGGCACCGGTTTGGCGGGCGGTATTGTTCCAAAACCCGTCTTAAAAACGGAACGTTACGCTTTAGTGTTAGGCAACGAAGCCAAAGGAGTAAGCCAAGAAATCAATGAATTTGTTGACCAAATGTTGATGATACCGATGCAAAATGGCGTTGAATCGCTCAATGTGGGGGTAGCAGCCGGAATCCTAATGTATTGCTTAAATCAAGACCAATAAAGGAAAGTGTGCCAGACATGATTAAAAGAATCAAATACCTTGCAATTACGATAATATTGAGTTTGCTTTTCCTCGCTGGTTGCCAAGAAACAATTTTTACGGTTAGTTTCGATGCAAACGGCGGTTTGTTTGACGATACCGAAACTTGGGAAATAACTTGTCAAAAAAATGAAGAAATAACCCTACCGATTCCTCAAAGGAAAGGTTTTGTTTTTAAAGGCTGGCAGGATGAACTGACGAAAACTTTACATGAAGAAAAAATCACTATCTATAAATCACTGCTACTCAAAGCCTTGTGGGAAGAAGACCAAACTTATTTTACGGAAGGTTTGATTTTTTCCTTAGAAAACGACTGTTATACCCTTACTGGATACGAGGGAGAAGATAGTAAAATCGTCATCCCTTCCGTTTATCAAGGAAAAGTGGTCAAAGCAATCGGCGCTTCTGCGTTTGAACAAAGCAATTTTATCACCGAGGTAAAAATACCCGAAACGCTGGAAGTAATTTCCGCAAGGGCTTTCTATGGTTGCGATTCTTTATCCGAGGTAATCATTCCCAACAGCGTTGAAACTTTGGAAAAAGAAGCCTTCGCTTTTTGCGAAGGCATTACACAGATTACGATACCAGAAAAGGTAAAAATTATCCCCAACGGATTATTTGCCAATTGTACTTCTTTAACAAATGTTTTTCTACCAAACGGAATTACCATTATCGAAAATTCCGCTTTTATCAATTGCCTAAAATTGTCAAACATTGTTTTTCCTCCAGATTTAAAGATAATCGAAGGATATGCTTTTAAGGATTGCTGGGAATTGCCAAATTTAATTTTTCCGGAAGGATTGCAAGCCATTGGCGATTACGCTTTCTCGGGTTGTGTCGATGTGGAATCAATTATTTTACCCCAATCTTTAGAAACTATCGGCGAAAAGACTTTTGCCTATTTGGGAAAAATAACTGTTGTGACACTGCCCGAAAACATCCACAAAATCGGTCCGTTTGCTTTTGTCGGTTGCAAATCGATTGAAAGGTTTGAACTTTCAAGCAACAACGCGTTTTATTCCGTCACGGAAGGAAATCTTTATTCAAAAGACGGTAAAGTTTTATTGCAGGCAGCACCAAATCAACAGATTAATAGTTTCGTTGTGGCAGATAATGTGGAAGAGATTGCAGAATTTGCTTTTGCTTACGGGAACTTTATCGAAATTATTATTCCTGAAAATGTAAAGTCTATTGGCAATTATGCTTTCTTGTATTGTGAAGTGTTGAAAACCGTAATTCTGCCGACCTCAATAAACAAGATAGCTAACCATATGTTTGAAAATTGCACTTCCCTAGAAACAATTACCCTTCCTTCGACGGTTACGCAAGTTGGCGAATATGCTTTTGTCAATTGCACTTCTTTAAAAGAATTTAAAGTTCACTCTAACCTAAAACGCATCGAACAGTTTGCTTTTAACAATTGTGTTTCCCTAAAAGAAATATATATACCAAACACGATTGAATACATGGGTTGGTATAGTTTCCGTGGCTGTTTTGACCTAATTGTTAAATGCGAAGCATCTTCCAAACCCAGCAAGTGGAACGGCGGTTGGGCGATAGATGTTAAAGAGGTAATTTGGGGAGCATAGAAAAATAAAAATCCTTTTGGTTGAAGCCAAAAGGATTTATTTTATTCTACTAATGTGAAACCGTGTTTGGCAAAGACATTTTTCATGTGTTCCATGCTAATGTCTTTTAGCTCAGAACCCTTGCTTAATGTCATAAAGCGTCCGACTGTTTTTAACATTATAGGATTAGCGATATTGTCGAATCCCAAACTTAACATAATTTCTTTAATCTCGGGATAATTTTTAATCAATTCCGCAATCGGTGTGTGAATGCTGATTTCTATCACATTAATTCACCTCATTTATTAAACGTTGAAACAAGAACCTCCGATAAATTCACGCAAGAGCGAATTGCACGGTACTGCATCATCCTCAATCGAGCGGAAGTATTTCAAATACTTAATCAAGCGATTGGCAACGATGAAATCTTCATCGGTTGGGCCGATTTCTTTGAGAATCGGAAGCGCATATTTCTTCAATACGCCAAGCTCATAGGTTAGTTCCGAGTTAAAAACGTAATCCGCTTGTTCTTGGTGCGGGTAAATCCATTTGAATTCCCCTCTTCGAACCGAAGGCCACATCGAAAGTGTACGTTTAGCCGGAGCGTTTCGGAACTTAAAGTCGCGAACCAACCGTCTGATTAACCGTAAATCCGTGGTGCTCATCGGTGAGTGATTGTCGATGCTGATTTGAATTTGTGGGGAAATGAAAATTTTGAATTTTTGATGCTTGGGAATCGAAGCGCTTAGTTGTTCGTTTAAAGCATGTATTCCTTCGATGATAATTGGCGAACGCAAATCGACTTTTATCTTACGACCTGGAACGCGTTTTGCGGTCATGAAGTCAAACCGCGGCAGTTCGACTTCCTCGCCGTTGATGAGCGAATACATATGTTGGTTGAATAATTCAACATCGATGGTGTTGATGTCTTCCAAATCGATTTCGCCTTTTTCGTCTGGTTGGATTTTGTCGCGGTCAAGGTAGTAATCGTCGATGGAAATCATGACCGGATTAATGCCAAGTGCCATAAGTTGCAAACGCAAACGATTAGAGAACGTGGTTTTACCCGAACTCGATGGCCCCGCAATCGCAATCAGCCGAATGTTATCGATATCCGCTTTAATTAATTGACCGATTTCCGAAAGCATATTGTTATGCTTGGTTTCGCAGATTTGAATAAAGTCGACCATATTTTCCGGCGTGAGTTTTTCATTGATTCGATAGATGGTTTGCGTATCGATTAACTTCGCCCATTCATAAGCGCGTTTTAAAGTGCGTCCGTAAGTCGGCGCTTCTTCAAACGGCGGAATTTTACCGTTTAATTCATAACGAGGATATTGAATGATAATCCCCGGACTGTAAGGGCGCAAAACAAAGCTTTGCAAATAGCCGGTGGAAGGGACCATGTAGCTGTGAAGATAATTGTAATAATTTCCGCAGCGGTACAAATGGACATCTTTTTCCGGACGGTATTTGAGAATATCGATTTTGTCATGCAAATTAAATTGTTGATAAATGCTGATAGCCTCTTCCGTCGAAACGGTTACCCGTTCAATCGGAATATCGGCGTCAACGATCTCTCTTAAGCGTTTGGCAACCTGATCGACGATTCGTCTTTCAATATGGAAATCGTCAAGCGGTTGACAGAAGATTGAACGAGACACATTGTAGCTAAAGCGAATCGAGGCATCTGGATACAATTCATTGAAAATCATCGCGATGACGTAACGCAAACTTGCTTCATAGGCTTTGCCGGCTTCCGAATGGGTTAAATCCAAAAATTCCACTTCGGCGTCAAAACTTATTTTGAAACTGAGTTCCCTGACTCGTCCGTTGACTAAAGCCACGAAGTACTTTTTCTTTTGATTGTCCGATAATAGCGATAGCAGCGTTGAACCTCTCGGTATCAGTTTTGTTTCATTGTTTAATTTAATTGTAATAAAATTATTGTTGTTCATATTGTTTCACCTATTAACTATTGTATGCGAAATAGCTTGTTTTAGCAAGCAATATGGATAAAAATATTATTATGGGCTTTTTTTAAAATTAAAAAGCTCCCGAACTATTTCAAATAAAAGGGGTAATTTTTGCATATAATAAATAAAGGCGCAAAAAGTTAAAAAAACCCAATACGGGAATATAATTTAAATACTTGACTTATTACCATCAACATGGTAGAATATGTATGAGATAATGTTTAGGGTGAGCGTTGCTCACTCTTTCATTTGATGGGCAGGTTTTTATGAATAATTTAGAACAAAAAATATATGATTTAAGTTTGCCGATTTGTGCGGATTTAGGGGTAGAACTCGTAAGCGTGGAATGGGTGAAAGAACACGGAATGCCAATCTTGCGTTTAATTATTGACAAAGCAGAAGGCATTTCCATTGATGACGCTACAAGCGTTAACGAAAAAGTGAGCGAAACGCTTGATGTGATTGACCCGATTCCTCATGAATACTATCTCGAAGTATCTTCCGCCGGTATTGAAAAAGAGTTAAAAACAAAGGAAGATATTTTAGCTGCGATTGGCAAATACATAGCGGTTAAAACGTACGAAAAAATAAAAGTGGGTAATGTAGCCTTAAAAGAATTCGAAGGTCACATACTTAACTTTGACGGTGAAATTTTAACCATTAAGGCCAAAATCAAACAATTTGCCAAAGAAGTTCAAATACCATACAATTTGATTGCTAAAATCCGTTTAGCAATTGAATTTTAGAGTAGGAGCATTTTAATGATTAGTAAAAATTTTTATGAAACATTGGAACTTGTTGCCCAAGAGCGCAATTTAGAGATTGAAGACGTATTGGAAAAGGTTCGCGTAGCGCTTACCAAAGCGTGTGCTTTGGAAGGATTTACCGGCGAAATCGAAGTCGAGTTTTCTCATGAGAAAAAATCGATACGCGCTTGGAATGTCAACACTGTAGTCGAGGAAATCGACCCAGAGGGTCCCAAGGGGCAAATGCTTTTGGAAGAAGCAAAAGAAATCAAACAAAAAGTAAAAGTCGGCGATGTCATCCGGAAAGAAATCAATCTGAACAGCGATATCGGCCGAAAAGGCGCAACTCAATTTAAACAAATCTTTACGCAAGGAATCAAAGAATTGGGACGCAAACGCGCTTATGAATTCTTTAAAGAACGCGAAAACGAAATGATTAGCGCTACTGTCATTGACGTAACCGAAAGTTCCATCATTCTTTCGCTTGGGCTAAACACGATTACGCATATGCCGATTTCCGAAAGTTTGCCGGGAGAAATTTTACAAAAGGGCAGTACGATAAAAGTATATATTACCAAAGTTGAAGAAACTGGCAAAGACCCGAAAGTTTTTGTTTCCAGGGTTCATCGCGATATTGTGAAACGCTTGTTTGAAACCACTATTCCGGAAGTAGCAAGCGGAGTTATCGAAGTGATGGCTGTGGCCCGGGATGCCGGGTATCGCAGTAAAGTCGGCGTCAAAAGCAATAATCCGGATGTTGATCCGAAAGGTTCTTGTGTCGGTCAACAAGGTTCACGGGTAAAACAAATCAACTACGCTTTAAACGGCGAACGCATCGACATCTTTGTTTGGAGCGACGATCCGATTCAGTTGATTGCAGAGGCATTGACACCGGCGACCGTATTATCGGTCTTGCCTGATCCGGAAGAACGCAAAGCGACCGTAATTGTGCCTGATTCACAGTTCTCGCTTGCCATCGGTAAAGGCGGACAAAATGCCCGTTTGGCTTCGCAAGCAACGGGTTGGAAAATTGACATCAAAGACGAATCAACAGCTTTCCAAGAAGGAATCAAGTTTAAGATCAACGTATTGAACAAATAGGGGGAGTTTGACATGTTGAAACCTCGCAAAGTGCCGCTCAGAAAATGCGTAGCGACTAATGAACAATATCCGAAAATGGACATGTTTCGCATCGTCCGAACACCCGAGGGAAATATTATTGTCGATTTAACGGGGAAGGCTAGAGGCCGGGGAGCATATTTATCAAAAAGCAAAAGGGCGATAAATCAAGCCAAAAAGAAAAAAGTGCTTGACCGCCATTTAGAAACCGAAGTTCCGGAAAGCATTTATACCGAACTTCTTGAATTATTGGGTGAAGCGAGTGACAAGAAATAAAATCCTGCAACTCTTAGGCCTGGCCAGAAGAAGCGGAAATTTAATCATGGGTACGGATGCGGTGATAGACCAAATAGCCCAATTGAAACTCATCGTTCTTGCGAGCGATGCTTCCCCTAAAACGATAGACAAAATGGAAAAAAAAGCATACTTTTACGGTGTGCCGATTATAAATATTTTTACAACCCAAGAATTGTCGCATGCCATCGGTAAAACCAATCAAAAAATGGTTGGACTCAGCGCTGAAGGGTTTACGAAAAAAATCAACGAGTTCCTTGAAGAGGAAAGAATAGGTGAAAATTATGAAAGTTAAAGATTTAATCGAAATATTTAATTGCACTGAGGAGAAATTGCTGGAACTGCTTTCGAATGTCGGTGTGGATATTTCTTTGCAAGGCGATACATTTGTTGAAAAAGAGGTAGAAAAGAAGCTAGCTCGTTATTTCAATGTACCTTATCCATTTAAATCAGGAAAAAAAGAAGCTAGCCCAAAACCAAGAACCGTGGTGCCGATTAAAAAGGCTGCACCGAAAAAAGCGGTCAAACCACAACCTCAAACCAAACAGCCACAATCCGCTCAACCGAAAAAGAAACATCAAACAGTCGCCAAGCAACCACAACCTCAAGCCAAACAACCACAACCGCTACAACAACAAAGCAAGCATCCTCAACCAAAACCTCAAACAGTTAAAAAACAAGAAACCAAAACACCCAGTTCACCTACTCTTCAAGTTAAGCCTCAACCGGAAAAACCAGCCGTTGCCAAACCAAAAGAGAAAAAACCGATATATTACGATGAGCCTGTTCAACCGCGTGTTGACGAAGAAATGCTCACCAAATACGGGGAATTTTTGGATGACGACGAATATAACATTAAACGCGAAGTAAGAGTTAAGAAAAAAGATTCTAATTCGGAAAGTTTAATTAAAAAACGTCGCGGAATTAAAAAACCGGTGCCGAAAAAAGGCAAACACGCTTTGCATTTGGCTACACAGGTTGAAGAAAACGTTGTGTATTATGAAGCTGGCATGACCGTCATCGAAGTAGCCGAAGCTTTAAACACTTCGGTAACCAATTTGGTTAAAAAACTCTTTGTTTCGATTGGCGTGATGGCCAGCGCCACAAGCGTTTTAGACCGCGACACGATTGAACTTATTGCCATGGAATACGGCTATGAAGTCAAAGACAAGAAAATCACCGATTTGGTGCGTTTCGACGAAATGGAAATGATTGACGAAAGCGACCAATTGGTTCCGCGTCCGCCGGTTGTTACCATTATGGGACATGTCGACCATGGGAAAACAACGCTTCTTGACACTATCAGAAGCAGCCATGTTGTCAAAGGCGAAGCGGGAGGAATTACCCAACATATCGGTGCTTACCAAGTTGAGAAAAACGGCCGTTTGGTTACCTTTATCGATACGCCTGGTCATGCTGCATTCACGGAAATGCGCGCACGGGGTGCTTCGATTACCGATATTGTTATTTTAGTGGTAGCCGCAGACGATGGTATCATGCCACAAACCGTGGAAGCCATCGAACACGCTCAAGCCGCAAAAGTCCCAATTATTGTTGCCATTAACAAGATGGACCGTCCTCAAGCCAATCCGGATCGCATTAAACAACAATTGACCGAACATAATTTGGTCGCCGAAGAATGGGGCGGCGATACTATCATCGTGCCAATCTCCGCTTTAACCGGTCAAGGCGTGGATGAAATGTTAGAAATGGTTCTCCTTGTCAGCGACATGAAAGATTTGAAAGCCAACCCTAATCGTTTAGGGGTGGGAACCGTCATCGAAGCCAAACTTGACAAAGGTCGCGGACCTGTCGCAACCTTATTGGTTCAAAACGGTTCTATCAAAGTAGGCGACGTTATCGTTGTCGGCAACACCTACGGAAAAATCCGCGCCATGTTTGATGAAAACGGCCGTAATGTGACGGTTGCGGGTCCATCCAAACCGGTAGAGATTACGGGGATTGCGGAAGTGCCGTTTGCAGGCGAACGCTTTATGATATATAACGATGAAAGAAAAGCCAGAGAAATCGCTCAAATAAGAGCTCAAAAGAAATTCAACGAAGAAAAAGGCGTAGGAAAATCGATTTCGCTTGCGGAACTCATGAAGTCGCAGAAGAACGAAGAAATCAAAGAACTTAACTTAATCATTCGTTGCGATGTTCAGGGTTCGATTGAAGCCATTCGCGGGCTATTGGAAAAAATCGATATCGAAGGAACCAAAATCAACATTGTTGCATCCCGAGTCGGTGCCATTACCGAATCGGACATCAACTTGGCGATTGCTTCCGATTCGATTATTATCGGTTTCAATATTCGCCCTCAGGCAACTATTACCGAATATGCCAAATCCAAAGGTATTGAAATTCGCTTATACGATATCATTTATAAACTTCAAGAAGATATTGAAATGGCCGTTAAAGGCTTGCTTGACCCTGTCTTAACCGAAAAAGTTTTAGGTGAAGCTGAGGTAAGGGAAACCTTCAAAGCCAGCAAAATCGGCACGATTGCCGGCTGTTATGTCACAAACGGAATCGTGCAAAGAAATGCCAGCATTCGCCTGATTCGCGACAGTATCGTTATTTACACCGGAAAAATTTCTTCTTTAAAACGTTTTAAAGATGACGCCAGAGAAGTAAAAGCCGGGTATGAATGCGGTTTAACTATCGAAAACTATAACGATATTAAAGTAGGCGACATTATTGAATGCTTTATCATGCAAGAGGAAGGAAGGGAATAAAATGTCGGTTAAAAACGAACGGATTGAAAAAAACATTGTACGCGAATTATCCAATATCCTTTTAATGGAAGCCCAAAATGTATTATTAAAGTATGTTTCGGTTACCAAGGTTAAAGTTGCAACCGATTTGTCAATCGCTACCGTTTGGTATACCATCATGGGAGATGATAGTGAAGTTCTGGCTACCAAAAAAGCCTTGGAAGAAGCGAAGGGATATTTAAGAACGGAACTAGCCCAACGCTTGGATTTAAGAAAGACACCGGAACTCCGTTTCAAACACGACGAATCACTGGAATACGGTAACCGAATCGAAAAAATCTTGGAAGAAATCAAAAAAGACTAAGAAACAATTAACACAATTGGCCGGTGCCTTGCACTAAACCAATTGTGTTTTTTTGTATTAATATAGAAGCGGCCAACAAACAATAACAAAAAAATACCCTTTTTGATTAAAAAATGGTATACTATTATTTAGAGGAGACGGCTATGAATTTAAAAGAGCATTTACAACTTGTTCCCAAACTTCCTGGTTGTTATCAGATGAAAAACGATAAAGGCGAAATCATCTATATCGGCAAAGCCAAAAACTTGCAAAACCGCTTGCGCAGTTATTTTACGGGTTCGCACGATGCGAAAACGACCCGGATGATTCAAGACATCACCACTTTCGAATACATTGTTACATCCAGCGAATTGGAAGCTTTTTTGCTTGAGCTTAATTTTATCAAAGAATATCGGCCGAAATACAATATTCTTTTGATGGATGACAAGACTTATCCATATATTTGCATTACCGGTGAAGAACATCCTCGGTTGGTGATAACCCGCGATATTAATCACTGGTTGGCCAAAAAGGGTAAACTTTTTGGACCGTATCCGAATGCTAAAGCCGCTCGGGACATCGTGGAAATGCTCAACAAAATCTATCCGTTTCGCAAATGCGTTAAACTGCCAAAAAAACCATGTCTATATTACTTTTTAGGTCAATGCCTTGCACCTTGCATCAATGTCGTAACCCAAGAAACTTACGATGGGCTGAAGCAGGAAGTAGCAACCTTTTTAAATGGCAATGACACCAGCATTCTCAAAAAAATCGAAGCCAAAATGTTGGAAGCGTCCGAAAATTTGGAATTTGAAAAAGCGATAGAATATCGCGAAATGATCAACAGCATCAAAACCGTAAAAGACGAACAGAAGATGACCTTGGATGATAAAATCAATCGTGATATATTTGGTTATTTCGCCAAGGATGATATTATCGCCATCCAAGTCTTCCACATGCGTTCCGGCAAAGTCACCGAACGCAACGGCGAAGTCTTTGATTTATACGGTTCAGTGGATGAAGCGTTGACCAGTTACATTTCGCAATTCTATTTGCTTAAGAATAATATCAAGCCTACGGAAATCTTGATTCCTTATGTGGAAGATGTCGAGTTGTTAAAATCGAGTCTTGAAACAAAAGTAATCATTCCGATAAAGGGTTTGAAAAAGAAACTCGTGGATTTGGTTTCCGAAAATGCCAAAATAAATTTAGAGAATTGGCAAAAACTAAGACTACAAAAAGTGAGCCGGACGAAGGATGCGGCGGCGCGGTTGGGTGAAATCTTAGGTATACCATTCCCTGCGGTTATGGAAATCTTTGATAACTCCAATATTGGCGGGGCTAGTGCCGTTAGCGCCATGGTAACATATATCGACGGAGTGCCATCCCCAAAAGATTACCGCAAATACAAAATCCGCACCGTTTCCGGAGCCGATGACTTTAAAACTATGCAAGAAGTGATTAAAAGAAGGTATACAAGGGTTTTAAGAGAAAACTTGCGAAAACCTAACTTAATCCTGGTTGACGGCGGCAAACCTCAAGTTAATGCTGCGGTGCAAACTCTTAAATCAATCGGAATTGAAGATATTTCGGTAGCCGGCATTGTCAAAGACGATAAGCATCGCACCCGTGCTTTAGTCAACCAAAATGGCGAAGAAATAATTGTTGATAAAAAAGATAATGTTTTTTTGCTTTTGGAAGCCATGCAAAACGAAGTCCACCGCTATGCGATTTCCTATTTTAAAAATGTGCATACAAAAAGCGCGTTTGCTTCCAAACTTGATGAAATTAAGGGAATTGGCCCAAATCGTAAGAAAGTTCTCTTGACCAATTTCGATTCCCTCGAAGATATTCAAAATGCCTCGCTTGACAAACTGAAGGCTTTGGGCTTTCCTGAAAAAATCGCCACACATTTGTTAAAAAGTCTATCAGGCAGTGACACCCTTTCTTAACAATGCATATTATACATTGATTAAGGGGGATGTTATGCATATCAATAATTATCGTGATAATGTTGGACATATGAAAAAACTTTTGACAAATCGGGAGAAGGAAATTTTTGAACTACTCGTCCAAAATCGTGATACCGACCAAATTGCTGCCCTATTAAATATTAGTAGTAAAACCGTTCGCAATCATATTTCCAATGTTATTCAAAAATTAGGCGTTAAAGGCCGGAGTCAAGCGTTGTTGGAATTAATTAAAATGCAAGCAATTAATCTTTAGGAGGTTATTGTTTAGAAAGAGAATAAGGTTATGCAAATTGTCTATGGCGTGATCCGACGGATCTATTTAAAAGAACGAATATTTGAAATCAAAATCCGAAATAAAATCCAATTTTTCTATCTTACGCGCTCGCAGATGAAGCAATTCAATGTTTATCTTCAGCCTGGCCTTTTTGTTCACTTAAAATGTCGTGAAAACCAGTCGCATCATGTTATCAGCAATGGCAGACGAAAGACCAAAATATTGGCAAATGAAGTTGTCAATTTCGTCAAAATGATTAGACGCAGCCAGTCGAAGATGACAGTGTACTTTGATCTTTCTACGATTCGTCGCGGTGTCCAATCGGTTCTAAATAAAAAAGGGTATCGGATGTTCCTAGATTTGGAATTTACGTTGCCGCCGTATTCGTTTCAAGGAGGCCAAGAATTTGTGGCTGAAATTGTGCAATACGGATTTTATTTGGAAGATGAAAATGGACAAGTCATCTTAAAAGAACAAAGTTTGATTAAACCTAAATATCATTCGGGTTTAAACTTAAGAACCTATAAGTTCTTAAACCTAAGAAAAAGCGATTTTCGCAATGCCTTATCGTTTCGCACCTTTTATAATCGTTTAAAATACATTATCTATCGCTATCAACCAACCATCTATGTTTGGGGAAAAAACGATATCAAGGTTTTGGAAAAAGCTTATGAACTACATAAACTAAAACCAATAACCGTACGCATGAATTTTATCAACTTAATGCAAATCATGAAAAACTATTATGGCATCAAAACCGACATCGGTTTGTTTAATGCTTTTGCTTTCTTTGACGAAGAAATACCTGAAGCCCAAGATCACGATGCTTTGCAAGATGCCATGATAACCAGAAACATCTATCATTTATTCAAGCAATCGTTTAACAGTCAATAACGATGGGCCCTTCTTTATTGAAGGGTTTTTTTTATTCTGGTTCGTTAAGAAATTTTAGGGTAAGCCTAAAAGAATGAACAGTAAAAGAGATACGGATTTTTCCTAATCACGTATCTCTTTTTCATATCCAATTCTTTAGGGATTACAGGGTCATATCCCACTTA
>DUPC01000015.1 GCA_012838545.1 Acholeplasmataceae bacterium
CATTACTGCTTATGTTAGTTTGATATTATCAAACTTGACTTTATTATCAAAAATAATACTGATGTTTTTTATAATAATTAGGACTTCATTTTCCACCATTTCTGGTATAAAAAAAGATAAATTAGTTTTAATAAATGCTATATATCATATAGAAAAAATTCTAACCCAAATTAAATAGAAAGTGAGAGAAAAAAATGTAAAAACAAAAAAGCTTTGGAGATTGTAAGTGAGTTGAATCGGGTAAAGTAATCAGTTAATAAACTGGACGAAGAAATTTCAAAGTATCAAAACGCCACATTAACCCTAAAGGATTCCGCAACTGTCTTTAATGATTTAGCAAAATCAATTAAAGAAACCATTAGAAAATCGGAGGATTTAAATAATCAAATAAATAAAATCGCCTCGGATGAAATTATGGTTACTTTTAAAGCTCATGTAGATACTATTACCGAAAAGGTAAACGAATTTGAAAAATATTCCCAAACAATTTTTGAAAAAACAAGTTATGTCATAGCAGAACTACAAAAAGAAGGAATCAAAGAGCAGTTAGAGCGGTTTTCTGACGAACTCGAAAAAATCGGAAAAGAATTAAATAATATTATTTATGAAAACAATCAAAAAAATTACCAAAAATAAAATATCATTTTTGCTTTTTTAATTGTTATTGCCATCATTTCAATAATAGGTCTTTTCATTTAATTGATTGATTGTTCTTTGAAGCAGTTGTTTCGAAAAAGAGCCATATATCCCCTCTTTGCCTTATAACTTTTCTGTACTTTTAATATTAAACAAATAATTTTGGACCAAAAATGGTATAATCATTATGGGTGATATTAATGAACTTTCTTTCCCTTTTTAGAAGTAAAAAAATTAAGGGTCCAGTATTTATCAAAGATTTTAGTTATGAAAGTAACGATAATCTCAAAAGATTAAATGAATTGCTTGATCTTGTCGGAGATGACCAGAAGCCTATTATCGAAGAACAGATTAAATATATGTCAATCGGTCTGGAAGGCGAAAAGAATGTCCAATTTGAACTAAAGCATTCTTATTTACCGTTTCTTTGTTTGCATGATATTAGGTTGGAATATAATGGGTTAACGTCTCAGTTTGATTTTATCATCATTTGTCCCAATTTAATTATGGTGCTTGAAACCAAAAAGCTAATTGGCGATATTCAAATCGATTCCGAGGGAAATTTTACTAGGATGTTTAAAGACTATAAAGGTACAGTGTACAAAAAAGAAGGAATGTATAGTCCAGTTTCCCAAAACCAAAAACATGTAGATTTGTTACAAAGAATGTTAATTGACAACAAACTTATTAAGAAATTACCTATTTATTCGCTTGTGGTTGTCGCAAATCCCAAAACAATTATTGATAAGAGATTTGCACCAACAGAAGTAAAAAACTGTGTTGTAAAGTATGACCAACTAAAGAACGAATTAACTAAACGGATTAATGAAAACAAAGAAGTTCGGATGAGCGAATCCACAATGTATGGGATTGCAGAATTCATAATGAAAAATGATAAACCGATTGAAATGGACTATGTCAAAATGTTTAATCTGAAGATTAAACCTCAAGAACAAATCCGAAACGAAGAAGCAAAAGAAGAAGTGAAGGTTTTGGATGAAGAAACCGTTCCTGTAATTAACGATGAACTGTATGAGAAGTTAAAAAACTACCGGATTATAAAAGCAAAAGAAAAAAAGATTCCTCTTTATTATGTCTATAACAATAAGGAAATGGAAGATCTCGTACTCAATCAACCAACAACCATTGAACACTTGTCTCAAATTAAAGGTTTTGGGGAGAAGAAATGCGAAGAATACGGAAATGACATAATTGAGATTGTCAAGTCATTTTTAAAACAAAGCGAAAAAATAGTAGAAACAGCCCAAGAAAAAGAACTAAAGGAAGAAATAAAGGAAAGCGAAGCAAACGAAGAAAAGGTAGAAGATTTAAGACTTATAAAAGAGCTTAAGAAATTTCGATATCAAAAATCCCAAGAAGCAACAATTCCTCCATACTTGGTTTTCAACAACAAAGAAATGTTTGCCCTTTGCGATAAACTTCCGAGCACCTTGGAGGAATTGCAAAAAGTTCCGGGATTTAAGGAAGAGAAGGTCAAAAACTACGGAAAAGACATTCTAGAAATTATTAGTAAATATAAGGATGCGTAAATGCAAAAACCGGCTATTTGTTTAGCCGGTTTTTTGGTTAATCATTGAAAAATCTGATACCTATTTCAAATGTTCGATTCCATGGGAAATAAGCGATATATTTGGAAGGGATAATGTTTTCGGTTAAGGCGTGAAGATGATCGTTTAAGAATTTATGGAAAAAGATATTGCTTTCAAAGTTATAGATATTGTAACCAAGTTTGCTTACATGTTTTTCCACGGTTCCTCTGACAACGTCTTGATATAGGCAATCGTCGATTAAGGTTCGGTATAGTATTTGTTTATTAATCTTTTCTTTTTGTTCGGAATCTTTTGTTATCGCATACAAATAAGCATGAGCCAAAAGACTGCCTGTGGAATTGGAAGCGGTATTCCAGGCGCTATAACCTTTAAGTTTTTGAAAATCGATTTGTTGCATCATTTCCCAGATTCCCCCATTTGGAATGGCGATATCAAGAAGGAAAACAAAACGGTTTTGGGTTATAAGTTGGTTGATTGATTTTATAAAGTTTAAAGTCTTTTCGTCTTTTGGATAAGTTTTAGGGGTGGAACGTTCGCTGGTTTCAATGGTTAGCGGGGTTTCGCTGGCATTGATGGCAAGGATTAAATCCGCTTCGTCCAAATCCAAAGTTTCTTTCATATTTAAAACTTTGGTCATGGCATTAAGGTTTTGAATGTAAGGGCGGTCTTCAAACGGTTGAGCCTTTTCTAGATAAGATTTGTCAGGGCAAAGCAAGTAATATTTTACTTCTTTTTTGGTTTCCTCGACAAAGCATCTGGCAAAAATGACCGACATTCCTTCGTCTGTTCCGTTATAAAGGTAGGCTTTTTCTTCTAAGTTGTTTTCGATAATATATTTTATCAAGGTTTCTTGTTCCATCTTTTGCAATCCGTCTGGCATGGAATCTTCTTGCAAAAGAAGAAGTAAATCGATATCGCCGTTTTTGACGAGTTCCAAATCCCATAGGTTTACTTGGTGTTTTAAGGCTCTGCTTTTTAGGAAGTATTCCAGAACGTTTTTAGGAATCATGCTTTCCAATTCTTTGATTCTTTCGAAATCCTTTTCCTTTTTATAAAGGTTGTATCTACCGATATATTGGCAATACTGGTTCACCAGATGCCAGTTTTTTCGGGATTCCTCATCCAAAGTGGAAATAGAAGTTCTCAAAACGGTGTCGAAAGCAAATACTTTTAAATTTGGATTAAGTTTCTTTAATTCCGAAATCAAAGATAGTTTTTCTCTTGCTTCAAACGGTGATTGTTTGACGTTGCGGCTTTGGATTAACCCGCCGTGAAGTAACGAATCGATGGAAAGCAAAAAGTAATCAACTTTTTGGACATTTTCCAAAAGAAACGCTTTTGTTTCTTCCCATGCTAAAGCTTGGTTTAAGTTTCCCAAGTTTTCGCTGGGAATTGTTACATAGTCTGCACCGACAAGAGATGCAAAGTCTTTAATCCAATCAATATTGCATGGTCTAGAATCTAAGGGAAGAAAACCAATTCTGTTCATATAATGCTCCTTTACATAAAACTCTTACTACATTTTATCAAAATAAACTTTTTTTGGGGCAATAAATAATAAAAAACTTGTCCGGACAAAATTATTATAATTTAACTTGACCGGACATTTAAATGGTGGTATAATTTTAATGAAAACTAAAAGCGTTTACAAAACGCCGATGTTTAAAAAGAAAGGAGAAAAATATGTTTAAAAAGTTCATTTTCGTTTTATGTGCACTTTTTATTTCTTTCACCCTATTCAGCTGCGGCGGTGGCGGTGATGACAAACCAATTGAAAAGTTGGATGTTATTAAAATCTATGGACCATTTGATACATTTGATCCTTCAACTGACTATGTTCACGATTTAATTCTTGAACTTACTAATGTAGATGTTCAATATGACTTCCTCCCCCAAGACGGCAATACCGCAAACACCAAACTTTATCTTGACATTGCCGGACAAGCTCAATATCATTTATTGAAATTATACCCAGACCAATTTAACCAATTGCGCAGTGTTGGAGCTCTACTAGACATTACCGAATTATTGGAAGAATACGGTCCAAACATCGTCGACAATGTTAGCGACGAAGTTTGGAAAACCGCTATATTTGATGGCAAAATCTACGGTGTTCCACAAAAGAACCCTGCCAACAACATCAACAGCGCACTATTCTTAAGAAAAGACATTTTTGTTAAACACGATATTCCGCTTCCAACAACTTTAACTGAATTCAAAGAAGCGCTTGTTGCATTGAAGAATGCGGAAGGTTCTAACTTTGTACCATTTAGCCCAAGTTCTCACAATATTGAACCTATCAGAGGTGCTTTTGGTATTGTTTGCGACTGGATTGAACAAGAAGATGGATCTTTGGTTTATTGGACCGAAACGCAAGCATTCCAAGATTATGCTCTTTACATGAAAGAACTACTTGACCTAGGCTTATTACAAGACGGTTACTTAACTACTCCTAACTATGGCGCAAACAGTCGCGCTGGTTTACAAAATGGTACGGTCGGCGTTACCCTAGACGCATGGTGGAGTGGTAACGGTATCATTAACGGTATCGCTGCTTCTTTAGAAAAGACTGAACAAGAAATTATTGATAATGCGGGAGATTACCTACATTTTATCGACTCTCTATTAGGCGATGAAAACTACGGTACACCTGGCAAAGGCCAAGCTAAGATGGACTACTCCATTACTTTCTTCTTTGCAATTCCAAAATACATGGAGAAATATGCTATCGCGGTAATTAAATGGATGAATGAAAAACTTGAAGCAGAAAACTTCAAACGTTTGACCATCGGTGAAGAAGGAGTTCACCATGAAGTAATTGATGGTAAATACTATCCAATCCTTACTCCGGATGAAAACGATAAGATTCCGTTTGACTCATTCAACAAAGGCGACTACTTCTTAACTGGAATTCGGGAAGACGACTATGCTCAATATTGGCAATGCCGGGCTCGCAAGAACCCTCGCCAACAATTTGTTTGGGAAGGCATGAACACCCCTGAACAAAAAGAAACCGTTGGTATTTACGATAAATTAGGTCTTGCGCCAGGATTCAGTATTTACGGCGGAGCAAAACAAAAATTATCGTTACTAACCGAAGAATTCCTTGTAAGTGTGATTACCGGCCAAGGCACGCAAATGACGCACCAAGAATTCATCAACAAATTAAAGGCTGAGGCAAAACTCGAAGAATCTAAAACAGAAGTCAACGATTGGTATCAAACTACTAAATAGAAGGAGATTAAAACATGAGAGCACTAATAGCGCTAGGGCAACTCTTTGTTTTGAATATGATTTATCTTTTAACCGTCATATTCAGTTTAGGGCTACTAGTTGGCCCTGCTACTAGTGCTCTTTTTTGCTTTACAACCAAATTAATTCAAAAACGCTATGACAACACGCAAATCGTTAAGCAATATTTAGCCTTAGTTAAAGAAAAACTGAAATATGCGCTTTTTTTAGAGATAATAACTGTCGCAATTGTATATCTATGTTCTGTTAATTTGGATAATATCCTTTTCTTTAACTATCCAGTTATTTTACAAAAAGCGATTATTATAGTACAATATATTGGGTTAATTGAAATATCCTTAATGTTTCTTGTCGGCAGTTATCTGCACGGCAACTACGAATTCAAAAGTTTTAAAGACTTGTTATTAATGAGCTTTTATATTGCTCATCGCCACATTTTGACGACGATTATTCTAGTGGCAAGTTTATTGTTAATTATATACTTTGTTTTTTACTATTTAAATGCCATATTGTTTATTTTATTGTTTAGCTTGCTTGCTTTGTGGGTATCGCTTTTATATAACCCCATTTGCAAGAAGTATGTTATCATGAGGGAGAATAATCATGAATAGTACGATTGAAATAAAAAAGAAAAAGAAACTATGGGAACGCATCGACTATTATTCGTTGTATTTCTTTTTGGTTCCCGGTCTATTATTAATCTTTATTTTTAACTACATCCCTATGGGCGGAATTGTCATTGCTTTTAAGGACTTCAACATTTTCGCCGGAAGAACACCACTAGAATCAATCATCAAAAGCGAATGGGTAGGATTATCCAACTTCACCAAGCTCTTCAACAATATGAATTTCCTCCGCGCTTTTCGTAACACTCTAATTATCAGTACCTATAAAATCGTATTTTTATTCCCTGTTCCGATTATTCTTGCTATCATGATTACCGATATTAAGGCCAAATGGTATCGCAAATCAATCCAAACGATTTTGTATCTACCGCACTTTTTGTCTTGGGTCGTCGTTACCGCATTGTTTATTCAAATCCTCGGTCCATACGGGGTCGTCAACAACTGGCTCAAACGCATGGAAGTAATTGAAAAGTCAATTCAGTTTTTTGGCAATAACAATTTGTTCAGAAGTTTGGTAGTCGTATCGGCCGGTTGGAAAGAAACCGGATGGAATGCGATAATTTATATTGCGGCGATTACGGGGATCAATCCTCAGCTATATGAAGCCGCCAAGATGGACGGCGCCAACAAAATCCAACAAATTATCTACATCACGATTCCGTCGATTTCCAGTACCATCATCATGCTCTTTATCCTGAGGATTGGGGCGATTTTGGATGCGGGGTTCGACCAAATCTACAACATGTACTCCTATGTCGTTTACGAAAAAGGCGATATCCTCTCCACCCTCGTTTACCGGGAAGGTATCGGGGGACAAGATTACGGTTTTGGGACGGCTGTCGGTTTGTTTAACTCGATTGTTGCCTTAGTTCTTGTACTTGGCGGCAACGGGTTATGCCGTAAATTCTTCAAAAAAGGATTGTGGTAAAATGATTGATTCAAGAAGTGACAAAGTCTTTAGCGTTATCGTTTATATCATTCTTTCCACATTCGGCATTTTGATCATTTTGCCATTTTTGAATCTCTTGGCAACCTCTTTATCCGACCAAGTAGCTGTATCGAACGGAATGGTAACCTTTTGGCCTAAACGTTTTACCTTAAGCGCGTATAAATTTGTTATCCAAAACAAGCAGTTTTGGAACGGTTTCAAAACAACGATTCTTGTGACGTTTGCGGGAACCGTCCTCAGTATGTTAGTAACCACCTTAACGGCTTATCCTTTGTCGTTACCGAAATTGAAAGGTAGAAAGTTTTTCCTAGTGCTTTTTATAATCGTCATGTTGTTTAACGGAGGACTTATTCCAAACTATTTGTTAATCAACCAATTGGGATTAAGAAACAACCGTTGGGCTTTGATTTTGCCGGGGTTAATTTCTACCTACAATATGTTGCTGGTCAAAAACTATTTTGAAACCCTCCCGCCATCTCTTTACGAATCGGCGAAAATTGACGGCGCAAGCGAATTTCGGATTTTTATTAATATTACCCTCCCCCTATCCCTTCCGACTCTCGCTACCGTAGCTTTGTTCTACGCAGTAGGATTTTGGAACTCTTATTTCAGCGGTATTCTCTATATTTCCTCTCCAGAAAAGATGCCGCTCCAAACCTATCTCCAATCTCTTCTTAATATGAGTTATATTCCGGCACATGAACTCTCGCCGGAAGTAGCGGAAAGCTTATCAACCGAATCGATTCGCGCCGCAAGCATCTTTTCGGCCACCGTACCAATCCTTGTCTTCTATCCGTTCTTGCAAAAATACTTTGTTAAAGGTTTAGTATTGGGGTCCGACAAATAATGAAAGATGCAACCAAAATCTTCTTAATTCGTTCCTGGACCATTGGGATGGCGGTGGTGGTGGTTCATTATTTAATGGGCTTGCAACACCTCTTTATCGGAATATTCCTAGGAATCGTCAATACCTTTTTTATCGATTATTATATTGAAACAATTAAACTTGGCAATCGGGGCGAAATGCCTAATGGAAAAAAACTGCTCCAAAAGTTAGCTCTCAATCTACTGATTAGCATAATGTTATGTTTAACAATCCGGTTAATTGATTATGGGCTATTGAAAGCTCAGATCGTGGAAACCGGTATTGAACCTTTTCGTTTTATCCTCTCCTATCAAATAATCTATTACAGTATTAAAGCGATAATCAGTAGAATCGTCAAAAATCACAAGAAGAAGGTCGTACCAAATGAGTAAAATAAAACAAGCTTTATTAACAAAACCCATGACACTTATTGTAAGTCTTCCCGTAAATAATCTGGAACTGGCAAAACTGGCCTGGGAAAATGGGGCGGATTTTATCAAGGTGCATACAAATGTTTTCCATAATGCATCCAAAGGCCAATTCGGCACCTTTGACGAACAGCTTCCCTTCTTAACGGAGTTGCTAAAAACCTCTCCGGTTCCGGTTGGTATAGTTCCGGCCCAAAATCCGGGGGATGCAGAAAAGGTGATTGAAAAGATAGTTACCATGGGCTTTGATTTCATCTCGCTTTACGGGCAACACTATCCGGCTATTGGCTGCTTTAGAAACGACATCAACAGCTTTTTTGCAATCGATGACTCCTATTCGCTAGAAGAAATCAAAAACCTCGTCAACAATGGTTTTATCGATATCTTGGAATGTTCGTTTGTTCCGCACGATGAATACGGAACAAGGTTTAATGCTAGGGATTTATCTAAACTTGCAACACTTGCCAAATTGTCTGTTCCCCTAGTTCTGCCTTCCCAAAGGAAGGTCTTGCCTGAGGATGTACCATACTTGCACAAAGTAGGCGTCCAAGGTTTAATGATTGGGGCCATCGTTACCGGAAAAGACAAGGAAACCTTTGGCACAATGGTGAAGAGTTTCCGGGAAGCAATTGATAAGTTAGGTGGTAAATAATGAGTTTAACCGTGGAAGTTGTACCGGTTTTAGATAGCCGATATACCGATGTTTCGCCTTTTTTAAAGGCTAAAGTATATACCGGCCCGATTGAGGACGAAGTAATGCCGGGCGAAACACCTCCCTGTTTCTTAGGCGCTTGGTACCGAAAAGTTGTCTCCAGCAAAGACGCTTGGCTGGGCATCGAAGGAGTTATTGAGTTAGGAGAATTTACCCCCGATCCTAAACGCTTTAACCTCGATGGTCGCGGCCGTTACATGGATGTTCCAAGCGTCTACATGGGAGGGAAAGCCCAATTTGAATCGGACGCGGGGCTGGGGCTCAATTTGACATATTTGTCAAACGATACGACCGAAGAACTCACCTATTCCAGTCCCAAATTGGCCTACCGTCCGTTTTGGCGTTACATCTATAAAGATGCCCAAGACATTAAAGGCAACGTCACTAGAAGAGAAATCAACTCTTGGAATGTGGCAAATCCAAGAGCCTTAATGTATTACTACTTCCCGGGCGATAAAATACGCATGAAAGTATTTAGCCCAATGCCCAATTATTTGCAACTTCACATCGAAGTAGTAGAAACAACCAAGATTCCGAAATATGTTGAATTAAGAAAGAAATACAATTTGCCAGGCGATAAACCTGCTGACTTCTTTAGTCCTATCTTTCATTCCGGCGGTCAAGGTATTGAACCCGCCGAATTCAAAAGAGTCAATGCCATTGATCAGTACGGAAACGAAGGCTTCCATGCCAAAATGACTGATGCTAAGGTTTCAAAAGCTACTTGGAGCGCAGTTTATTTGTTCCGAAGAATCAACGGCGAAATCGTTAAAGTTCCATTTTCTTTGGAACGGCAAATTTCGATGATTTGTCCAAACAAAGAAGCTATCACGGTAAATGTATTGGACCCAACAATAGGAAGCGAAACAATCGAACTTCATCCAGAAAAAACCAAAAAAGGTGATTAATATGACACAAAAGCATTTATACCAAATCATCGAGGATGATTTGCGGCATAAAATCCTAAGCGGAGAACTAAAGCAAGGCGAACTAATCCCAAGCGAAATGGAGCTTGTCGCTCAGTATAAGGTTTCGCGGTTTACGGTTAGACAAGCCATCAACAATTTGTTAGTTGATGGTTACATCTATCGCCACAAAGGAAGAGGAACCTTTGTAACATTTAACAAAAAGGAAATGGAACAAGAAGGTACCCCTTATTTTAGTTTCACGAAAGAGATGAAAAATATCGACAGCCCGGTTGAAACAACCGTGTTAAGTTTCCAAAATACCAAAGCCGACGAATTGCTTGCTTCCCGTCTTCAACTAAAACCAGGCGATAACTTATACTATGTGGAACGTTTGCGTCACTCGGGCGGCATTCCTTTGGTATATGAAAGAATATATCTTCCTGTCAACCTTTTCCAAAACCTAAACAGGGAAATCTTTAAAGATTCATTCTACGATTATGTCCAAGGGGAGTTGCATTGGAAGATTCGCAATTGCGTCCGTTCCATTGAAGCTCGCGCTTTGTCCAAACACGTAGCCAATCTCTTCAAACAAAAAGAAGGCGAACCAACGCTTTACATGAGCAGTATCACCTATCTTGACAATGGCCGCGCTTTTGTATACACGAGATGCTATTTCCATGGCGAACACTTTCGCTTTCGCCAAAACACCTTAACCAGAACAAACGACAAAGAAATCTAAACGGTGAAACCATGGTTTATGATGTAATAGTTTGTGGTGGGGGGCCAAGCGGAATTGTTTCTGCAATCAGCGCCAAAAGAAACGGGGCAAGCGTCTTGTTAGTTGAACAAAGCGGTTTATTGGGCGGCAACAGCGTTCACGCTTTGGTTGGTCCTTGGATGAGTTTCCACTATGGCAAAACCCAGGTCATCAAGGGTATTGCCCAAGAAATTGTGGAGCGGATGGTTAAAAAGGGATACAGCCTATCCCACATAACCGATCCCATCGGCTTTTGCGATACGATTACGCCGTATGATGTTGAAGGATTAAAAGAAGTACTATTTGAACTAATCGATGAAGAACAAATCGATTTGCTCCTTCACGCATTTATCATAGATGTAATTAGGGATGAAGATACCATTAAAGGTGTTAAAGTAGCGACAAAAAGCGGCTTAATCGATTTATACGGAAAAGTCATAATAGATGCAACCGGCGATGGAGATGTAGCTTACCAGATGGGATGCGATTATGTCTTTGGACGTAAAAGCGATAATTTTGCCCAACCAATGACAATGATTTTCACGGTTGGAAATGTTCAATTGGATGAATTAAGAACTTATATCAAAAACAACAAAAGCGATTTTGCGTTAAAAGAAGATTATGACGATGACTATGTTGCCATCAGCGGTTGCTTTAGTTTGGTGGAGGAAGCCAGGAAAAACGGCGACTTTACCATTTCCAGGGATCGTGTCTTATTGTTTGAAGAAGTGCGCCCCAATCAGGTAGCCGTCAACATGACAAGAATTCAAAAACACTCCGGTGTCGATGCTTGGTCTTTATCGGAAGCGGAAATTCAAGGACGCAAACAAATCAAAGAAGTGTTTGCTTTCTTAAAAAAATATGTCCCTGGGTTTAAGGATAGCTACATTGTCAGAACTCCCTCCAAAATTGGAGTCAGAGAAACCCGTCATATCATCGGCGAATACACCATGGATATTGATGATATCGTTGAAGAAAGAAGCTTCCATGATTCCATTTGCGTAAGTGCTTATCCCATTGATATTCATTCGCCTGAAGGATCATCCTTAACGGTTATCGGTGAAACAAACCAAAAATGTTATGAAATACCTTTAAGAGTCCTGATACCCAAAAAAGCCGAACAACTAATCGTAACCGGTAGGGCAATCAGCGCAACCCACGAAGCAAATGCTTCGATGAGAGTTACGCCAAGCGTCATGGCACTAGGTGAAGCTTCAGGAGTGCTAGCCTCAATGGCAATAAAAAAAGGCATAGCGCCAAGAAAAGTGGATTACAAAGAAGTTCAGGCAATACTAAGAAAACAAGGACAAATTGTCCGTAAAAATGATATTTAAAACGAACCCTTTTTATAGTATATAAGGGTTCGTTTTTTATTTTCAAAACAAGTTGCCAAATTCGACATTAAATATCAAACCGTTTATAAATTGAATTTTTTCATATAAAAACTTTATATAATCTATTGACAAGAAAAAAACATGGTGATACAATAATGTAAAGTAATCGATTAACTAAATGTTAACTAAAATGTTAACTAACGAAATATAATTATTAAGGAGAAGGAAAACATGTTAAAAAAACTATTGATTTTGTTAGTTGTTCCTCTTGCATTGTTTGTCTTTAACGGTTGTACGCCCCCGAC
>DUPC01000016.1 GCA_012838545.1 Acholeplasmataceae bacterium
CTTGCTTTAAAATCTGTGAAAAGGTTCAAGCAATATTCCATAAAATTATATCATTTTTTAGGGCCTTTTCATAGTGTTTTAATAAAAGACTTCTTGGGAAACACGAAAATAAAGCAAATAAGTTAACAATGGTTTACTTTTGTGTTATAATGTAAAGGAAAGGAGAGATTTACCTAAATGAATAAATTTCCATTTACACTTGAAAAATTACCGTATGCTTACGATGCGTTGGAACCGGTCATCGACCAACAAACAATGCTTCTTCACCATACCAAACACCATCAAACCTATGTAAACAATTTAAATGGGGTCCTGGAAAAAAACCCTGAATTGCAAAATAGAACTTTGGCGGATTTGCTTACCCACATTGATCAATTGCCGCTTGCATCGCAAACCGCAATCAGAAACAATGGAGGCGGCGTCTTTAACCATAATCTATTTTGGCAAAGCATGACAAAACCCCATACCTCCAAACCGAGCGAAGCTTTTATTGCTTTGATTAACCAAGCTTTCAAATCCTTTGATGATTTTAAACTTGCCTTTAAGCAAGCGGCTTTAAGCCAATTCGGGTCCGGTTGGGCTTGGCTTGTCAAAGACCAAAACAACCAACTCAGCATTATTGCCACCGCAAACCAAGATACTCCTTTAAAACTTGGTTTGACACCCCTTCTTCCGCTTGATGTTTGGGAACATGCTTATTATTTGAAATATCAAAACCGTCGCGCGGAATATATCGACAACTGGTTCCAAGTAGTCAATTGGCGAGCAGTTGAAGAACGTTTCAGCAAATAATCCCCTAGCATTTCTACATATTTCCTTTTTAATCGAGTTGCCTAGTACCTTCCTCCCGGGTATGGCAACTCTTTTTTTTATTAATTATAGTCAAAGCCAGAATAGTTTGCGATGGGGTATAAAAAAACCAAATGAAATTAAACGGGATATGGTTGATTTTATAAATAAGGGAATCAGGGTTTAGGGTAGTATAACGGCCTAAAACCGCTAGGCCCACAAAGATATCGCAAAAGCAAAACAAGACAAGTCCAAGCCAAAATAAAGGAAAAGTTTTGCTTTTTCGAAAGGCAAAAAAGATATTGGATACCAATAAGGCAAAATATCCGGCGGCTAAAACGATATCAATTACCGTATCTTTTTTAAATAAGCTCACTGCCACTAGAACCATCAGCACAACAACGCTTCCTTGGGATAAAAGTTGAATTGTCTTGTCTTTTTTTTCGCCCGAAATAAGCATCCTTGTCATATAGGATGTTTGCGTAATTAGGAAAAAGCACAAGGCTAGGGAATAGAATCCGTCAAGCAAGACCAAAAAAACATCCGCTAAAACGGTAAAAAATAAGGCAATTCGGATAAGCCAGGCATCCAAGGAATAATCCCTAATTATCAAAGTAAATAAAAAGGAAAACAGCACGGTTAAAAAATAATAGATGTATTCACGAGGAAGCGAAAACCCCATAAAGGCAATATAAAGGCTTAAATTAACTGATAAAAAAAGGATAATCTTCCCTTTATTTTCTTTCATTTTCGGTCTCCTTCTTTTTTTTTTACACCTATAATGATACCACAATTCGCCCAAAATATTATCGAATTCCTTAACAAAATCGGAAAAAATGATATAATATCATAAGAAATTATTTCCCTTTTTTTGGAGGTTTTTTATGATTGTTAAGCTATCCCATGTCACCAAAACTTATAAAAAGGGTGTCAAAGCTCTCGACGATTTAAGCTATGAAGTAAGAGAAGGCGAAATTTTCGGACTGCTTGGACCTAATGGCAGCGGAAAAACTACTTCAATTAACTGCTTATTAGGCTTACTTAAATTTGAAGCAGGGACGATTGAAATTTTTGACCAACCAATGTCACCCGATCGTTATGACATTAAAACTCAAATCGGCGTGGTTCCGCAGAATGTAGCGGTTTTTAATGAATTGACGGTGGAAGAAAACATCGACTATTTTTGTGGGCTCTATATCAAGGATAAAGATTTACGCAAACAATATGTTGAGGAAGCAATCGAGTTTGTCGCTATAGGCGACTACCGAAAAGTTCGTCCCTATAAATTATCCGGCGGTTTGCAAAGAAGACTCAACATCGCTTGCGGCATCGCCCATAAACCGCGGTTAATCATTTTTGACGAGCCAACGGTCGGCGTCGACCCTCAAAGCCGAAATAAAATCTTGGAAGGTATCAAACGCTTAAATCAAGATGGCGCAACCATCATTTACACATCCCATTACATGGAAGAAGTCGAGCAAATCTGCGATTATATCATTATCATGGATAAAGGCAAAGTTATTGCCCATGGCAATAAAGAAGCGTTGAAAAACTTGATCATGCTTGGGGAAACCATTGAAATCCAACTGGAAGAACCAGAGAATGAATACCTTACCCCAATCAGAGCCCTTCCTAACGTTATCGATGCTTTTTACAAAGATCATACGCTGGTAGTCAAAAGCGGTAAAGGCGCAACCAATATTCCAAGTGTTTTAGCATTCTTAAATAAACGCCAAATCAAGTTTGGCACGCTTTATTCCAGCCTTCCGACTTTGAATGACGTCTTCTTGGAATTAACCGGCAAAGGATTAAGGGATTAATATGTTGTGGCTGGTTAAAACCCGTTTCCGCGTATTGATTCGCGACCGCGCGAATTTATTCTGGTCTTTTATTTTCCCTTTATGCTTAGGAACATTCTTCTTCTTGGGTTTTGGCAATTTGCTTGATAATACCCACTTTGAACAAATCAATTTGTATATCGCAAGCGACTATACGGACGAACAATTTGTTAAAGTAATGGAAGAAATCAAAATCGATGATGACACTTTTCTTTTTAAAGTCAACCAAGATTTTTCCAAGGATGCTTTGGAACAATATTTAACCGCTAATGCCATAACCGGTTATTTGTTTGTCGAAAACAATTCAATTTATTATCGCATCAATGAAAACGGCATGACCCAAACGGTAACAAAGAGCGTGCTTGACCAATACATCCAAACACGGAATGTCATTTTGGAAGTAGCTTCCACCAACCCCGAAAAAATTGAGTCAATACAACAGTCTCTTTCCAACAATAAAAACTACTTAGAAACCATCCGCAGCAAACGCCAAACTTCCACTAATGCGATGTATATCTATTTTTACGCCTTGATTGCGATGACTTGCACTTATGGCTGTTTTTGGGGCATCAAATTGGTAAACGATACGCAAGCCAATCAATCCAATTTGGCTTCCCGTATTTCGATTGCCCCCACCCATCGGTTGAAAATCATCATCTCTTACTCCATCGCTTCCTTTTTGTTGCATTTTGCAGGGTGTTTGATAACTTTCTTCTATTTGAATTTCGGTTTGGGAGTCAATTTTGGCGATAACATACCGATGATTGTCTTGGTAATCTTTGTGGGAAGTCTTTGCGGGATTGCCTTTGGCGCAATACTCTCTTCGTTAATTAAGATAAAAGGTTCCCAAAAAGAAGGGATTATCTCGATGATTACCCTAGCCCTAAATGCCTTGGCTGGTTTAATGTTTCCCGATTTAAAGTATTTAATTTCCAAATACCTTCCGGTATTGGGTTACATAAACCCTTCAGCCTTAATTACCGATGCTTTGCATAGTTTACATTACTATGAAGGACTTGGTCATTTCTACTTTTATATTTCTCTATTATCGGTTCTAACGGTAGTCTTTATTGCTTGTGCTTACTTTTTCATGAGAGGTAGCCGCTATGATAGTGTTTAAGTTGTATTTCAAAATTGTCCTAACCGCTAAATTCTTAATCACTGTTTATTTAGGCATTTTCATGGTTTTAGCCATTGTCACCTCTACAACCCAATCGCCGGAAAAAATCTATTCCAACCAAAAAATTGATATCGCTTGGGTCGATTACGATCAAACAAGTCTTTCTGAAAGTCTTAAAAACTACGTAAGCAATTACGCCGTTTTCGAAACTATCAAAGCGGAAAAAGTGGACGAAGCCCTCTTTTATCGCGACATTTTAGTCTATGTGGAAATCCCCGAAGGTTTTTTCGCTAACCTTGCCACAGCCAACGAGGATACCATCAAAACAAAAAGCGTTCCTGGTGCCATGGGTTCTTACCAAATTGAAAATGCCCTTAATCGCTATTTGAATTTGGCAAGAAGTTTCAAGGAAAACGAATTATACCCTGAATCTTTAGAAACCGAAATTGAAAAAGCTTTGGAAAATTCAACCAATGTTTTGATAACCGAAACAAAGCACAGCAACTTCACAAACATCACCTTCTTCTTTGGTTATGCTTGTTATATCATTATGGCCCTTTTGATTCCGCTTGTCGGATCAATTATGAGCTCGCTGAATAATTTGGAGATTAAACGCCGCAATATTCTGGGTTCCATCTCGAATTCTAAAATGCAAGGGTTATTGCTTTTGAGCAATTTAGCCTTGGGCATATTATTAATTCTAATTCTGTTAGGCCTTGGGGTAATCCTCTATTCCGATACCCTCTTTACCACACAGGGATTATTGTTTATCCTTAATGCCATCCTCTTTAGTATCACAACCATCACCCTCGCTTATGCATTGGCAACGATTTTCAAATCACAAATGATGATTAATGCCCTTGGTACGATTATTTCCTTAGGACTTGCCTTTATTACCGGCATCTTCATTCCTCAATACCTATTAGGCAATTCCATAAAAACACTCGCGCAGATTTTCCCAAGTTATTGGTATATAAAAACAAATAATCAAATCCAAGCCATCACGTCTTGGGCTTATTCGGATATGAAGCCTTTTTATGAGAACCTCTTAATTCAATTGGTTTTCATTGCCATCTTTGTAGGCATCACCTTCTTCATCAGCAAAAAAAGAATGCGCGCAGAAAGTTAAATTCGCATACTATAAGTAGCATAAAAAGGAGTGAAAAACTCCTTTTCTTTTTTTTGGGTAAAAAATCGACAATTTTTTCTAATTTTCTTGTAAATTTTTAAAATAAAATGTTATAATTTATTTGTAATTTTATAATCCCTTAATCGCCTGTACCTTAGGAGGTTATTGATGTCCAAAAACCTGCGCAAACTCGAAAAGTTTTATCTTAACATCAGTGACAATTATCGCCATCTTGTACTTGCCTTACTGTTGATTCTCATCCCTGGGGTCTATTTATTAGTCTACCATACAGGCGGTGCGAAGTTTGTTTATACCCATACGATGTATTTCCCGATTGTCCTGGCTAGTCTTTCTCTTGGTAACCCTTGGGGAGCATTAACCGGACTTGTGGGAGGAATTCTTTTGGGTCCGATGATGCCACTTGATACCCAAACTTATCAATCCCAACAAACCATTAATTGGATTTTTCGAACGGTTATTTTTATTTTGATTGGGTTATTAAGCGGATTTTTTACTACGATTATTCGCCACTTTTTTAACCAATTTTCCCAATATCTATCCACCAATCCCGAAACCAATATTGACAATACCAACTATATCGCGAATAACCCGCTTCCCGATAAACCGAATCAAAATTATTTGATTGTCACCATTTTGATTTACAACCACGAAAAAATTGTGAGTTTGGTTGGTACCGATATTTATAACCAATTCCTACGAACTTTTCACTTGTTTGTGAAAAACCAAATGAAGGATACAATCTGTTATTTTGTGCAAGCGGAAAGCAATAAGTTGTGGCTCGTAATGGAACAAACTGATATACAACAGGATATGGATAACTTGTTAAACGTTTTAGCCAAACCGCTTGATTCTACCGATTACCCATTCTACGTTGATTATTCACTAGGTTGCACATCCATAACGGGAACCGATAATCTATATAAGTTTTCCAGTTTCAGTCAAGCGGATGAGGCAGCTCTTTTGGCCAAAAGAAGCGGAGCGAGGTACGAAGTATATAATATGGAGAAAATGCAAAGGGAAACCGATTTTATTCTTCTCGGGGAATTCCATAAAGCTTTAAAAGAAAACCAAACCTATTTAGTGTATCAACCTAAAATCAATCTAAAAACCAATAAACCATATTGTTTTGAAGCGTTGATACGGTGGGAACATCCCGTGCACGGATTAATCCTTCCCAGCAGTTTCATCCCCTTAATCGAACAAACTAACCTCATTCATGAATTAACCGATTGGGTTTTTTCCCAAGTGATTGAAAAAATCGTGGAATTTCGGGAAAATGACATCGATGTCATCATTTCCATCAATATTTCCAGTAAAAATCTTGCCTATCCGAACTTTTATAAATCGGTGATAAGTAAACTTCGGGAGGCAGGCATCGATCCATCGCAAATCATTTTGGAAATAACCGAATCCCATTTCATGGTTAACCCAAAAGAAAACATCAACGTTCTGAATATGTTTGTCAAAACCGGTATGACGGTGGCCATCGATGATTTCGGAACCGGTTATTCTTCCTTATCATTACTTGGACAACTACCGGTCAAAATCATTAAAATCGACCGTTCCTTTATTAAAGATATTGATGCAGATGAGACGACTTATCATATTGTTAGCGCCATCATTGATATCGCCCATAAATTAGGTTGCAAAGTGGTCGCCGAAGGCATAGAAACCAAAACCATCCATGAAATAGCCAAAACCTTAAAAGCGGACTATGCCCAAGGTTTCTATTATGCCAAGCCGCTTCATCGCGATATCGTTATTGAATGGTATAAAAACCATATTAAAGAATAAAACGCGAAAAGTTTTTTGAGAATACGGAAGACTTTTCCGTTTTAATTTTCTTTTTTACTTCCGTCAAGATAGCATAGTTCAACAAATTACCAAAAAGTGTTGTAGTTAAATTATTTGCTTTTGCTTGATTATAGTTTTTTAAAAACATCAATCATTAAAACGACTTATGATTTTTTGTTCGAAAATTTTAAAAGTGTGGTACAATATTTATAAAGAACACCAAGAAAAAACCCAATTATATTGTTCTATTAGAAAGGAGCGTGGAATTGTTGTGTTTAAATTCAAAAAAGCGATTACTTTAATTATTATGGTTTTATTTATAGGTTTTATCGGGGGTTGCACACCAATAAGCAAAAATAAACTTACAATTGTCAAGATTAATGACGCCATCAATCCCGATTATTCCCGAATCGAAAACCTAACCTTAGGTGATTATGACAGCGAGTTTATTTCCATTATTCAAAACTTTTGTGCCAAAAGTGCGCAAGCCATCATTGAAGAAAGCGATAAAA
>DUPC01000017.1 GCA_012838545.1 Acholeplasmataceae bacterium
TTCCTTGGCATTTTCATTTTCCTTTGATTCAATTTTATTCACAATTTCTGTCAAATCAAAATGTCCAAGATAAGGTATGCCGCCAAAAAGTCCTTTGAAATATCTATTTTTTAGGTTATGATTCGCTTGAACTCTTTCTTCAAAATCACTAATACTTAGGATTTCTTTATTTCCATCAATATCAACGTTTATAACATATACACTTTCAGGGTTAAGGTTTTCTAATAATTTGGAATTATGGGTTGTTATTATCAATTGTCCCTTCATTTGGTCCTTAATGTTCAAAAGCATATGTTCAATTAATAAATCATGAATACCAGTATCAACTTCATCAATTAACACTGTTTCTCCATTTATCACTTGATAAAAGTAAGGTAATAATTCCAGAATTTTTTGAGTCCCAGTTGATTCAAAATCATAAGGAATTTCTCTAATTTCTCCACTTATCATTTTTCGAAACATTAATTTATATTTTATTTTATCGTCCTTTATTACTTTTTTATAAAAAACTCCTTTTATATCAGAATATAAAGATGTAAAATAGTAATTTAATAATTCCTCTGTATTTTCTAAATTGAAGGATTCTTTGACATCCAAATAACCTTTTTCAAAATTATTTATGACATTATCTGAGATTTTTACAAAACTTTCCTGGAAAGTGTGAAATTTACATAAAACAGAAAAATCGTTAAACTCTTCTAAAAACGAAATAAATTTTTCATCAAATTTTTCCGTCATATATTGGTAATTGTTTTTTCCCATTTCATTATTAATTATTGCCATTACGCTATGTTTTCCAAAATATTTTCTTGCCAAATCTTCAATTATTTCGCAATACTTATTGTCTTTAAAAATCTTTTTATTAAAATAACTTATTTTCTTATTTGAATCTATCCTTAAAATATCTACTTTATTTTTTTCAAAAGCAAATTTTAATTCCTCCGAAATTAATTTTTCATCATCGAAACATAAACTATAACTACCATTCTTATTATCAATAACAAACTCATAGACAATTTCCATGTTTTCGTTTGAACCAATTAATTTATTCTCCTTTATCAAGAAAGGAATAGATGAACGATAACGGTTTAAAAATTCAGTGAATTCCTCTTGTTCTATTTGTTCTTTTTTTTCATGAAAAAATTTAAAAAGGAAGTCTTGAATATTTAAAGTATTTAGGGTTAATCTCAAGAAAGAAAAAGCCGAAATAAGATTTGATTTACCCGCACCATTCTCTCCATAAATAAAAACTGATTTTTTTACAGAATTTTGTGGTCCCGAAATATCAAATTCTAAATTTTTGAACGATTTAAAATTATGCAAGGTTAATTTTTTAAAAATCATGCTGATTCCCCTTTCGATATTATTATAATTATAAATAATACAATAGTCAAATAAAATGATAATTTTTCTGTTTTTTTGATACATTTTGTATCATTTTTTTAATAAATTGATGCGTTTTTAATTAATAAAAAGGCTTTATCCATTTTTTGTTGGTTAAAGCCTTAATCTTCTTTTAGTTTAAATATCTAACTGAAAACGCATCTTGTTCGGTGTTGGTGGTTTTGGATAATTTCTTTTGACCGAAAATGATTGCAAATTCTTGGTTTAGATAGGTTATCACAAACTGGTCACTTTCGTAGTGTCCATTGCAAAATGTCGTGTACCAATCCTTAATTTGGCTTTCTTTTTCCGCCAAACTAAGATTATCCAAGTGTGGAGGGTAGATGAAGGTATAATATTTTTCGTCTAAATAAGTATCTTTTTTTATCAGTTTATCGGTTTGCAGGTTCTTTCCCACTTCATAGTGGGTATCAAACGGTAAAGGTATTAAAGCCAACTTGTTTTTTCCGTTTTGCCTAATCACCATTAAGGATATTTCCATTATCAATGTGGTATTGGTGGTGTAGCTATAAGTATAGTACAATTTTCCTCCGCTCGTGAAGGTGCGGAATTGATAGGAATATCTCGTACCAAATTCGTCCCAAGCCACCCGTTTTATTTCGGTGGAATACTTGGCAGGAGGATCAATAGGAAGTTTTTCCGAACCGAAGCGTGCATAACCGTCATCGTTTGGTTGTTCCTTAACACTGGTATTGATGTACTGGTCACCAAAAGTGGCAAAATGATTGGCAAGAGCCTCGCTTACCTTATAGTGGTCATTTTCCGCCAACAAATACCGATCCGGCGTACTGAAACTAGCCACATTTAAAGTGCCGGGATAATCAAAGCGTTTTTCCGGTATGGTCGTTCCTTCCAACAAATGTTCCCTGATATCTTGAGGAATCGATAACGTCACGCCGTTTTCGTAAGGAACCGTTTGGTTTTGACAGGCACAACCCGTAATAAGCAGTATCAAAAGGATAGCAAAGATTAATTTTTTCATCAGAAATCGCTCTCGCTTTCGTTTAAACCGTAAGAAGCATAAAATGCTTCTTTGAATTCCAAAAAGCGTTTTTCTTTGATAGCTTGGCGAATATCGGCCATCAGTTGCAACAAGAAATGGATATTATGAATGCTTAATAACCTCATCCCCAAGATTTCCCCTGCTTTAATTAAGTGACGGATGTAACTTCTGGTATAATATGTACAAGTATAACAAGTACACTTGTGATCGACCGGTGATAAATCTTTTTCAAATTCTTTATTTTTTAGAAGCAAGCGTCCGGTGGAAGTGATTGCGGTACCGTGACGGGCAATCCGGGTCGGAAGCACGCAATCAAACATGTCGATGCCGCGTTCCACGCCA
This sequence comes from Acholeplasmataceae bacterium, assembly GCA_012838545.1. Classification (GTDB taxonomy): domain Bacteria; phylum Bacillota_I; class Bacilli_A; order ML615J-28; family CAG-313; genus UBA1427. The sequence continues at coordinate 2,750 of DUPC01000017.1, forward strand.
TCCAAAATCGCTCCCGGTGAACCAACCCCCATGAGGTAACGCGGTTTGTTTTCCGGTATTAGCGGTGTAGTATAACTGAGAACCTTGTTTTGAATTTCTTTTGGTTCGCCCACACTTAAACCGCCAATGGAATAACCTGGAAAATCCATTGCCACCAATTCCTTGGTGCAGTATTCGCGGATGTCTTGGTATTCTCCCCCTTGAACGATTCCAAACAAGGCTTGCCTATCTGCATTCCGATGCGCATTTTGTCCCCGTTTAGCCCATCTAATGGTTCTTTCCACCGATTTTTCCATATATTCCCGCGAGGAAGGATATGGCGGACATTCATCAAAACTCATCATAATGTCGCTTCCAAGACTATTTTGGATTTCAATGGCGATTTCCGGCGATAAGAATAACGGCGCTCCGCTTTTGTGGTGTTTGAAATAAACCCCTTCCTCTTTGATATTGCGAAAATCAGCTAAGGAAAAAACTTGGAAACCGCCGGAATCGGTTAAAATCGAACGGTCCCAATTCATAAATTTATGTAAACCGCCGGCTCGTTCGATTAACTTATGTCCCGGTTGATTCCAAAGGTGATATGTATTCGCGAGGATAATATGAGCACCCGCTGCTTCGAGTTCTTCTTTGGTTAAAGTTTTTACCGTTGCTTGCGTTCCAACCGGCATAAAAACCGGTGTTTCGATGGTAGAATGGTCGGTTTGGATGATTCCCAAACGCGCCATTGATTTAGGATCTTTTTTTAGTAATTGAAATTTGAAGGCCATATTGCACCTACCTTTATTAAATATTGTATCAAAATTTAGCCAATTTATCAAGAAATGTTATATAATAACTCAATACTGGAAACATTATCTTTTGGAGGTTTACCATGACAAATGAAATGATTTGGATTATCTTTGCCATCGTTAATTTTGGCTTGATTGTTTTATGTTATTACTTGTTTGGCAAAATCGGACTCTTTGCTTGGGTAGCAATGGCAACGGTTCTTGCCAATATTCAAGTTATGAAAACAATTGAATTGTTTGGCATTACAGCTACCTTGGGCAATATCATGTATGGAACGGTCTTTTTGGCGGGCGATATCTTTAACGAAAAATATGGTAAAAAAACAGCCCAAAAAGCCGTTTTCGTTGGTTTCTTCATAAACCTTAGCAGCGTAATCATCATGCAAATCGCTTTATTGTTTCAAGGCACCCCGGATACTGCGGAAATTAACAATAGTTTAAGCGCCATCTTTAAATTGATGCCGGTAATTTTCATCGCCAGTCTAATCGCCTATTTGATTAGTCAATTATTGGACATTGCCATTTTTCAACAAATCAAAAAAAGATGGCCCGCGGAGAAAATGTTGTGGCTTCGCAAAACCGGTTCAACTTTAATCGGACAAGCCGTCGATACAATCCTCTTTGTCACTATCGCTTTCGGCTTAAACAAGACTTATACAGGAATCATTTTTTGGGAAGTAATGTTAACAACCTACTTAGTTAAAGCAATTGTGGCTTTACTTGACACCCCATTCATCTATATGGTCCAAAAAATAACTCCGCTAAATGAAAAAGACGCTAAAATTGCCTAAACACCTGCAAATAAAGCGTCTTTTTTTATTAATCGTTTTTTAAACGTTTTTCTAATTTTTGTTTTAATTCTTCAAAACCTTTTTTGCCTAGCAAAGCAAACATATTGCGTTTATAGCTTTCGACCCCCGGCTGATTGAACGGATTTACTCCGGTCATGTAACACGACAAGCCACAACTAAACATGAAGAAATATAATAAATAGCCGATATTTTCTTCATCAAGAGCATGCATTTGGATTTGAATGTTAGGAACTCCCCCATCAACATGGGCAAGAAGCGTTCCCCTCATGGCTTGACGGTTGACTTCTTCAACCTTGGTACCTGCCAAGTAATTCAATTGATCCAAATCGTCGTCTTCTTCGGTAATTTCGATATCGCTTAAAGGTTCCGCGATACTAAGGACTGTTTCAAACATCGTACGTTTGCCTTCTTGAATATATTGGCCAAGTGAATGCAAATCAGTCGAGAACACCAAACTGGCAGGGAAGAGTCCTTTTTGGTCTTTGCCCTCCGATTCACCGAATAGTTGTTTCCACCATTCGCAAATATAACTTAACTTTGGTTCATAGGTAACCAATACTTCGATGTCTTTGCCTAGTTTTTGATCCATCAAATAACGTATGCTGGCATATTGCATGGCAGGATTTTCGGTAAAAGGCAAGGTGAAAGCATCGATTTGCGCTTTTTTTGCTCCTTCAAGCAAAGCATAAATATCGATTCCTGCCGCAGCCAGAGGTAATAATCCCACGGCGGTCAGAACTGAATAACGGCCGCCGATATTGCTTGGTACATTGAAGGTTTGATATCCCAATTCCTTGGCTTGCGTGCGAAGGGCACCTACTTTTGGGTCAGTAGTAGCATATATCCGTTCATAGGCTGCTTTGCCGTATTTGTCGATTAGCAAATTTTTTAAGAAACGAAAAGCAATCGCCGGTTCCGTAGTTGTTCCGGATTTGGAAATGACATTGATAGAGAAATCTTTATTTTCAAGATAATTTAACAATTCTTCCAAATAACTTGGCGAAAGCGTATGTCCGGCAAAAATGATTTCTAACTTTTTTTCCTCTTGAGGAAAATACGGTTCCAAACTAACTAAAACCGCTTTTGCCCCCAAGTAAGACCCGCCAATGCCGATAACGACTAAACAATCGGAGTCGGCTTGTATGGTTTTGGCTGCTTCCATGATGCGCAAAACTTCGTTTTGATCGTACTCAACCGGCCAATTCAACCATCCCAAATATTCGCTTCCCGCTCCGGTTTTGCTGAGGAGAGTTTTGCGTGCTTTTTCGGCAGTTTCCTGAACGGGAGCATAATCGCTTCGGTCGATAAACCTTAGAGCTTCTTTGATATTGACTCTTAACATTTATTCACCTAAATCCTTTCAATAATGGATATAATTTCTTGTTTTAATTTGTCAATGAAACTTTTGGCATCGCTTATGGTCTTGCCAACAATGGCAATATAGATTTTCAATTTTGGTTCCGTACCGGATGGACGAAGCACAAACCAACCACCATCGTCAAAAATGTTTTTCACAACCAATGATTGAGGAAGCGTGAGTGGATTTTCATTACCTTCTTGATAACGAACACCTTTATCGTAATCTTCCATTATCGCAATTTTCTTTCCCGCAAACTCCTCAAATCTTGCTTCTTGGAAATAGCGCATGATAGCATCAATTCTTTTTTTGCCTTCATAACCGATTAAAGTGATATTATGTACGTCTTCTAGGTAATAACCGAACTTCTCATAGATTTCGTTTAGAACATCAAGCAAAGTTTTGCCTTGTTCTTTATAGAAAGAGGCCATATAACATAAAGCAAGCGTCGATTGAAGAGCGTCTTTGTCGCGCACAAAATCTTCGATTACATATCCATAAGACTCTTCAAACCCAAAGAAGAATTCTTCATCGGTTTTTTCCAAGCGTTTGGCTTCCGTTCCGATAAACTTAAAGCCGGTCAAGGTTTGAGCTAGGCGCAAATCAAAGTGTTCCGCTATTCTGCTGGCAAGATTGGACGTAACAATTGTATTGAAAACCACGCCTTTTTTCTTGCGTGTTTTATATTGAGCAAGGAAATATAGCATGATTGCACCGGTTTGATTGCCGGTCAATAGTTGATAACCGTTTTTGGTCTTAACAGCTATCCCCATTCGGTCGGCATCCGGATCGGTAGCTATCAAGTAATCCGCATCCACTTCTTCGCCTAAGCGGATGGCTAAGGCAAAGGCACTTGCTTCTTCCGGATTTGGACTCACTACAGTGGAAAAGTTTGGATCCGGTATCATTTGTTCTTGGACCGGAATTACCTTAAACCCGTGCGTTTCCAAAAGCTTAACCATGTGAACACTGGCAGTTCCGTGAAGCGGTGTAAAGACAATTTTGATGTTTTGCTTGTTATTGACTTCCACATTAAAGTGCATAGGAACTTGCGATACGCGAGCCAAAAAGACTTCATCCACCGTTTTGTCAATTAAGGAAATCATTCCGCTGGCCACGAGTTGTTCAAACGGTACCACCTCAATCGCAAAGGGGTCGGTAATTTCGTTAACCTTGGCAATCACCTCATCCGCAAACTCCGGTATCAATTGACATCCTTCATGGTCGTAAACTTTATAACCATTGTAAATCGGCGGATTGTGGCTGGCAGTAATCATGATGCCGCCGGCTGCTTTTAAATGGCGAATCGCAAAACTGAGTTCCGGTGTCGGCCTTAAGTCCGAGAACAAATAGACTCTAACACCCCTGGAAGCTAAGACTTCCGAAGCTGCTCTGGCAAAAGTTTGCGAAAAGTGGCGACAATCATAGGAAATCACAACGCCTTTTCGCTTTAAGTCAGGATAATGTTCCTCCAAATATTGATAGAATCCCAGGGTGGTCTTTCTGACAATATAAATATTCATTCGGTTGGTTCCAACCCCGATGATTCCTCTTAAGCCTCCGGTTCCAAAAGCCAAATCTTCATAAAAAGCGTCTTCCAAGGCTTCCGGACTAAGACTTTCTAATTCTTTTTTTAATAAAGGATCTAACTTTGCATAGTTCTTCCACTGGCTTATTTTTTGCGCAGTATAGTCATTCATGAATTAATTCTCGCTTTCTTGTTTTTCGGATGCTTTGACAAAGTTGTAATATGCACCAATCATGCCTCCATCGTTGGCATGTTCGGCATTTAACAATTCCGCATTCCTAAAGAATGCCGGATCCAAGATTTTCTTTAATTCTTGGCGAATTTCTTTGGCTAGACGTTGACGATTGCTGATTCCGCCCCCAATGATGATGGCTTCCGGATCAAAAATATAGAATAGATTAGCAATACCGAAAGCTAAGTTTTGATAAAATTCTTTTACAATTTTAACCGCCAAAGCATTCTTTTCATGGTTTTTGTTATCGTAAATTTCAAATACTTCGACACCGTTATTGACGGATAAACCGGCTTTACGGGCTGCCCGAACAAGCGAAGCAGTCGAACAAATCGCTTCATACTTTTTGTCCGAAATAAACATCCGGCCAAATTCGGCACCATTATAGAAAGAACCGCGCCAAATTTGTTTACGGATAACAATAGCTCCGCCAATTCCGGTACCGATTGTCATCGTCAAGTAACTATTCATCTTTTTGGCTGCTCCGGATTCCCCTTCCGCCACCGCAAAACAGTTGACATCGTTATCTGCAAAACATTCCAAACCAAAGTTGTCTTTAAAGATTTGTTTAAAGTTTAGCCCGATAAATTCTTTAATATGCTCAGGGGCAACGATTACCGTCCCCGTTTCAATATTGATTGAACCGGCACAACTGACCCCTACGCCTTCTACTTTGTGTTTTTTCATCATTTCGCGGGTTGTGTGCAACAATCTCAAAATCAACGCTTGTTGACCTAATGCTGCATCCGTCTTTACGGATGCTTTTTCAATTACTTTACCGTTTTCAACAACTCCATACTTTATGTAGGTACCACCGATGTCAAAACATAGTACTTTCATAATTACCTCCTATATTCACATTAATTAATTCCGCCAACAATTGGTTTTTACCTTTCCTTTCTTCAATGCGTCCGCGAATCGCGATTAACATTCCTGCGGTTAATTGCGCTTGCTTATACGCACTAGGAAAGAAGGTAACATCTATTTCGCCGCTATCGTCTTTAAGAGTTCCAAAAGCCATTTGCTCATTGTTTTTGGTGGTAATTTGGTTCAGCCTAGTTAAAATCCCCAAAACATCAACGATTTTGCCGGTTTTTACCGAAGCAATTTTGGAATAACGGCGCTTTAGGTAAAGGTGGTTAAATTGATCAAATAAATTATATTGAAGATTGACACCGAGCATGCGCTTTTCTTTTTCCAAAAGCGTTCCCAAAGGGTATTCGATATCGCTGTAAGTCGGTTTAATTAAATCATAATCTTTCATAAAGGAATATTCGCTGCGGGAAATAATGGTTGAGATATGTTCAACCATCGTCTTTTTAGTTAAACCAAAGGTATCAAAAGCGCCACTAAAAATCAAGTTTTCGATTATGTTTTCCGGCAAAATCTTCTTTAAACGGTTTACGCTGTCTTCAAACGATTTAAACGGACCGTTTTTCCGTTCTTCAAGTATTTGTTCAGCTTTGGTTTTGGTGATTCCCGAAACTCCGTTAAGTGGAAAACGAATGGTCCTTTTTTCGACCGAAAAGTGGGCAGAGCTTAAATTGATATCCGGCGGCAATACCTGCACTTTAAACTGTTTGGCTTCTTTAAGGAAAGCTTCCAAACTGCTCTCGGACCCAATCACGGAGTTCATCAAAACAGCGAGATAATATTGAGGAAAATTGGCTTTTAAATAAGCCGTCTCATATGCCACCAGGGAATAAGCAACAGAATGCGCCTTATTAAATCCATAATCAGCAAACCGAACAATATAATCATAAATCTCTTCCGCTACCGTTTTTTTATAACCCCGGTTGACAGCCGCATTCACAAACGGATGCCGTTCTTTTTCCAAAACGTCGCGGTTTTTTTTGGCTACCGCTCGACGCAGAACATCGGCTTGTCCCAAAGTATAGCCGGCAAATTTTCTGGCAATCAATAGGATTTGTTCTTGATACACCAGCGTTCCGTAGGTTTCTTTCAGAATCGGTTCCAAATCAGGATGTAGATAATTGATTGGCTCTTTTCCTTTTTTCCTTGCCACTACCTGCGGAACCATTTCCAGCGGACCAGGCCGGTACAAAGCCAAGGCAAGCGTTAAATCCGAGAAATGATTAACGGTTAAATCTATCAACATTTTTCTCATGCCTTGGGATTCCAATTGGAACACTCCCGTGGTCAACCCGTTGGAAAGCATCCTGAACGTTTTGGCATCCCGAAAATCATTAGGCAGGGAAAACCCCGGAAAGTCGTTTTGGATTAAATCGATAGTCTTCTTGATGTTGGAAAGGTTCTTTAAACTCAAAAAATCCATTTTCAAGAGCCCTAAAACTTCCAAATCGCTTGCTTCATATTGAGTTTGGTAAATCCCGTTCATCCCCTTATCAAGAGGAGTATGGTAAAGCAAATTATCCTTGGTAATCACAATCCCCGCCGCATGCGTCGAGGTGTTGCGCGGCAAACCTTCGAGTTTTGAAGCTAAGGTTATTACTTGCTTTATATCGGGGTATAATTCGACCAGATTCTTTAACCTAGCATTTTTTGCTAAAATGGTTTCTAAGGATTCGTCGCTGCTACCAATAATTTTTAGTAATTCATTCAACCTGGTTTCCGGCAATTTGACGATTTTGGCTACTTCCCTAATCGACGATCTTAACTGAAAAGTGCCAAAAGTACATATATGCGCAACGCGGTTTTGGCCATACTTTTCTCCGACATATTTTATTACCGTATCGCGAGCATCATCCGGAAAATCGATGTCAATATCGGGCATCGTAATCCTTTCCGGATTCAAAAATCGTTCAAACAACAATCCATAATCAAGCGGATCGATTTGGGTAATCCCCAAACAGTAACTGACAAGGCTGGCGGGGGCGGAACCACGTCCGGGTCCGACATATATCCCTTCGTTTTTAGCATATTTAATAAAATCCCAAACAATTAAAAAATAATCGGAATAGCCCATTATTTTGATTGTGGCCAGCTCATGCATCAGGCGTTCGTAATAAGTTTCATGTAAGTGTTCTTTTTTCGTTAAACTCAAGCGTTTCGCCAAACCCTTGACGCATAAGGAATGTAAATATGAGTCGCTATCAATATCGGAAGCAAACTCGGGCATGTGGAAGGAAGAAAAATCGATTTCCACACGGCAAAGCCCTGCTACTTTTTGGGTATTTTGAAGTAATTCTTCGCAACCCGAAAACCGCTGAAGGTAATCGTCTTGGGAAAAAAAGAATAAATCGGTTTCGCTGGGAGGTAAAGGCGCTAAAGTACCGCTTTTAATAGCCTTAAGCATTTGGTATAATTCCCTGTCGTCTGGGTTCAGGTAACGAGCCCCATGAAGCGCAATCAAAGGAAGATTAAGGTTTGAAATAGCCTGTTGCAAACTTTCCAACAAAGTTGTTTCGGTTTCGTTTAAACTTAAGCCCATATAAAGGTGTTGGAAATATTGTTTTAAATCTTCCGTTTTTTTATATTTTCGGTTAATCAATTCATAAAAAAGCTTGGATTCTGCTCCGGGAACAATCGCAATCAAATCGCGACAACCGGCAAACAATTGTTCCCCTTCCACAAAACCATCGTTTATTTTGGCTAAACTTGCCAGTTGCATAAGGTTAAAATACCCGGAATTGTTCATCGCATAAAGCAATAAATAATCAAATTCCTGTTCATAACGATATTTCAGTTTTAACCCGATGATTGGCTCAATGTTCGTTTTTTTGCATACCTGATAAAATTTTAAAACACCATGCATATTGCCTTCATCAGTGATGGCAAGGTGGGTAAAGTGATTGTTGTGGGCTTCTTCGACTAATTGGGCGATTCTACAACAGGACTGAAACATTGAGTATTCCGTCATGACATACAACGGTACGACCCTCATTGGCAATCACTTCCTTTTTTATTTTAGTATATCATAATCATTTTTCCTTTTCAAGTAGATAAAAGAAAAAACCAGATTTCTTCGCGAAATCTGGCCTTTTTTTAGTCATTTTCCCTAAATTTGTCGCGTCTCTTTTTTAAGAGATTTACCCCAAAAAGCACAACAATCAGAGCGGTAAGCCCCAGGGAAATTGTCAAAGTAAAATAATTGCTTTTCTTCTGATAACGGGAAGTGATGTTTTGAGAAAGAACTGTTATTTCCTGAGGGTTTATGGATTTACTTGTGGTATCTACTTCCAAGATAACCTCTTCAATTAACCTTCCGGATCGGTTAAAGGTAATATTGGCGAAAGAAACTTTCGTTTTGGCAAAATAACCTTGATAGATAAACAGCTGTTTTCTTTGCATGATTCCGTTGCCCCGTTCCACCAAGGAATTGATTTCTATTCGGTATATACCTTTTTCTGGTAAATTTAAATCCAATTTCTCATTTACCAAAAAAATTTGCTTGGTAACAATTGCCTGGTTATTTTTATATACTACTAATTCCAGTGCCGCCAAACTATTATCCGGATCTCTTACGTCAAAAGTAAGTTTTAAAGCATCGGTCGCTTCTTCCTTGACGATAATCTCCGGTGCTTTTCTTAAGACCGCTGTCCTAAGGGTTTTATTGATCGGAATGACTTGACCTTGATTGCTTATAGCTTGCGTGATTTCAAAAGCAGTAACTCCTTCCTCGTTGGGGAAAAGTTCCAACATTAAAGTCTTATCGTTTTTCGTAAATGGATGCGAAGAACCGTTAACAATTATTTGCGATATTTCCACAAAAAAAGCCAATTCCACTTGAACCGAAACACTTTTACCTTTTTCAACATAATAATCCGCTAAGATGTGACCACCTTTTCGAGGATAATTGTCAACAACATAAAACAGGAAAGTTTCTTCAAACCCATATCCGTCTAAAATTACCAATTCGTATTCACCGGGAGTTTCGATGGTATATCCGCTCAGAATGCGTTCGCCATTTAAATGGCCTTTGCCAAAAAAAGCCAAAGTAAAAGGAATCCCGTATACACCTTGATTGATGACGTTGACATACGGTAAAACAATCACCTTTTGCGTAAGTTCGATGGTTTTTTTGTTTAAACGGTTGACTACGTAGGTTGCTAAATACTCACCCGGCAGGGTCTTCACAAAAAAAGGATCAACTTCCTTAACCTTGACAGTTAAAGGTTCAAAATAAGATTCAACATCGATATTTTTCGTTAGGTCTTCTTCATCCAGATAGGAAAGAAAAAGCGGTTCATTTTGGTTGATGTGATATTCCTCAATTGTTTTTTTGATTATTTCTTCGCCGTTTTTCAAATAAGCGACCAAACAGCCCTCCTCAATACCGAAGTCGATTAATTGGCCCTTAGCTATCGTTTTGTCATCTTCAACCATTTGATTAGCCACATCCCAAAAAACACCTTCGGTTGTTTCCTTTAACAAAACAAAAAAACCACTCGGGGATAATATTCCCCGTATTTTTTCCAAATCATTCCACAGTATATGTTCCGTACAAGTTAAATCTAAAGCTAATCGATAATAATGATAGGCGCTTTTGGTTTGTAAGAGGAAGTAGATTCCGGTTGCGTTTATATAGGCATCGAAAGAGTGTTCGCTTCCTGCTTCATGGTTAAAGTAAACCGATTGCTCGATTTGGAAATCCCTATTTAACCGACAAACAAAAGGTTTTCTTTCCCCTTGGCTTCCGACATTGGCAAAAGGGCCATTCAAACTATGAGCATCCTTCTGACCTATGACATAAGGTATATCGTTTAACCATAACAAATGGGTAAATTGTTCAAATGCTTCCCCTCCAAAAGAGTAAGTCTTGAGTTCCGCAAAAGCATAGTTCATTTTAACAATTAAAGCATCGTTATCCTTTTCGCCCACCAGCCAAAGGTTTGCATCATGTATCTGCATTTGATTGATTGTACCGTATGAATGCGCTTCTTTTTCCGCTTGAAAACTATTCAAACTTATTTTGTAAAGATAATCGGCTGTAGCCAGCCACAAATAGTCTTTCTCCCAAGCATGTGCTTGATAAATTCCCTCTATCGTTAAAACAAGGCTCTTATTATAGTAAAGTTTAATCAAGTTTTTTCCTTGGTTTGTTGATAACGTTAGAAAATAATCGCCCCAAATTTCCCTAATTTGTTCTTCGGTAAAAACTTTGTCCAAGAAAACTTCTTCCGTAACTTCGCTATACGCCCAAGGATTTAAAAGCGGTAGTTTTAAAAACAAAAAACAAATGAATGGGATTAACAATAAACGATATTTTTTCATCGTTATCACCTTTTCATGCGGGCCACAAAAACCGCCCCGGCTATCAAAGCGCTTAGAGGAAGCAGCCACACCCAATCGCTTTCGGAAGTAGTTAAGAAGTTGCCGGCGTTATCAACGTTTTTTATAAAATCAAAACGGGCTTCTTCGGTATCCGTTTCTGCAACGGTTACTTTCGTGTCTGGCTTTTCTTGGGGTTCGCTAATTCCTGCTTGGAGCGAGATTTGCGCAACAGTAAACTTTTTCGAAATGACTTGGCCGTCTTTTCCGGTTAATTCCAAAATGTAGTCACCGGTTTGATTTAGGCGAATACCGCTCACGGTTTCTTCTCCGTTAAGTTTTCCCAAACCGTTAAATTCGATTTTTACCCCCACGTCATAAACTTGATTGTTCTCCACGCTCACCGAAGGCAATACAACCCAATTTCGTCCCACAACCAGTTGAACCATGTCATGGGTAAAAACATAATAACCCGGATAGGTTCCAAACAAAGCCAAAGATTCAGGCAATTTAGATTGTGTTTCATCATGGCAAATCGTTTCGAGATTCAACATCGCTTGGTAATCGTGTTTGGGTCCTCTTTCCGTTACTTCTTCGCAACCCCAGGAATCGATTTTCAAATAATCGATTTGGACCACCGCTGTTTGTAGAATTTCCGGATTGTTTGCGATGATATAACGATAACCGCCGTTTACAAACTGCGGGTTTCGAATATTTTCGGTTTTTAATTGATAACAGGTTAAATCTGTTTCTTGTCCAAGTTGTTTATAATGGATAAACGGTTGGTTGTTATTTATCGTTAAATAACCTAAGAAACCGTTGTCCGTAACATATATATCCACAACATTCTTTTCGAGATTTTTAAAACCATCCGCTACCTCAAAAGTTAAATCGGCTTCGACTTGATATAAGGTTTCTTTAAAACTTTGGTTGGCATAGTGGAAATAACGGACAAGCAAATAGATTTTATCGCCGGTTTTTAGAAAGTTTAAGGGAATTGACTGATAGGGATGTTGATATTTTATTTCTGAAATAATATTACCCAAAAAATCGATTTTGACAGTTTTAAATTGGGCATAGGTTCCGTCCGGAAACGGATTGTAATTTTGCGTAAGATATAAAAAATTATCTTTCAGAACCACATGGGAAAATAAATCGTCGCCTTCGAGAGGATAGGTTTTGACCATTTTTAAGGAAAGCGAAGATTTGTCGACTTGCGCCAAAAAGGCATCTTTGCCTTTGCGTCCTAGGTCGAACGGAGTTTCATTGGAAGTCGTCCAACCTGCCAAAAAGTACGAATTATTGCTTGCCACAAGATCCATTCCCTTTACTTCACCTTTAGTTGACAATTCAATCCGATCGATTTTTCGTGTTTCCAAATTAACCCGAAACATCCAAAGAACCCATTCGCCTTTGATGGTACGATAACGGCCTGTTCCTACCAAGAAACCCGAATCATAGATCATCTGGGTTACTTCGGTAAAGGTGTTGTAATATAAAAGCAACGAATATTTGAGGGTATTTTCCTCCATAATGTTAATAAAAACATTGTGAGGAGGAAATTGAGGATTACGTTCATGGTATTTGTAAGCATATGCATAGGTTTTTTCGTCAATCATGCAACTGGCATACAGTTCATCATAATAGGTGGGATTTTCTTCGGGTACAAAAGCATTTTCCAAAAAGTATTCATTTTTATCCTTAGGGAAAACCGTTACTGGTTTTTTCACCAAAGTGCCGTCAACTGCTTGATAGGTAACCAAGTAATCACCCGGTTGGCCAAGGTTAACGTTACTATTTACAATTTGGTACCCCGAATAGGTTAATTGTTCGTAAGCGTCTACGCCTTCCACCGCCCAAAGGGGTTTTTTTACTTCTTCTATACTTACAGAATCTTCCCCAAACACAAGCATTGGAATACTTATGGACCAAATTAAGGTAAGTGTAACAATCAAAATAATGATTACGGTCTGTTTCATTTCTTCACCTCTTTTCATACCGATAATACGTATTTCGAGGGTGCATTCTTTCTTGAAACAATTAGGGTCCTAAAATAAGAAAAACCCCTTTTCGGGGTTTTGATAACTTATATCTTTCTTAAATTTGAGTTTGACCGTATCCCAAACGCATGACGTCTAAAGCTATCATCAATTCTTCATTGGTTGGAATGACCAAAACTTTGACTTTGGAATGAGGGAGCGACAAATCCAAGAATTCGCCTTTGATTTTGTTTAATTCTTTATCGATATAAACCCCGAAGGCTTCCGACAAGCGGTCGCATATTTCTTCTCGGGTTTGAGGGGATTTTTCACCGATTCCGGCAGTAAAGATTATCGCATCAAGTCCGCCCATGTAACCATAATAGCTGGAAATAAAATCGCAGATGCTCTTGTTTTGCATGTTAATAACTAAATCGGCAAGTTGGTTGCCTGCTTCCTGGGCATCCCGCAAATCCCGGGCATCGCTTGATTCTTTGTAAATGCCGATGTAACCGGATTTCTTATTGAGAATACTGGTTATTTCATGAATATCCAAGTTTTCTTTTTTGGCGATAAATTCAATGATTGCCGGGTCAATCGAACCGGAACGCGTGCCCATCGGAATTCCCGCCAAAGGAGTAAAGCCCATCGAAGTATCGACACATTTGCCCTGCTTTATAGCCGCAAGCGATCCTCCGTTGCCGATATGAGCAGTAATAAGTTTTAATTCTTCCAATGGTCTTTTTAAGTATTTAGCCGCTTGCATAGCAACATATTTGTGGGAAGTACCGTGGAAACCGTACTTTCTAACGCCGTATTTTTCATACCATTCATATGGCACCGCATACATATAAGATTCCGCCGGCATGGTTTGATGGAATGAAGTGTCAAACACGACTACTTGCACAACATTCGGCAAAATTTTTCTGAATGCTTTAATGCCGATTAAGTTGGCAGGGTTATGAAGCGGGGCAAGATCGGAGATTCTTTCGATTTCCTTTATTACTGCTTCATCGATAATGGCGGAGTCTTTGAAGTTTTCCCCACCGTGAACGACCCGGTGACCGACACCGTCGATTTCGTCGATGCTTGAAACAATGCCTTTGGCAATCAAAGTCTCAATTAAGATTTTTACCGCCGTCGCATGATCCCGCAAATCCACTCTTTTGGTTTCTTTGACTAAATTGATTCCGTCCGGTTTAAATTTAATCGTAATTTGAGCATAATCTAACCCAATTCGTTCGAATAATCCTTCAATTAAAACTTCTTCCTCTTTCCCCTCACCCTTCATAGGCATATTTAGTAATTGGAATTTTAGCGAGCTACTCCCCGCATTCACAGCCATTATTTTTTTCATATTTCATTCACTCCTTAATGTATGCTCTGATGTCCGATAATGTCTTTTGTAAAAATTGGGAGTCATTGATGTTCGGCAAAGCAAAGACGCCCATTTCGGTTATTTTTTTTGTTTTGGTAAGAATTAAGAATGCTTTTTTGACGCGTTCGTTTTGGAAGAAAGCATCGGGCAAAAGCACAAACGCCGCAAGTTGGCTAACCTTGTTGATTTGTTCTTTGAAATAGCTTATTCCCGGACCCTTAAAAAACGAAGCATCGACCAAATACAAACTTGCTTCCGCATTCGTTAAACTTTCCAGTTCAATAATCGTTTGAAAGGGATTTAACACGACTTCGCTACGGATATCGCCGATAACCAAATCGCTATAGTCATTTAGCTTTTTCCAATCGGTTATTTTTTTGACTTCCAAAGGCTGATTCAATAACAAGGCTTTTTCGGTTAAATACCGACCAATCAATTCATCATTTTCGATTGCTTGAAAGATTAGATTAGGATGCTTCCATATCAAAGATTGGTTAAAGAAAAAGTGACCGACGCCAAAATTAACACCCACCACGGTTTGTGGGTTTTCGTAATCAAGGAATGGCGCCAAAATGAATCCGGACAATAGAGAAATACCGTCCGGAACCAAACAATCCAAAACATAGTTTTGGTGTTTTAGACCCTTTACTTCAACAAAAAAGAGAGCTTGTTGAATTATATCAAGCGAACCTCTTTTCAGTAAAGCGATAAAATCATGGGAATCCTCTTGCGTATTGATCCATTCATCTTCGGTACGCAAAAATTCCAACACTTTTGTGAGG
The DNA here is from genome assembly GCA_012838545.1 of Acholeplasmataceae bacterium. Lineage (GTDB taxonomy): Bacteria > Bacillota_I > Bacilli_A > ML615J-28 > CAG-313 > UBA1427. The sequence goes on from DUPC01000017.1 coordinate 17,801, forward strand.
GCTTCGAAATAGTAAAGACGGCGTTTTTGACTATGTTCGTCATAATAAGCCATTGCCAGCGAATCAATTAAATCGGCGATTTGGTTAATGGTTTGATTAATCTCTTTCATAACATTCTACGCATTATCGATTATTCTTTTGGCAATGGCATTTCCGACGACATAACCGCTGGACCAAGCCCATTGGAGGTTAAATCCGCCACATTCCCCGTCAACATTCAATACTTCCCCACAAACATAAAGGCGCGAAACTTTCCTAGCTTCGAGGGTTTCTTGCACCACTTCCTTGACGTCCAAACCGCCAACCGTAACTTGCGCACGATCAAAATCGTAATAGCCCTTAACGTCAAAATCAAATTCTTTGATGGCGCTGGCAATTTTGTTTAAATCTTTTTTCGTCAAATCTTTGGTATAGCCGTCTAATTGGATTTTGCAGCGTTGTTTGAGGATATTGCGAACCAACATCTTATGGAACATTCCGGTTAGGAAGTTTTCCACTTCTTCATTGCCGATATGGGCTAAACGCCGTTCAAGATGGTCGACTATTTCTTCTTCGGTCATGTGCGGAATCAAATCCAAAGATATTTTGACTTCTTTTGGTGAATATTTTCGCGCGATTTGGCTTTGGAGTTGCATGACGACAATGCCGGATAAACCTTTTTCTTTAAATTGTACTTCCCCGTCTTCGGTCCAAATTGCTTCTTTTTTATCCTTTTTAAAAGTCTTTTTAAGGTATAAATTGACCTTTGCTTTCATTCGTAAACCGCTTAAGCCTTTGACTTGGCCTTCGTCAACAATTACCCCGGTCAAGCCGGGAAAACAATCGGTTATTTTCATCTTCTGTTTTTTAAGCAAATTGAAGCCTGAACCGTTGGAACCGTGAACCGGTACGGCTTTCCCGCCGGCGGCTACAACCACATAATCGGCTTCTTGAACTAAACGGTTTTTGCTTTCAATCGCGAAACGGTCGTTATTTTTGTAAATCCTATTTACGTCGAAATTTACCCTTTCCACAATTCCTAAGCGTTTTGCTTCATTCCGCAAAACATCTAAGACAGAATTGGCATTTTCGGAAAGGGGATAGTAGCGACCCGCCTCATCCATTCGATATAATAGACCGATCGAATTAAAGAATTCGAGCGTTTTGGAAACATTAAACTGTTTCAAAATCGGTTTGACAAAACTGGGGTTATTATATTTGTTTTCCGATACATGCTTGTTAGTGAAATTGCATCGGCCGTTTCCGGTAACAAGAATCTTTTTACCCACTTTTTCCAGACGCTCTAAAATGGTGACATTTGCCTGGTCTTGGACTTTGCTTTTAACGATAATAGCCGCCATTAAACCCGATGCTCCACCACCAATGATAACTACATCTTTCATGGATCACCTCTATCGTACTTTTTCAATTTATTATACCACATTTTACTTTTTTTTGCCTTAGATTGCATAAGCAAAAAATGTTACCTTTTTCGTCCTATTTTACCGGGATTATTGGTATAATGCATTAAAAAGCAGAAAAGAAAGTGGGGGAGATTGTGGCAAAAACCAGCAACCGTTTTAAAATCGATACGCTCGACATCGAATCGCAAGGCTACACCGTGGAGGAAGCGATGAGAGAGTTAAAGTTTTTCATTGACGAAATGAAAACAAGAAACAAAATTATTGCCAAAGTAATCCATGGTTACGGTTCAACCGGAACGGGCGGTGTGATTAAAAGAAACGTAGAAAGCTATTTAAGAACTTTGCAGAGGCAAAAACAAATCAAAGCATTTATTCCGGGAAATGTTTACTTTGTAACCGGATATATCGATATTAGAAATAAATTTGCAAAGTTTTTAAAGGCCGACGGCGCCAACAAGTACAACAACGAGGGCATAACATATATATGTTTTCGGGAACCTTAAAAAAAATTGCCATAAGCACATTGAACCAAACGGGTTCTGTTTGCTTTATGGCAATCTTTTATTTTTCCACTTGATAAATTTCCGGTTCTTTGGTTTGTTCTGCCCTTTTAGTAAAGGCTTTTTCAATCATCCTGCTAATCGTATCGATTATTCGGTCAAATTGATGGGACGATTCGTTTAAATGCAAAACTTTGACTTCCTTTTCTTGGCAAACCAAAAAGGCTACCGGCGTAATCAGAATGGTTCCCCCGGCTCCTCCGCCAAATGGGTAGGCATCGTCGCCATCCAAACGGTTTTTCTTTTGGTCAAATCCGCCGCTAATGAACCCACAACGAACTTTCGATACCGGAATGATAATCGACTCATGCGAGGTAATCGCATCGCCAACCACCAAATTGACATCAACCATGGTTCCCATTTTATTGATGACGCTTTGAAGTAATTCGCTAATCGGATGTTCTTTCATGAAACACGCTCCTTCCTTCTAAATAGCACTTTCGATGTGCTTTTGGGGTACTTAACCAATAAATAAAGAATATAAAAAATTCTTGTTTCAATTTCGATTTCCAAAACAATTCGTTCATTGCTTTCTTTTTCCCTATAAACAACCTGATAATAACGGTTTTTTTGAAAAACGAAATAACGGTCAATCAAAACATGAATTAAACTTAAAAATTGCCACTGTAAAAAAAGCCAATAAACATTCAATACAGGGTCATCAATATTGCGCCTTTGAATCACCGTAACTTTATTGACCCAAGATCTTCTGGCCAAGGCCTTTAAAAAATCCCTCTCTTCCCAATAAAACAAAAACTGTTTGATTGATTCTTTCAAACTTTGTTTGGAGGAATCGTTGTTTGGCGAATCATTTTCATCCAAATCGATGCGAATGTTAAAGATTCGGCTTAAAATCAAATCAACATTGAAGTCATCGCGTTTGACAATTCGTAAGCGCACCTTGATAAGTAGAAAAAATATTTGCAAAGCAATCATGCTTAAAACCAGGTAAATCATTTCGTTTTATTCTTTCCCCATATTATACTTTTTAATCATTTTAAAACGCAATTTTTGGCAAAAATAAAAGGCGAGCAATTGACCTTTAGCCAACAGCTCGCAATAAAGCATTTTTTTATATTCCTTTTTCTTTAAAAATCGTTTTGTTTATTCAATTTTAACCGCCTAATATAAAAATTCTATAAGGTCGCGATGTGTTTTGTCCGGGTCAAAATAACGATTATTGTATGGCCTTAACCCCAAATCCCCTTTTCACATTTTTTCGCTTTCATCGTAAAGAATTAGATAACGGAAAATCGGCGATGGGTCGATTGCAACGTCCTTCTGAATGCTTTGTATGTTACCTAAAAAAAGCTTGTCGACGACTTCCGGGATTTTTTCCTTTGGCACCGCGTATTCGATTGGTTCGCGGTATAAAAACCGTTTCCTCATTGAAAGTAAGAAAATTAATGCCCAAAACAATTCGAACCGGATTCTTGGGCAAATCACTCAGTCCTGCAAAATCGGTTATTTTCATACTTGACTGGCAACCAAGCATTAGTCCCAAACTAAATAAAAGATAATACCGATAAAAATCCATTTTTTTATCATATTACTCAACCTCCAATTACTTTAAAAAAAAGGGGTAACTGTTCCTTTGACTTTATATATTGTAAAAAAATTTCCTTAAACCAAAATAAAACGATTAATTGGGGTTTGAACCTTAATTAAACCATACCAAGATTTTTTTATAAAGTAACATTTTTTGTGAAAAAACAATGTTCCCCTTAAAAATATAGTATAATTAACCGTGAAGGAGTTGCTTTTTATGTCAAAGCCAAACCGACTAAACCGACAAGCAATTAAATTAATCCAATCATACCAAAAGACCAAATCCCCGATTGGCAGCGGACATTGCAAATATTATCCGACTTGTTCCCAATATGGGCTTGACGCATATACCAAGTTTTCCTTTATCAAGGCTTCTTTATTAACCTTGTGGCGGATACTCCGTTGCAACCCGTTTTCCAAAGGCGGTTTTGATCCCGTACCTTTTACCAAGAAAGAAAAAGAACTTCAAAACAAATTTCAAAAACTATTATCCTCACCCATTGGTGAATTAGTTTCCAATTTAATTTACCATTATCAATTATATCCCGAATCCAGAAAAACCGACCTTTTAAAAATGCTCTATCAAGCCTATTACGGACCAAAACATTTTTTTACCGAATCCGCTTTGGACAGCATTATCCAAAACATTAAACAAGAAACCAGCGCTATAAACCGTCCTCGCCAACCCTATACAATATTGGGAAACGGACTGATGAGAATTGATTTGGGGCAGCGTTCCAAACAGGAAATAAAAGACATTGCAAAGGGGTTTTGGGAAACTGCCAAAATGAGGTTCATCCATGATTATTCTTTTGAAGAATGTTTGGAAATGTTTCAAGAACTGATAAACTTAAAAATCATTGACATTCCCAGTCTATTTGAAGAAAACTTAACCCCTCCGTATTCCCATAGTAAAGAATTCAAAACTCTTTACGACCCCCATTATCGCTTGCTTCATGTCTCAACCGTTCCCCCTTATTTAATCGTTAACGATCTCAAAACAAAAATAGCGGAACTCCTTCAAACGCAAGATCAAGTCATCCTTGCGATTGAGGGTCCCGCAGCCAGCGGCAAGTCCACTCTTGCCCAATATTTAGCCGCCCATTTAAAGGCGACAGTCATTTCCACTGATGATTTCTTTTTGCCCCCGAAGTTACGCACCAAAAAGCGTTTGAAGAACCCCGCAGGAAATATCCACTACGAACGTTTGCTTAAAGAAGTGCTAGTTCCCTTAAAACAAGGAAAATTAACCACGTACAAACGTTTCGATTGCACGGAAAACTCCTTTAAAGAAGTCAATGTTACCCCCAACAAGATTTATATTATTGAAGGAGTGTACAGTTTTCATCCCGTCTTTCAGCCTTTCATCGATTTATTGGCTTATTGCGAAGTGGATGAAGAAACGCAAAAGGAGCGCTTAAAAGCAAGGTCGACCCCAGAAATTTATGAAGCCTTTTTGACTAAATGGCTTCCCTTGGAAAAAAGATATTTCCCAAGCCAAACCTTTAAGTTTCCGGGCGCCTTTATCATCCCCCAAGGTTTTAAAGTCCCTGATTTTACTGATTAGGGGCTTTTTCTATTTTCTTAATCGCTTTGATGAGTATATCTATTCCTTGCCCGAGCTGACGAAAACTGCAAGCCAGGTTAAACCGGATAAAGCCTTGATAGTCCGCTCCAAAAGTGCTGCCGTCGTTAACGGTTATGCCTTCTTGAGATAAGCAGTTTACCAGTTCCTGACTGGTGCGGTTTAGATAAGTTAAATTAATCCAAGCAAGGTATGTGCCTTCTAAACTTGCCACTTGGGCTTGAGGAAGGTCTTTACTTAGTTTTTTCCTTAAATAATTATAGTTGGTCCAAAGGTGTTTGTTTTGGGCAATCACCCATTTTTCTCCTTTAGTGTAAGCCGTTTGCGTTCCCAAAATTCCATAAACATTTAGCCCCGGCAAAAAAGCGGAAGTTAAATGTTCTTGGTATTTGTTGCGTAGTTGGGGGTTTTTGATGATAACATAAGCGCTCTTTAGCCCCGCCAGGTTGAAGGTTTTGCTGGGGGCTGTACTCACCATGACCAAATGTTCCTCCTTCGTCAAACTGTTCATGGAAACAAAGCGGTATTTTGGCATGATGATATCGCCATGGATTTCATCGCTGATTAAAAGGACTTGATATTTTTGACATAAAGTTAGAACTTGTTCAAGTTCTTCTTTTTGCCACACCCGACCAACCGGATTATGAGGGCTACAAAGCACCATCATTTTGACGCCATTTTTGAACTTCTCTTCCAAATCCTCAAAATCCATTTCGTACCGATTGTTTTCAATTCGCAACTTGTTTTCCACAAGAATTCTTTTCGACAAAGTAACGACCCGCTGAAATTGAAAATACACCGGGGTCTGGATTAAGACTTTGTCGCCGGGGTTTGTCCAAAGTTCAAGCGCTTGTTTTATGGAGGCAACTACCCCGGGAATAGGAATTATCCATTCTTTGGCAATTTTGGTTTCGTACCTTTTTTGATGCCAACCGATGATAGCTTGATAATAATCGTCCTGTAACATCTGGTAGCCAAAATGCCCTTGCTCACTGCGCTGTATAAAGGCTTTCACAATTTCCGGAGCAGTTTCATAATCTGAATCCGCCACCCAAAAAGGAAGAGCGTTCGGATTTTTTTGTCCATCCCATTTGTAAGTTCCGGTATTTTTCCGCTTATGGCCTTCCAAAAAATAATTCACTGTATCAACCTCTTTTTCCTATTTTTTGATAGTTACATTATAGTTTAATCAAGAGGGTTTGTCAAACATAACAAAAATTAATATTCGGTCGCAAAAAGCATGGTGGCATACTCGATATCATCGATAATATAAATTTTTCGGTTCTCCAACCGTCTTCCCACCGCAGTAGGAACCTTGATTAAGTGTTCGGCGTAAAACTCAGGTTCTTCTTGGGTATGAATTAAAGTGAGCGTTTCGTTTTGAGGATTAAACGCTTGAAAGGAAAAGACTTGTAAGTAATCGAGTTCCGTGAATTTTCCCAATTCAAAAATTAAACGCCACATTAATTGTTGAAGAGAAAAAGGGACTTCTTCGCTTACTTGCCTGGTCATATAACAATTATTAGGAAACATGATTTCACCGCCATTCCGTTAAGATATTGCGCATTCCCCCTTTGTTTTTCTTTACAAAAAACTTTCGAAAAAGCAAAAAAGAAGCCTTTAAATTTAGGCTTCTTTTTGAGAAACAATTCAATCACTTAACCCCAAATCTGGTCGGCTAAAAAACTATAGTCGATAAACGGATTTCGGTTACCTTGGATTTCCCAAGTGCGGTCGTTGCGTCGGGCTTCGAAAGTATCGACTGGATCAAGTTCGTTCCATTCCAACAATAGTTCCAAACTATAAGCCACGCTGGTGAAAGTGTAAGAATCGCTTTCCGGATATCTGGTCATTAAGTAAAAGATAATGCGTGCGACATCTCCTTTGACTTCGTCCGCCGGCTCGAAGTATGATCCTTCGTAATAACCGTCGATTACCCCTCCGCCGTTTTTTTTGCTTAATTTTAATTGGGTGCCATTATTGACGTTACCGAACTTTCGGTTGCTGATGGCGGAATTGACTGATGGGTCGGTTGGTCGGATGTGATGAAGATCAGAACCCGCTCCCGACTCGGTAAACCAACCTAAATTTTGGGCCCAGACATGTTCGCGGTTATAAGTTAGCCCTTGGTCCCAAGTTTTGTCAACTTCAATTCTTGAGTAAAACAAGAGGATTTTACCGTCATCGGTTAAAGATGCATCGGTATATTGCATATGCTGACGCAAACTGGCATAGGACGTTTTGGTGGTGTGGGTTACGGTCAACAACTCCCTCAGAGCCATTTTCAAAGCATTCCCAACCAAATCAAAGTCAAGTTCTTGGTAGTATGTTTCTACGTGAGCAGGAACATGATTATAAGTGATATCGACGATTAAGCTTGGGGCAAAATCGCCAAAAGCATTGGTTTGAATTCCGATTGTAAAACGGCCCTTTAAAGGAATTAGGGTATCCAAAGCAACGGAAGGGGTATCGACAACTGTAATAAGTGCGCCGTCAACATAAAGCGAATAGCTTTCGGCACCTTCCACTCCCGTCCAGGATAAAATGTTTCCTTCAATGGAAGGATTGGTAATAGCAGGAGCAGCGGTAACGCCTTTCTTGACAGTCACTGTAATATCGTCAAAGTGACTGTAACTGCGGTTTTGGTAATGTATCGCAAAGGATAATGTTACCGTTGTGTCGGTTTCCGGAGACAGCACCTGCACGGTTTGCAATTGATTGTTAATGACAATGATGTCTGGATGGCTGCTGAACCATTCGATTTTTAAGCCGCTTATTTCGCCCCCATTAAAAGGCAAAGCCAAAGTATTTTCGATTTGTTGTGGTAATTCTAAACTCAAAGCCACGCTTTCGATTTGTTCATCGATTGCGTCTTTTGCCCGTTTGGGAACAACCGTATTAAAGGTATGATTTAGCGTTTTTCCAAAATATTCCAAGGTGGCTTGAAGCGATACTTCAACATCTTCTTCAAAGTAAAGCGGTCTGGTTAAAGAAACCGTACCGCCGGTCGAAATGGTAATGGCGGGGCTGTCTACAGTCCAAGTGATGGTACTGCCGTATGAACCGTTTAACGGTAGAGGAAAAAGATTCGTCATAACCGCAGGAATCGTAATTTCCGCTAAATCGTTTTGCAATACCTCGTTGATTTCTTCCTCGCTTGGCGCATTTATCGTAATGGTAACTTTGGTTGTGAGATTTCGGTAGTTGATTGCAATTTCATGCGTGCCTACGGTGTTCAATTTAGCATTATCGGTGGCACTGATCATCGAAATCGTTACCGGTATGGTTTCGGTATCGTAATTGCCTTTGGTAACAATTAATTTTAAATCCGTTATGTCAAAGGTACCAATGGTAATGTGTTCCGGGATGCTTGTTTCATCGATGGCAATATCTAAAACCTTATCGGTACAGGAAATCAAAATCAAGGAAAAAAAAGTGAAAATTAAAATGGTCATCAAATGCTTGATAGTCTTACGCATGAATTAATCCTCCTAGTATATCGATACTATTATACTTGATTTTGCATTTTTTTGCAAAAAATAGGCACATTTAAAAAAATATCATTTTCAATTCTCAGGCATTTTTGCAAAAATATGCTATACTAAAGATGAAGATTATTGACTTGGGAGGTTGGGTATGCAAACATTATGGATTGCGAATGGCGGTTATTCCGTAAAAGAAACCCCTAATTCTTATCGCGCGTTTTTGGCTGCGGCCAACCGTCCTTTCGATGGTTTATTGTTTTCCGCCCGTTTTACAAAGGACCATTATCCTATTTGCGCAGACAAACCCTACTTGGAACAAAAGGGAACAAACTATTATATCGACCAATATACTTTGGCGGATTTGAAACAATTGGGTTTTTTCAACTTTCCCAATGAATCTACCATCGAATTAACCGACTATTTGGTTTTAGCTATTCGGTATCAAAAGCAAATCTTTGTCAAAATCAACCGAAATACGACTTTCAAAGAAATTGATTACTTAATCGAACAATTAAAAGCACAAGAAATTCTTTACCAAACTACCTTGGTTTCAGCCAAAAAGGAATACTTGGTGTACCTAAGAAACCAAGATTTGGAATTGGAATTGTTGTGGGAGACAAACGAATATTCCGACGAATTGTTTTTGGACTGTTGCAAGTATCACTTTGATTTATTGATGAAAGTGACTGGTTTCATGAAAAAAATGATTTATATTACCGGCTTATTCCATGAATATAAACTAAAGGTCGGCTGCATTGGCACGGATAACGCCAATAGCTTGGCCAAATACGCTTCAATCCCTGTTGACTACATCTTTACCGGAGGAACAGAATGAAAAAGAATTTAATGTATGCGCTGTTGGCTACTTTCTCTTGTGCTGCTATTGTTCTATTGTTGGGGGTGTTCCTAACAAGCGATAAGACAAGCGACTTAATCAATAACCACGAAACATTCCTTATCGCGCATCGAGGATACTCTTCCCGACACGTCGAAAACTCTTTAAAAGCCTTTGAAGCAGCGGGTCAAAGCAATTTCGAAGGTATTGAATGCGACATTCAAGTAACCAAGGACGGCTCAATCGTCATTTCCCATGACGATAACTTAAAACGTTTGACCGGGGTCGATAAAGTAATTTCTGCAAGTACTTTTGAAGAAATAAAGGCTATTCCTTTTTTGGACGATTCTACCCAAACCACGGTGTCTTTAACCGATTATTTAAGCATCTGCCAAAAATATCAAAAGACAGCTATTATCGAAATCAAAGAAAACGTCAGAGTGGAAGATATAAAAGCAATATATGAAACAGTAAAAAATTCCGGATTAACTTCTTTTCAATTCATTTCCTTTAACATCGGACACTTAATCAGTTTAAGAGCCATTGATAACTTTGTGGAACTTCAATATTTAACCCGAAAATATAGTCCAAATTACTTAAAAACCTGCTTGGATTATCGCTTAAACCCCAGCATAAATTACAAATCACTTACCAAACCCTTAATTGAACTTTTCCACAGCAACGGTTTAAAGATTGGGGTTTGGACGGTTGACGATGTGGAAATTGCCAATCGCTTAATCGAAGAAGACATCGATTATCTGACCACCAATAAGCTGGTTTCTGAATAAAAAAACTCAAAGCAGCAAAACTTAAGAACTAAGCTTTCTCTTTGAGTTTTCCAAGATTAAATGTTTTGGTATCTTTTTTGATTTTGGGGGCGAATAGCCCTTTTTTTGGTTCATCAACAATTTTGTACAAGACTGTTTCTTTTTTAAATAGCACACAGCCTAAGACCTTACTTCCTTGGCGGATTTCTTCGTAGACCAAATCCCCGACCAAGTTGTTTAATAGAGTTAGGATTGCTGCATAAAGTTTTTCGGTGGGGAAATGTTCAAATCCCCGGGAATCGTATTTGGATAAATCATCGAACATTTTGCTAAAGTAGAAGTTATACTTAACAAAAGTATCGATTAAGGAAACGTTTGCCTTATGGGCATCAAAAACGATTTTTATTTGATTGTTAATATTAATGACAATTTCTGCAGCTCCCTCATCAACTTGCACCCAACCGAACAGCCCTTTTAGGGGTTGTACCAGGTTGGACTGAAAAACAGAAGTTGTCACATCATTTTTAATTTGCACAAAGCAACCGCTTTTTCGGGCTGCTTTTTGTCTTTTTATCCTTCGGCGATGGCGAAAACTAAGCAGTTTTAACCATAAAGGAGGTAAAAAGAACAGCAAAAGAAAAATTACCGAACTGCCGTGTTGAAAGTGAAAATTATTGATAAACCTAAAAACGATAAGAACAATTATCCACCAGATTAAGATCAGGTAATTGTGATAGAGGATAATTTTACTTTTTAAGTTCGACATACTCTTTCGCGATTTGGGCAGCCAACAAGCAGTTGTTGTAAACTAATTGGATATTGGCTTTTAAGCTTTGACCTTGGGTTATTTCTTTTACGCTTTGAAGCAAATAAGGCGTTGTTTCCTTTCCCTTGATACCCAATTTTTCCATTTCCTCAACCGCTTTATCGATAGCCTCATTCATCAGTTTTTCGTTCATTGAGTATTGATTAGGAATAGGATTGGCTACCACCGTTCCTCCTTGCAAGCCCAACTCTTCTTTCACTTTAACCAATGAAGCTATTTCTTTAGGCGAATCGGCTCTTAAGGTTAATTCATAAGGGCTTTTTCTGGTATAAAAGGCGGGAAAATAATTCGTTTGATAACCAATAACCGGAACGCCTTTGGTTTCTAAATACTCAAGCGTTTTTTCCAAATCCAAAATAGCTTTGGCTCCCGCGCAAATAACGCAAACATCGGTTTTGGCCAATTCTTCAAGATCGGCGGAAATATCAAAGGAGGATTCCGCTCCCCGGTGCACTCCCCCGATACCGCCAGTCGCAAAAAACTTTATCCCTGCTGAGTGGGCAATTATCATGGTAGCGCTGACGGTTGTTGCCCCATCTTTTTTTTGCGCTACGATGTAGGGTAAGTCCCGGCGCGAAGTTTTGATGACTTTTGCCCCTTTTCTTCCCAGTTCATCAATCTCTTCCACGGACAAACCCACAACCAACTCGCCGTTTAAAATGGCGATGGTAGCGGGAATGCAGCCAACTTCGCGGATAATGCGTTCGCACTCGAGTGCGGTTTGAACATTTTCAGGATAAGGCATCCCGTGGCTGATGATGGTCGATTCCAAAGCAACCACAGGCTTATTGTTTTTTAAAGCATCCACAATTTCCGGATTAAGCTTTAAATATTTATTCACTAATTGGTCCTCCTAGGATTAAGATTTGTTCTTTTTCAAAAGTGTAACTGCCTTTGGTTACACGAAGTTTAATGGTAACCGGAGTAGGTTCGTTTACGGCGATATTGAATAACAAGTCATTTCCGCCGAAAACAAACAAATCTTCGCGGTCAAAAGTCCATTCGACGCTTGCGTCTTTCAACAATTCCATAGCGATGTATTCGCGGTTAATCATATCCAAGAATTCGTTGTAACGATTGGTTCGAATCATATAACTCGGACATTGTTTCTTATCCGGCGCAAAATCATAATGGCGTCTGACATTGGCAATCGTCATATTGTACTCATGAAGTAAATAAGCAATCAATTTAGCGTTGTTGTGCATGGCGCCTTCGTAATTGCCGTCTTGGTTGATACACATTTCGATACCGATACCGTTGCGATTTCCCCCTCCGGACGCTGAGACGTCGCTTGCATGCCAAGCCGGAAGGTGGTTAGGGATATGGTGATAGATTTCATAAGCATCAACCGAATAATGCCAAGAACTGTTTGCGGAATTATTAATCATTTTTTGATGCATAACCTGATTCAAAAGTTCCGCATCCTGTCCCTCACCCGGCATACCCGATTCGTGAACAACAATCCAAAGAATGTTTAAATTGTTCGGCATTTGGTACCCCGGATAGAACTCTTGATCGAGGAAACTTTGAGAAACATTGTTTCTTACACCAGAAGAAACTTTTCCGATATACGATTCATCGGTTGTGCCAATTAGGCTTTCGATGATATCAGGAATTTGACCGTCAATTCGGTTAAAAACACCCCCGACATTGGTCCGTTCTTGGTATTTTAAGGCTAACCATTCGCCTTCTTGTTGAAGGTGGTTTTTGGATCCCAAAATTTTAGTTGGTAAAAGGGTTGGCAACCAAGCGTCGAGAATTTCGGCATCAGTGGAGCCGCCGGTAAAGTTTTCCATTGGGAAAGTCATCCGGAAATCGTCGCTGCCAAAAAAGATGTCTGAAACCAAGTAAAAATTCTGTGGTGCAGCTTTTTTAAGCACATGGCCTTCGACGATTAAACAATCATTATTGGGGGATAACCAGCGGATACGCCCGCCAAATTCCGGATGAGTTACCGGTAAAGAGGCAATCTCGCCATTCTTGAAAGCTTCGACTTGGGTTGGCACCCATTCTTTGATTAAATTGACTAAGGCGCTGTCGGAATATCTCGTAACTGTAACTTCTTTGGAATACATTTTTTCTAGACCTCGATATATCAAATAACAATTGATTGTTACGGTTTGATCATAGGTACGTTTCGTGACTTTCCCGTCACTCGTTATAATATCGGGATTGGTAGATTCATAACGGATTTCGACCCCGCGATATGGTGTTTGAAGGAAAGAAATATCGCGTGTAATAGTCGAATTGATATTGGGGCGGAAATAATCCCAAGCTTGGATAAAGATACTTTCGTCAACCGCTTTTAAAGTCGTCGTGAACGTTTTGTTAACTTCTTTTCCGCCTTTTGTAGCTGTTAATTTTAAAGTAACCGGATAGTCTGTTTCAAAAGCTAAAAAGCCTCCGTCTTCACCCAATAAATGGCTGGGTTCAACTTCCCAAGTATAAACAGTATCGTTGTTTTCACTAATAGGCAAAAGATATCCGGGTTTTACCGATTCCGGAATCAATATTTGATTTACTTCGTTTTGTAAAGGATTATCAACGGTACAACCGACAATAAGAAAAATCCCAATCATACATATAAATAGGAACCGTTTCATGTCTAAACCTCCTAGTATTCTTACAAGAATTATACCATTTTATTCCCCTTTTCGCAAATTTAATCAAATACAACTTGAATTTTTTAAAAAGGATAAAGGAACCTCTTAAGTAAGGTTCCCGGAATTTTTGTTCATCCTTGGTTTGTAAATTTTATAATCTTTCATAATAACAGCTATCATAGGCAACACGGATAAAACTATTAAAAAAAACCACAACATATCACTTGCAATTAAAGCAAAACCCAACCAAAGAAAACAGCTTGTGTAATATACAAATGACGGTAAAAAAACGGTAATGTATTGAAGATAACTAATTAATCTGTTGCTTTTGCTTTTAAAAAGGAAAATATTTGCTAATTGGAAAACAAGGGGTACAATTAATAATAAAGGAAGAAATAATAATCTCCCTGAGGAAATATAAACCACAATCAAATTAAGCACCAGGATGATTACCCAAAAGACAAAATCAATCGTGTATTCTTTTAAAAATTCTTTTTTCATATTAGCCCCCCTACAATTATTTTATTTTTTTTTTATTTTCGGCTTTTTAATATTCCCAAAGTTATTCCTAAACTAAATAAACCTCAAGTCCGTAAAAGAATTTCTTAGCCGATCTTTATCAAAAAAAGAAGTGTTTGTTGTACGCACATTTCTTTAAAGACCTTTTATTCAGGTATTAGTTTCAACTATTAACGTCTTGGATTAGTGTAACGCAAAAGCGCCCAAGCACAAATTATCGCAATAACCGCCGAAATCAAGACGGCGTACAAAAAGCCGAGTTTGCTATGTTCAAAAGGAAGAATTAAATTCATACCAAAGAAACTGGCAACAAGCGTCGGAATCGTTAACACAATTGTCACAACCGTCAAAGTCTTCATGACATGATTAACATTGTTGTTGATGATGGAGGCAAAAGCATCCATGGTGCCATTAAGGATATCGCGATGCACGGAACACATCTCCATCGCTTGGCGATTTTCAATCATGGCATCTTCCAATAACGCAATATCTTCTTCATACTTTTTGTAGATGTCCAAGCGTTTGAACCGTTCCAATACCAATTGATTGGCATTGATACCAGTAGACAAATAGACCAAGGACTTGCCCAGATGCATCATTTCAAATAGTTCTTTGTTGCGCATCGATTGATGGAGTTTGTGTTCAATTGCTTCGGAGTCTTTATTAATCATTTTCATGATATTGACAAACGCGATGGCGTTTTGGTATAACAATTGAATCGTCAGCCGCACATGCTTGCCGGTCGAGAAGTTTTTCATTCCCCGACTGGTGATTGCGCCTTCCACCATGTTTTCCTTTAAGCAAATCGTGACGAAATAGTCTTCATTGAAAAAGATACCAAACGGGGTTGTGAAGTATTTGCTTGATTCGTTATCGCTGTCGATAACCGGAGTATCGACTATTAACATGGTTACGCCATTCTCAAAGTCGATATGGGCGGTTTCTTCTTCATCCATGGAAATTCTCAACATATCCTTGTTGATGCCCGTTTTCTTGGCCACTAAATCAAGTTCGTCTTCCGTCGGATTTTTTAAGTGAATCCATGATTTCCGTTCCAAAAATGGTTCAATTGGAATATCACCGATATTTTTGTGAATAGTTAATTCCCTGGTTTCGGTTTTCAAATATACCGTAATCATGTTATCACCCCTTTTACGACTATTATAAAACTATTATAATAAATTTCTATCCAATTGGCGGTTATGAAACTAATTTATTTTTTTCCGAGTTTCGCTTTTTGGCGCTTAATGCGCATTTGTTTCGATTGACGGTTGATAATTACCACCGCGGCGATTCCAACTGCTACTCCCCCGGCCACAATATATACCCAAACCGGTACTATATTGGATTTAACTCTTTGCCACATGGCAAGGAGTTTTTCGTTTTGGTCGCCAAAATCTTCCATGATGCCGCAGCGGGCAATGATATCGATGGTTGGATATTGGGCCAATAGCACATTATAAGTTGCAAGATCGGTTTCGATTTTCAGCGATTTTTCTGCCGAAACCGTACCTTCAAAGAAATAACTTAAATCAACTTCCAAACCCCCGTCCTCGACTGCGTACCATTCGTTGACCAAATCAAGCATGGCGTCCCCCGCAATCGCACTGGTATAACCGATAAATTCCATGTTGCGAGCGGCTACTTCCGGGTCGCATAGATAGTTTAAGAATTCATGGGCGAGTTCTTTGTTGGCGCCTTTAGGCATAACCCAAGCGTCAAACCAGATGTTGCTGCCTTCGAACGGAATGATGTATTGAAGTTCCATATCGGATTCTTCCAAAGCGGTTTGGATACTGTAGATGGCATCGCCACTCCAAGCGAAGTTAACATCAATTTTGCCAGTTCTGATATCGTTTTTACCGCTGTCGACCTCAAACCCCGCAATATTTCTCTTTAAATCCTTTAAAGCTGCTTCGACTTGGGCCAAAGTTTCATCGTCGCGGCGATTGATGATTTTGGTAACTTCCGCACTGTATTGGGCTTCATCGATTTGTTGCGTTTGGTACTTAACCGCAAGCTCTTTCAATTCCTCTTGATAAACATAGCATACGCCTATAATATATGTATCGCGAACGGAGTCTTTGATGGTTACGCGGTTTTTATATTTGGAATCCCACAAAATGTTCCAGGAAGTAATGTCGTCGTAATCCACTTTGTCAGGGTTAAACAAAAAGCCGAGCGTACCCCACATATAGTTGACGGCGTAATTTTCCCAACCGTATTTTTCGAAAATTTCGATTAAGTACGGCGAGGCAAATTGTTGATAATTCGGAAGCATGCTCAAATCGATTTCCTCAAGCATTTCTTCGCGCACCATTTTTTGAATTACGTAGTCGCTTGGGCAAACAAGATCATAGGTGATATTGCCGGTTTTTAAAGAATTGAGCATTACTTCGTTGGTTTCATAAGTTGTATAAATAACTTCCACGGTTTTACCGGTTTTTTGATGGTAATATTCTTCAAAGTCGTCGATGACGCTGGAAACCGGATTGCCAAATTCGTCGATCCGGGGATTGCCGTTTTCGTCTTTCCCTTCATCGATATAGTCTTGCCAATTGTAAACCCGAAGCACATAGTCGGCTGCTTGTACTTCCAGCCTTACAGAACCGAAGGATACAAAACCAAAAACCACAAGGAATAAAGCAATTACTTTTTTCATCGTTATAATTTCCTTTCTAATTTAGCTTTTTTCTTACCTGCCATTATGTTCATGGTAATCAAGATTCCCAAAACGGCGAGGAAAATCAAGGTTGTCAAAGCCCGGTAAGCGTTCGATAATCCTCTGATTCTTACCGCGCCTTCCACAATCGTACTGATGGTGGAAAAAGAATCGCTTCTGGTGTAAGCCGTAATAATATAGTCGTCAAGCGATAGAGTTAGAGCCAAGATAAATCCCGCTATAATCCCGGGGGCAATCTGCGGAATCAAAACACTCCACAAGGCCCTTGATGGCGTTGCCCCAAGATCCAGTGCGGCTTCGTAAACATTATTGTCCATTTGTTGAAGTTTCGGCAAAATGCTTAAAACAACAAACGGTACCGTTAAGACAACATGACCGATTAATAGGGTTAAAAAACTTAGTTTAATGTTGAAAAAGGCAAACAAAATTCTTAAAGATAAAGCTGTTACGATTTCGGCATTGACCACCGGTATTTGCGACATCGCGTTGATGGCGGTTTTGGAGCGGCGGGAACTGTAGAATATTCCAATGGCGCCCACGGTGCCTAAGATTGTTGAAGCCACACCGGCGGTTAAAGCCAAAATAACGGTATTTTTTAAAGCCGTCATGATGTCTTTGTTGCCGAAAAGGTTTTGGTACGGTTTGAAAGAAAAACCGTTCCAAGTACCGATGGTGGTTGTATCGGTAAAACTGAAAAATACAAGTAACAATATCGGAGCGTACAATAACAACAGAATCAACCAAAGATAGGATTTGGCCAAAATTTTCTTTACCATAAACTACCCCGCCCTTCTTCTTTATTGACATTTTTGGTTAAGAGGAAGGTAAGGCCAATCAATAGTAACATGATGATGGCCATAAATGATCCGTCTCCCCAACGGGAATAGTTAAAGGATGTGTTGATGTTATTGCCGATTAGGTTTACTTTGGCTCCGCCCAAAGCATTGCTGATGACGAAGGAGGACATTGTCGGAACAAAAACCATCAAAATGGCACTCACAATTCCCGGCATTGTCATCGGTATAATTAATTTTATAAAGGTTTGTACCGGGTTGGCTCCCAAATCGCGGGCAGCTTCCACTTGGCTTTGGTCCATTTTTTGCATTGTAGCATATAGCGGCAAAATAACAAACGGCAAGTAGTTGTAAACCATACCGATTAAGGTCGCGGCGTAAGGACGGTTGTTCCCGCTAATACCGATCCAATAAAGCAAATCCTTGGTTGCACCAGTTCTTAGGACAAAGTTAATCCACATTGGCATGACATATAGAAGCAACATCATTTTGCTTTTGTTGTATTTGGGATTGGCCAGTAGATATGCAACCGGATAACCGATTAATAAGCAAAGAAGCGTATTGGCCGCGCCGATTAAAATACTTACCAATAAATCGTTCAGTGAGGAAGAATCGGAGAAAAAGCCGACCACGCGGTGAAATGTGATTTGCCCCGCATCATTGGTGAACGCATAATAGAAAATCAGCAAGAGGGGGGCTACCACAAAAACGATTAAGAAGACAGTGTAAAAAATCGCTAAGTTTTTTCGGCGAAACTTAAGCTTTGACATATTGCTTTGCCTCACCCTTCAAGCGGAGTTTGATAGCGGAAGGAGCAATTTTCACGCTAACCAAGTCTTCTTCATTCCACATGTATTCCGTGTCAACCACAAAATCTTCGTCGTCCGCAGTTCTGACAATAACTTGATAGTGGTCACCGATATAAATAAAGGAAACAATTTCCCCGGAAACGATGCCTTCATCTACATTGTCGGTGATTTCGATATCGCTTAAACCCACTTCCACCACAACGTCCGCATCCGTCAAATCGTATCTCGTGCCGTTTTTATCAACCAAATAACCGTCTTCGTCCAAAAGGGTGCTCGGGATTAATTGAGTGACGTCGCACTCAAATTCGCCCCCCGCAAACCACACCAAATTGTTCTTGGTGATGTAGCCGTCGTAGATATTGCTGACAAATTCTTTTTTCATGATATGAATGTTTTCCGGTTCGATGGTGATGCTGGCCATCCGGTTAATCGGAAGATTGCGCGTATCCTGAATGATGACTTCGTTTTTACCGATCATCATCGTGTATTCGTAGTGAATGCCTTTAAAAATTTTACTTACCAAGAAGCCGTCGGCACTACCCTTGCCGGGTCCGTTTAAAAGGATATCTTCGGGACGCACCACAACGTCGACTTTTTCGTTCTTTTGAAACTCGTCGACGCAGTCGAACACATGGTAGAGGAAGCGTACCTTTTTGTCGCCCAAATAGGTGCCGTTATAAATATTGCTTTCGCCGATAAAGTCGGCGACAAAGGCGCTTTTCGGTTCATTGTAAATCATGGTCGGGGTTCCGATTTGTTGAATCCGTCCGTCTTTCATGACCACAATCGTATCGGACATCGTTAGCGCTTCTTCTTGGTCGTGCGTTACATAGATGAACGTAATGCCAAGTTTTTTATGCATGGCTTTTAGTTCCAGCTGCATTTCTTTGCGCATCTTTAAGTCCAAAGCACCAAGCGGTTCGTCCAAAAGCAAGATTTCCGGTTCGTTGACAAGGGCTCTTGCGATGGCGATACGTTGTTGTTGACCGCCCGACAAGGTGTTGATTTGGCGCCATTCGAATTCTTCCAAATCGACCAGTTTCAGAATACTCGTAACTTTCTCGTCAATCTCTTCTTTGGTTAGTTTTCTTAGGATTGTCTTTTCGTTGCCGTTTTTGTCAATCACGGTTTCTTCGATGCGTTTAAAACGAAGCCCAAAGGCGACGTTATCGTATACGTCTAAATGGGGAAAGAGCGCATACTTTTGAAACACCGTGTTGACGGGACGTTTGTGGGGCGGCAAATGGGTAATATCCAGACCGTTTAGGAGAATTTTTCCTCTGGTGGGCAACTCAAACCCCGCAATCATCCTAAGCGTTGTCGTTTTTCCACATCCCGATGGTCCCAAAAAGGTGATAAATTCGCCTTTCTTGACATAAAGGTTAAAATCTTCCACCACATATGTTCCATCATATTCTTTCGCGACATCGATTAATTCGATAATGATGTTCTCGCGTTCTTTTTCTTTGTTTTTTCCGTTTCCGTTTGTTAGGTTGTTGCCATTTTCCTTCTGCATCCCAAATCACCTCAAGAGTAAATTTTTTTTACGTCTATTTAAAAGTTCGGCGGGCTCGTCACCCAAATAATTTTGGCATCGGTTTTGCCGGGATTGATTAATTTATGGGGTTTGTCAGTCGTATAATAGAAGGTTTCCCCTCTTCTGCAGGCAAAACGTTTGTTACCGTGGCTGATTTGAATCGTTCCTTCCAAAACAAACCCAAATTCCTGACCTTCGTGCGGAAGGTCGACGATGGTTTCCTGACCGGCCTTAAGTGTAAAACAAATTGGCTCCATGATGTTTTTTTGGCTGTTTGGAACAAGCCAGGTGATTTTCGACGATTCGTCTTCTTTGACAAAATAGTCGTCTTCGCCAAACACGATTTTTTCCTCTTGTTCGTACCCCGCAAAAAACGTTCTGATATCGGTTCCCAAAGCATCCAACAAATCCGTCAAAGTGGAAATGGACGGGCTGGTAAGATCGTTTTCGAGTTGCGAGATATAACCTTTGGTCAGTTCGCACCGGTCGGCCAGTTCTTCTTGGGTTAATCCACAAAGCGTTCGTAAATCTTTAATTCGTGCTCCAATTTTCATTTTTATTTTACCCTCATTATCCCTTACTATTTATTAAATTGCCTTTTATTGTAAAAGGAATTGTTAAATATGATTAAACATAAAGTTTAGTATTATTAAACACGAGTATTATACTTTTTTTTCGAAAATAGTCAAGTCAAATAGTAAAAAAATTTTCCTCCATAGCTCTTATGGTTTATTCTCGTTTTCCCGTACCTTCGTCACTTTTTTAACAAATAAAAAAGCGCCTGTTTCACTAAACAAAAGCGCTTCATATTTAGGTATCAAACCGGTATATATTAATTTGGAAATTGGTTAAATACTTCTTTGACGTTAATGGTTGGTTCCGTCGCCTTAACCCAATCTACAAACTCAAAGTTATTGTAATAGAATGTTAGAATATCCGCGGAAGTTTTGCCGCGGTTGGCCATATTGTTGGCGCCATATTGGCTCATGCCGGTACCGTGGCCGTATCCGCCCCCGTATAGATGGATGGTATCCCCGACTATTTCACAGGCAAAGTAGGCCGAAGGAAGGAAAGAAAAGCTGCGATTTGAATATTTGGTATCGGTGCCTTTGGCGGTGCCGATGGTGAGACTTCTAAAAAGCATCCGAATATTGTATTCTCCGTAAACGCGGAAGGTGTATTTGGTGGTGACGATTTCCAAACAAGTGATTAAACCGCCTTCGCCGCGGGAAACCGGAAGCAAATTGGTTACCGTTCCGATATCGGATGGGATTGGTTTGCTTTCAAACATATCCCCCACTTTCGTCAACACTTGATCTGGTTTGGCGAAATAGCGGGAAGGCAAGTTGTTTTTCAGTTGCGAAGTGATACCTGCTTTGGAATCGCTGTAATGCCATCTTTGATACGGCGAATCCATATCGTAAGAATCTACTTTGATGCGTTTATAAAAGGCCAACATCGAGCTTTCATCCGTGATATCAAAAGTCAGCGGATTGCCGTTTTCATCCAAAGCAAACAAGGTGCTGTGGTATGGACCGGTATTATCCGGTTTGGGGTTGGTTCCCTCAAACCAAGCATCGCCAGGCAGTCCGGTTGCGGCGCTTCCTGTGGAAAAGAAGACGGCGCTGATGACATTACCGTTATATTGCATCACAAGGCCTTGGGTTTCCAAAATGGCTTGGTTGCTTCGCGCATTTTCCCCCGCATTATTGTAAACTTGGCTCATGACACTGTCGTCAACATGATAGCCGTTTGCGGAATATCTTTGGTTAAGCATGTCGGCTAAAGCATAGGTTCTGGCACAAATTGCCTGCGCCTTTAAGGCTTCCAAGTTCCAACTCGTTGGCATTTCGCTTGGAACAACGGTTTTTAAGTAGTCTTCCAAGTTTACGTTATTGACAAGTTGCAAACTGCCATTGACGCAAGTGATTTCGAACCGGCCGTAATAACTTGGAGTCCCTTGACTGCGGCTGATGGAAGTAACGGTAATTTTATCGGTAATCGGTTCCACAATTACCATTTCCGCTTCAAGTTTTTTTAAACCGCTTTGATAAACGGTAACTTTTCCTTGTTCGTTATGAATCGCAATGCTGGAAAAAGCGTCAATTTTTTCGGTTTCTTTGGCGTTTCCGCTGCGGATAAGCATGCCGCCGCTCGAAGTTAAAGTAATCGAAGCATGATAGCGGTCATTATCACCAGCAATCGATGTCGAACGGTTTATAAACACCTTTATCGCATCATGCTTAATGTCGCCGTTGATAACGATATAATCGATTTGGCTCGTATTTCGGTTTATGTAAAAGTAAAGGTTTTTCATCCCTAAGTATAAATCGTCGATCGATTTCTCCTCAAGACTTCCGTTAACCCATTGAAAAACTTTCGTATTGCTGGTATAAGGTAAGTAACCGACATAGTCCACAAAAAGCATTTTTTGATTTGAAGCATGAGTCAATATTTCGCCCTTAACCGCTTGGTAGTCATCGTTGATAATTATTACGTCGTTCATTTCATCGATTATCTGCGGAATTTGATCCACTTCGTTTTTGAACTCAGTTACCAAGGTTTCAATTGCCTGAGCGGTATTTGCTTTAATTATCAAGGCTATGTACGATTTCAAGATATCCGTGACTAATTCTTGATTATCATGGGAATAGATTTTGCTTTCAATATATTGATTAAGGACGCCAATGGCATGGTTTTGGTATTCAGCTAGTGCCTTCTTGGTTAAGAATTTTTGAATTTTTGTTTTGGCGTCGCTAACGATTTGGTTAATATTGTCTTTGGTATCAGTTTCGTTGATATCATCGGTTGCATCATCAATAATGGCTTGAATCAGGGGTTGAGTGTTTTCCGGATAATCAGCCAAGTTGACATACGAGGATAAATCTTGAATAGCTTGGGTTTTAGCTTGTTCAAGCGTTTCTTTTTCGCAACCGCCTAACACAAAAAGCATTAGGATAAAAAACATGATCGAAATTAAGCGTTTGGTCATTTTTAGGCACCTCCTATCGATGCTAATTAATTATACGTTAAATAAGGGGATTTTGCAAGTTATATAAGTGGATAAAATTTTGGGTTCATTTCTTTTTTGGTTTAATTGAAAACAATGATTTTTCATGATATAATGGAGTCATAAAGGAAGGAACAAAACTGTGAAAGTCATCAATCTAAAAGCCTTGGGACAGAACCAAATATCGTTTTATTTAGCTTTGGAAGAATATTTGCTTGACAACTTAACCGAAGACATTTTCTTTTTATGGGACATTCCTTCATCCATTGTCATCGGTCGCAATCAACTGTTGTACAGCGAAGTGAATTTGCAGTTTGCCAAAGCTAAGAACGTTCCCATTTACCGGCGTCCTTCGGGGGGCGGGGCGATATTTGCGGATGAGAATTGTTTTATGTATTCATTCTTGTCTCAAGAATACAATCGCGATTTACTTTATCAAAAATTCTTAACCAAACTGTTTGAAGCCTTAAAAAACTTAGGCCTGGACATTACCTTCTCCGGACGAAACGATTTGCTTTTTTTAGGAAAGAAATTTTCCGGTACCGCGGTTTTGCAAACCTCAAAGGGTTCGGTATTGCACGGAACCTTCTTGTACGATACCGATATCGCGCTTCTTGTGGAGGCGTTAACCGTTGACCCTGATAAAATTATTTCCAAAGGCATTAAAAGCGTAAGCGAACGGGTAATCAATTTAAAGCCTTATCTCAAACTTTCCAAGTACGAACTGATGGAATATTTGAATAACTTTTTCGCAACTTTTACGTACGAATTAACCTCGGAAGAAGTTCAGAAAGTAAAAACCCTCGAACAAAAATACTTGGATCCTGCTTGGATTGAAGGAAAAAACCCACCGTTTACCGTAAAAGTTTCCCAACGCTTTGCTTACGGGAAAGTGGAAACTTTTGTATATGTTAAGAAAAACGTCATCGAATCTTTGACGATCACCGGAGACTTTTTTGAAAAAAGACCGATTCTAGAATTCTCTGAACAATTCAAAAATGTTCCTTTTTCCGAATCAGCTATTTCGGAAGTGCTTAATAAGCATTCCTTTAGCGATTATATTGAAGGGGCAACCAATGATGACATTCGCTCATTACTGTTAGAAGGAGGAATTAACAGTGAAAAAAACAGTTCTATATGATGAGCACCTGAAACTCGGTGCCAAAATGGTCGAGTATGCCGGATATCTGATGCCGGTGGAATACTCAGGCCTTTCAAACGAACACCTGGCGGTTCGTACGACGTGTGGCGTCTTCGACGTATCCCATATGGGGGAAATTCTAATCGAAGGAAAAGAAGCCACAAAGTTTGCCAATTATCTGATTACCAGCAGCGTTCCCAAGCAAAACAAACGCATGATGTACGGCATGATGCTTTATGAAGACGGCAACATTGTCGACGATTTGATGATGTACCACTATCATCCGGATAAAATTCTCTTAGTCGTAAACGCCAGCAACCTCGAAAAAGACTTTGCTTGGATTAAGGAAAAAACCCATGGTTTCGATGTTACGGTTACCGATCTTTCGGAACAAACATCACAACTGGCCTTACAAGGCAGGGAAGCATGGAAAGTCTTGCAGGAACTAACCGCCTACGATTTAAGCAAAATGAAGATGTTTGATTTTGACAATATGGAAATCATAAACCGCTCCTTTTTGGTTTCGAGAAGCGGTTATACCGGCGAAGACGGATTTGAAATCTATGGCAACGGAAGCGATATCGCCAATCTCTTTGTAACTCTAATTGAAAAAGGAGTGGTTCCTTGCGGATTGGGCTGTCGCGACACTTTAAGATTTGAAGCCAATCTTCCGCTCTACGGTCACGAAATCGACTCCACGATTAACCCGCTGGAAGCGACTTTGGGGTTTGCGGTTGATAAGGAAAAAGCGTTTTTCGGCAAAGAAGCTTTGATTAATAAACCCTTAAAACGCAAAGTCGTGGGTTTAGAACTCTTGGAGCGCGGTATTGCCCGCCATCCTTACGACGTATTGAACGAACAAGGCGAAAAAGTCGGCTATATCACTACAGGGTATCTACTTCCCGGCAAAACCCAACCGGTTGCCCTTGCCATGCTGGATGAAGGTTACTGGGCACTAGGCACAACCGTTTACGTCCAAATCCGCAAAAATACCGTGAAAGCGGTCGTCCGTAATAAAAAGTTCTTAAATAAAACATATATAAAATAAGGAGGAAAAGTAAAAATGAGTAAAGTTTTACCTGATTTATTGTACACCCTAACCCATGAATGGGTTAGGGTTGAAGGAGATGTTGCGACAATCGGTATTTCCGATTATGCCCAACACAGTTTGGGTAGCATCGTCTATCTTGAAGCAAACGAAGTTGGCGAAAGCGTAAAACAATTCCAACAATTCGGAGTTGTCGAAAGCGTTAAAGCCGCATCCGACCTCATGTCGCCGGTAAGCGGTGAAATTATTGAAGTCAATCAAGAAGCCATTGATGACCCGGAAGTTATCAATTCCGACAGTTATGGCAATTGGATTATTAAGGTAAAATTAAGCAATCCACAAGAACTGGCTAATTTATTGGACCCAGAAACATATCAAGCGGAGTGCAAATAAATGTTTAAATATTTTCCTCATACCGATTCCGACATTGAAGCAATGTTAAAGCGAATTGGTTTGAAGGCTCTTGACGATTTGTTTTGCCAAGTCGACCCCTCGATAAGAAACAATCGTAATTACAATATCCCCAGCAGCCACAGCGAACTGGAACTAAAAAAAGCGGTTAAAGACCTAGCGGGTCAAAACAAGCCGCTTCTTAGTTTCTTAGGAGCAGGCACCTATGAGCCTTTCCAATTCAGCGTCAGTCAGGCGATTACTTCGCGCCAAGAATTTTTAACCTCTTATACGCCATATCAACCGGAGATTTCCCAAGGAACGCTTCAGTATATTTTTGAATGGCAAAGCATGATTTGCGAACTAACCGGCATGGATGCGACCAACGCATCGATGTACGACGGTGCAACCGCTACCGCCGAAGCGATGTTTATGGCTTATGCCCAAAACAAGCGTCCAAAAGTATTGGTCAGTTCCACTCTCAACCCCAGAGTAATTGAGGTCGTAAAAACTTACGCCAAATACCGTGGCATCAGTGTTGAATTGATTGATGCGGTTGATTACGAAACTTCCACGGAAGACTTAAAAGCCAAACTTAACGAGGAAGTTACCGCGGTCATCGTTCAACAGCCAAACTTTTACGGAATTATCGAAGATTACTCAGGTTTCAATGATTTAATTAATAACAATAATTCTTTATTTATTATGAATGTCGACCCAGCGACTCTTCCGGTCTTGAAAACACCGAGAGAATGGGGCGCGGACATAGCCTGCGGCGATGCGCAACCGCTCGGCATTTCCCCTAATTGGGGTGGTCCGTATGTCGGTTTCCTCGCTACAACCTCCAAATATCTGCGCCGCTTGCCCGGTCGGATTTGCGGCCAAACGAAGGATGTGGACGGTAAACGCGGTTTTGTCTTAACCTTGCAAGCAAGGGAACAACATATTCGCAGGGAAAAAGCCAATTCCAACATTTGTTCCAATCAATCCTTAATGGCTCTTCATGTTGTAACGTATTTAAGTTTATTGGGTAAACAAGGAATCAAAGAGGTAGCCTTAAGAGCTTATAACAATGCCCATTATTTGCGTGACCGTTTGCTTAAAACGGGTAAATTCGAATCCGTAACCAAAGCACCGTTCTTTAAGGAATTTGTGCTCAAATATCAAGGCGATGTCAACCAATTGCAAAGTTTCTTATTAGAAAAAGGCATATTGGGCGGTTACAAGGTAAGCGACCAAGAAATCTTGTTTTACGCCAGTGAAACAAGAACCGTTGAAGAACTCGACTTATTGGCAAGATTGGTAGGTGAATGCGATGTACGATAAATTGATTTTTGAATTATCGGTTCCCGGACGTATCGGCTATACGCTGCCGAAAGCGAAAGTTCCAAGTTACGAACTTCCGGAAGAACTAAAACGCAACAATGAGCCGATTTTACCGGAAGTCAGTGAAATCGATGTCGTTCGCCATTACACCAATTTGTCGCTTAAAAACTACGGGGTTGACCAAGGTTTTTATCCGCTTGGTTCCTGTACGATGAAATACAATCCGAAAATTCACGAACAATTGGTAAATAACGATAGTTTTACCCAACTTCATCCATTGCAACCTGCTTCCACCGTCCAAGGCGCTTTGAAGGTTTACGACGAGTTATCGTATTGGTTAAGCGAATTGACGGGTATGGCGAAATTCTCGTTTAATGGGTTTGCGGGGGCGCACGGGGAATTGATTGGTCTTATGATCATGAAAGAATACCATTTGCGCCGGGGCGATACCAAAAGAACAAAAGTCATTGTTCCTTCTTCTGCCCATGGCACCAACCCGGCAAGTTCAAGCGTCGTCGGTTTTGAAGTGGTGGAAATTCCTACCAATTCGGAAGGTTGCGTCGATATTGATGCTTTAAAACAAGTTTTAACCGATGAGATTGCAGGCATAATGCTGACCAATCCCAATACTTTAGGCTTATATGAAAAAGATATTCTGTTGATTTCGAAATTGCTGCACGATAACGGCAGCTTGCTTTACTACGACGGAGCCAACCTCAACGCTTTATTGGGGGTAGTCCGTCCAGGAGATATGGGCTTTGACATTGTCCATTTAAATCTCCATAAAACTTTCTCCACTCCGCATGGGGGTGGAGGACCTGGATCCGGCCCAGTCGGCGTAAGAGAAGATTTGGTGGATTTACTGCCAAATCCTCAAGTTATTAAAGCAAGCGACGGAACTTATCAATTATTTGATAACCCAAAATCCATTGGCCGAGTAAGCGGTTTTTACGGCAACTTCTTGGTTGTCTTGAAAGCATATATGTATGTATTAACCTTAGGCCAAGAAAACGTTGGCAATATCGCCAAGTTATCGGTTCTAAATGCCAATTACATTAAAGAAGCCTTGCGCGAACACTACT
Source organism: Acholeplasmataceae bacterium (assembly GCA_012838545.1). GTDB lineage: Bacteria > Bacillota_I > Bacilli_A > ML615J-28 > CAG-313 > UBA1427. The sequence goes on from DUPC01000017.1 coordinate 45,752, forward strand.
ACTTGCCGATTGATTCAATCTGCATGCATGAAGTTGTTTTTGACGGTTTAATCAGTAAAGCCGTTACAACCTTGGACGTTGCCAAACGCTTGCTTGATTACGGTTACCATCCGCCAACAATTTATTTTCCGCTTTTGTTCCATCAATCGCTCATGATTGAACCGACGGAAGGGGAATCGAAAGAAACGCTTGATGCGTTTATCGAAACCATGAAAAAGATTGCTGAAGAAGCCTTAGAAAATCCGGAACTTTTAAAAACCGCACCGCACAACACGGTTGTAAGACGCCTTGACGAAGTTCAAGCAGCCCGAAAACCGCTAATCAAATACCGAGATACTTTGAATGACTGATTTGATTGTAATCGGTGCGGGACCGGGGGGTTATGAACTTGCGCTAGAAGCAAGTCGCAACGGCTTATCGACAATCCTAATTGAAGGGAAAAAACTAGGCGGAACGTGTTTACAAGAAGGATGTATACCGACCAAAACTTACTATAAAAATGCAATTGTATTTAATACCTTAAAAGAAGCCAGTATTTATGGCATCAATATCCCCAGCTATGACTTCGATTTTTCCAAGGTAGTGGAACGAAAAGAAAAGGTCGTTCAGGATTTGGAAAAAGGCATTTTGTTTTTGTTGAACAAAGCGGGTGTTGAAATCATTAAGGGTTTCGCGAAATTTTTGAGCCCTACCGAAGTCGAAGTAAACGGAACGGTTTATCAAGCCAAAAATATGGTAATTGCCACAGGCAGCGAGCCGATTAGTTTAGCGAATTTCCCGGATGCATTAACTTCCACTCACCTATTAAACTTAACCGAAATTCCGGAAAAATTAGTTGTAATCGGGGGAGGCGTCATCGGTATCGAAATGGCATCGATCTTTGCTTCTTTTGGCAGTAATGTAACCGTTGTGGAAGCAACCAATTCGATTATCGGTTTTGCTGATTCCGACATTTCCAAACGTCTGCTTGCCTTTTTGAAAGCAAAAGGGATTAAATTTTATCTTAACGCCAAAGCCTTAAAACACGAAAATTCTCAGGTAACAATCGCCACCGAAAAAGGCGAGATTGTGCTTGATGCCACGCATGTTTTAATGGCGGTCGGCCGAAGACCAAACCTAAATAATCTTGAATTGGAAAACGCTCATGTCGAATATACCAAAAAAGGCATTGTGACCAATGAATTCGGTCAAACAAGCAATCCGAATATCTACGCCATAGGTGATGTAACCGGAATTAATATGCTTGCCCATTATGCCACTTACGACGGACTAAGAGTCCTAAATCACATTTTGGGAAAACCAAACAACATTCGTTTCGATTTGGTTCCTGCTTGCGTCTTTACTTTCCCGGAAGTGGCTTGGTGCGGCAAAACCGAACAGGAATTGGCAAGCGAAGGCATAAACTATCAAACCCATAAAGGCATGTTTCGAGCCAACGGAAAAGCCCTTGCCATGAACGAAACGGATGGTTTTGTCAAAATAATAACCGTTGACAACCTTATTGCCGGTGTTCATATCATCGGTTCCAGCGCTTCAACCTTGGTTCACGAACTTTGTTCTTTGATGAACTTTGACATAACCAAGGATCGATTTCTTTCGATAATTCATGCGCATCCAACACTAAGCGAAATTTTTACCTCAACATTAAAACAATAAGATCAAAAAGCAAAAAACCGGTTTTTACAAATGGAAATATAGCCGGTTTTTCTTTTTATATTATATTAATTTAAATTTTTAATTCCCGGTAAAAAAGAAACTATTATTAAGAAACCTTTTTTTAATTATCGATCATGGAATAATGCTATAACCTCTGTGTCTTGCTAATCTAAATCCTAGATTGCCGAAAACGGAAGAAGGTGAAGCATTCTTTATTGTATCAATACTGACATGGGAATATGTTGACGCATAACTTCCTCCCCGGTGAATTCGGGTTCCCTTAGGATTAATATCAAAACACCATTCGCTGACATTGTCACACATATCATAAATTTGCAAAGCATTTGGATATTTGGTTTTTACAGGATATGTCGAATTATCCAAAAATTTGGCAAACCAACAAAAATCAAAAATATCTTTTTCATCGGTTACCCTATAAACGGACGTGCTGACATGGTCGGAAGCTGCTCAGCGCTTGAGATCGCAGATCTAATCATCGGGGGAAACGGTTCTTGTGATAAACCGGGCCGCCATATTCCATTCGCCCGAAGTAGGCAAACATTACATACTTTCTAAAAAAATTATAGCACCGACATAAAATTTGTGCCAAACAATTTTTTAAAAAAATAAAAAAAATCTTTTTTTAACTTTTTTTCTTTAAGCCGACACAAGAAATCCTAATTTCAAAAGCTAATATAGGTTTTTTTTCTTTTTCTTGATTTCACCAAAAAGGGGACAATGTGATTTCCAACAAAACCATGTTTGAAGTTTTGATTCCATTATAGTTACATACCTTAAAGCCCCTAAAATCTATCCAAGAAAAAAAACGAAATAACCGGCAAACAGAAAGTCTACTCGATTTTTTCGTCTTTTTTGTTTTTTAGGCAATATTGTACAACTTGTAGTTTTTGGTATAGGGTTGAGGAAGCAATCTGATTTTGGCAAAACCAGTCATTCGCGGTGCGGGATAGTTTGGATTATAACCAATCAAATTGACATACCGGATGATATCATCCTGTTCTTCGATCATGCTTGATAGGATATACACAAGACTCATGACATCGTCCAAAGCGCGATGGCTGTTCTTTACCACTTCTTCCAAATTATAAGCTGTTATGGCATTCGCCAAACGGTGCGGATACGGACGGCGATCCCTGAATACCGTTAAAGTGTCCAAACAATCGACTCTGTCGATTACTTTTCGGTAGAGGGGATCGTAAAACAATTGATACAAAAAACCTAAATCAAAGAGGATATTATGGGCAATGATTAAAGTCTTTTCGTGTTTAGCCATTATCTGATAAAGACTATTCCTGGCATCGCTTAACGGAATCCCCGATTCACTCAGCATCTTGGAAGTAATTCCGGTGATTTGCGTAATTTTGCTTGGGACGAAAGAGTGTTTGTTCAATTGAACAAGCGTGCTTAAAGTTACGGGCTCGTCATTGTCCTTTTCCAAACAAACTGCCCCAATTTCAATAATATCGTCCCTCCACGGACTTAGTCCTGTAGTCTCAAAATCAAAAAAGACCAAAGCATCATAGTTGGCAAACAAGCTTTTTAGGTTTTCTTGATAATTTTCCATAAAATCCTCCTTTTGTTGGTTAGATAGCTGATAAAATCAAAAATAAGGCCGATTTTGGGCCGAAATCGGAAGTTTTTAGTCAAATTCGATAAATTACCCGTTCCGGGTGGTAGATGTTGTTTTGGAATAGGTCATCAACGTGATTTTGTCCGTCCCGATTTCCTGCCTGAAGTAATTGATGACATTATAAGGGTATTCGGTAAAATGCTCAATCGAGGAACATACAATAATCGTGGTTGCCTTTAACGCTTTGGCAATCGGAACCGAAAAGCGAGCGTTTTGGGCGGTGGTTAAAGACTGATCTTCTTTAATCAAAATTTCGGGATTAATTTTCTTGGCCACCAAATACTCTTCCATCCTTTGAGCTTCGGATACATTGGCGACTGGGTTTGCCACCCCGCCGGAAAGAATAATCTTATCCGGGTTTAAATCATTAATTAGTTCCAGGGTTAAATTTAACCTTTCTTCCATTTTTTGGGAAATGGTACCGTCATCATTGATACGGTTACCTAAAATAATAGCAACTTTCATACTTACTCCTTTATCCATTCGGTCGGCATTTTTACTAAAAAAGTGAATAATTCGCTTGGCAATTTATACCATCTTTTTTGATTTGTGTCAATTTTAAGACTGCTGAGCCGCTTAAAAAACGACTGGAAAAGATTATTTCAAGTATCAAAAAGGTTTTTCTCAAAGTGCAATTTCCTGTAAATTATACCACGTTTCGACTTTTTTTGCTTTCATTTTATTTAAAATTTCTTTTGGAAATTTAAAAAAGAGACCCCATATTCATGAAGTCTCGTTATTAAACATTAATGTCTTAATATTATGACGGTTTTATCAAAGCAATTTTTCCCATCCCTTTTATTTCTATTTTCTCGCAATTAGTGGTAATAATAAAGCTTTCGCCCCTTTTCACTTGGTTATCCAAGACATTTATTTGTCCATCGATAACCGTCACGATATGCATTTTTGCTTTCTTGTTTTGCATCGTTTTTTCATGTTTCACATTAATCAATTCTACCGTAAAATATGGATTATGATCCAAGACGATATCTTCCTCAAAACCCAAATAATCGGTATCGTCTTCTTTTATTTTTTTATCGAATCTGATGACATCAAGTGCTTTTTCAATGTGAAGTTCTCTTTTTTGAAAGTTATTGTCCAAACGATTATAATCAAAAATGCGATAGGTCGTATCCGATGATTGTTGAATTTCTAAAATGACGATTCCCTTGCCCAGGGAATGAACAACTCCGGGACTGATAAAGCGATACATGCCTTTTTTAACCGGATAGTAGTTTAATAGTTCGGTAATTGTATTGTTTTTGATCGCTTCAAAAAACTCTTGCTTAGTTTTCGCTTTGTGTCCCAAAACTATTTTACTGTATGGTTCGGCTTCCAAAACCAGCCACCCTTCCGCTTTTCCTTGATCGGTTGAGTTTTTTACGTCTTCATCCGAGGGGTGAACTTGAATGCTTAAATCATCGCTGGTAGCGATAAATTTAACCAACAAAGGAAAGGTAGGGTTTTGAATTCCAAATAAAGAGCGCTTTGTTTGATAAACTTCATTTAATGTTTTTCCTTGCCATGGTCCGTTTTTGATGATAGCGGAGCCCTCAGGATGTCCCGAGGCACTCCACAATTCACCAATGAGGCTCGAACTGGTTGTTAGTCCCAATCTATCTTTAAAGTAGGTGCTTCCCCAAATTTTCTCTTTGAGCACGCCACTTAAAAATAACACTTTTTCGTCCATTCTTTAGGCCTCTGTTTTAAAGGAGAAAAACATTAGTAAAATTTCTTTACAAGACTGATGTTATCAAACTTTAAGATTCCTTGGGCATCCGGATTGACATTGAGTTGAAGCGACACTTCTACCGTATCGTCTTTGAGAGCGGAAACAGGTATATATATATAGGTTCCTTCAACCAAATCATTGATGCTTCCGATAACCATCGAGGAAATCTCCGAAAATTGCGAGCCGCGATATTCGAAAGCTTGGAATTTGTTAACGTTCACCAGGTTATCGGCTTGTACCCAAATGGCAATGTATTTTGCGCCAAGCGGAATATCTTCTTTTTTGATTTTAAAGCGAATGCCGCTTACGCTTCCGTTTTGGAAAGAAAATTCTTGTTGAACGTATTTATTGTCATCTTCGACAACCAATTGTCCGTTTATTTTTACGAAAGAACCAGTACCGATTCTAAAGCCAACAACAGGGTCGTCTGTGGCAGCTTGGAAAGCTTCGTCGTTTTCAAAGCCTTCAAAATCTTCAATCATTTTGTATCCAAAAGAAGTTACCAATTCTTTTGAGAAGAGAATATCGTCAAAGTAAAGTTGGCCGCTGGCGCTTCCGCCGATATTGATGACAAGCGATAATTGAACGGTATCAGATTTGAGGGCGGTTACCGGAATATGAACGTAGGTGCCTTCGACTAAATTACTGACACTGCCGATTAGGCTGCTGGAAATTTCGGTGTGATTTCCGTCACTATTGTAAACAAAGGCTTGGAACTTATTGATATATTCGGTAGTGGTTGCACGAACATAGAATACAAGATATTGAATGTTGGCAGGGACTGCGGCTGGGGACATTTTGATTCTGATTCCACAAGTGCTTCCGCCGACATATTGAATATTTTGTTCGATCAACTTGTTTCCGTCAACGCTAAGAAGTGTTCCATTTCCTTTAACAAAGTTTCCAGAACCGATTCTTAATCCTACAACTATGTCATCGGTTGCAGCTTGGAAAGCATCGTTATCTGCAAACCCTTCAAAATCTTCGAGGATTACGGTTTCCGGCAATTCTTCATCGCTGCTACCAAGCACACCCTCAGTAGAAATTAGTTTAAATTGTTTGAAGGTAATTTGTTGAGGAGCCGTTGCATTGACCAAACTTTCTTCCCAACCAAAGTCAATTTCGAAGGTACAGCCATTTACGTTGGTATTTTCGATTGTAAAGATATATTCATAAACATGGCCCCCGCCGACAAGGCCGACTCGGTGTTTGTTATAATCGCTTTCACTATCAAAACCGGTAATCTTTTGGCCTTCGCCATCCACAAAGTAGATTAGGATATCGCGTGGAAGTTCCACATCCGCTTCGATAATCAACTTGAAGGTTTCGCCCGCTACCAAGTTAATGTTTCCATCGCATTTGATATGAACAGCCGATGCCCACCAATTGGATGATGGCGAATAGTTAATAACCGCTTGACCGTTTGGATAAGAAATTGTGCTCTCCGATCCGCCCGCTGATAACCAGGAAATCTTTTGGATGATATCAATATAGGCACCGTCATAGAAATCCGGAGCGGTTTCTTCCACGGTAAAGAGAACGGTTTTGGTTGTTTCGTTTCCGGCTTTATCGCTTACAGCATAAGTTACATTGAATTCGCCTACATTTACAACTTTTCCGGTTGCATCCAAGAATTGTTCCAAACCACTGATGTTTTCCAGCTTTAAGTCAATGACGCCGTCGTAGTTGTCATAGGCTTTTACTCCTAATAATGGATTGTAAGTATCGCCGACAAATAGTTTTTGATTTATTGCCCCCACCAGTTTTGGCGCAGATTCGTCGGAAACGGTAATAACAAGCGTTAGTACATTGGAATCGTTGCCCGAAGAATCTTTGGTACTAATCTTGACTGTATATTCTCCCGGTTGTGGATTTTGATAATTCAATCCGCCAAAGTCAATCATGCTTGGCGTAAACGGAATAACCCCATCCACATCGTCGGTTACAGTAATATACCCCGCAAGCAAAGTAATGAATTCGGTTAAATCGTAACCTTCTTTAACCGGCATCATCGCCTCAATCATGGCAAGCGCTTCTGGAGAAATAGTGATGACCGGTCCAGTAGTATCGACTTGTTCAATGACGTTGATGGTAATGGTTTCGGTGGTTGTGGCACCGTGGCTATCGGTTACCGTAAAGGTGACTGGGTATTGACCAGGAACATTCATGTCTAGGTCGCCGATATTAATCATTTCGTCAGTTATTTCGAATGCCCCGTCTTCTAAGTCGGTAGCCGTGAAGTAAGTTTTAAAGTCAGGTATTGGCGAACCCTTAATTAGCGTTGTTGGCTTGCCGCTAACCAAAGTGATGACAGGTGCTTCGTTGTAGTTGGTTAATTTATAGAATTGAGCATTGTCAATCATGATTGTGTTGTCACTTTCGTTGGCATTGTAATCTATAGCACCCAAATGGATTTCAAATTTCACGTTTTTGCTTCCTACCGAAGATTGGCTGGCGTGGACATAGAAGATGTAGTAAATCGTCGTCCATTCGGTTCTGACCCAATATTTTGGTTCGCGGAAACCGAAGTCTTCAATCCAAGGCGATGCCCAAAGTTCCAATCCGGCGCGAATGGCAAGCCGACGTTCTTTGGTACCCTTGACATCCATTTTGAAGAGATACCAATGACCACCTTCCAGCTTGTCGGTGCTCAAACCGCTGATATATGGACTGTTGGCTGAACCCCAGTTACCGGCTTGTACAATTTCTGCCACCAATGCTCCATCGACAAACGACATATTGATGATACCGTCGCCACCGGTCGATTGAATGAATTGGGTATTGGTTTCGCCATCAAAATAAGGGTCCTTGATAATTTCGGTTTCGTAACTCCTTGCAACAATTAAGGTTCTTTCCAGTTTTCCGTTATTGCCGAAAGAATCGGTAGCGGTAACATTAACGGTATAAGTATCAGGAATGTCCAAATCAATTTCGCCAAAATCAACCGTTAATTTTGATGTAAGATTACCGTCAAGGTTGTCCATAGCGGTGACGCCGCGCAACAATTCCTCAAGCACCACTTCCAGCGGAGCTCCTACCGGAACACAAACCTCTTTGTTTTCTTCAATCTCAACCACAGGTGCTTCTTCATCCGCAAACCCCGCAAAATACATCTTTACGGTTTCAAACGTTACGGTTGCATCTCCTGGTTCAAAAGTAAAGGTTAATTCCGCTTCTTCCAAAGGTTCGGTGATTCTGAAGTATTTGACGTATTCTTGCATTTCGGTAGTGATTTCAATTTCATCAGGTGAAGTTGTAGCCCCGGTTAAGCTTAATGCAACCTTTTTGTTGACGGTAGCCCCGGCTTTAAAGACAACTTTGACAAACGAGAAGTAATGTGGTTGGTTGACTTGACCGCCGTATAATTCCGGTATTCGGGACACGGTTGCGGTTTCGCCCACTTGAACCACTTTGCCATCAAAGACGCCTTCGATTTCATCAACCGGGATAAAGCTGAATTCGCCTAAGCTCACGGTAATGGTTCTGGTCTTTTCTGCAACATTACCCGCTTCATCGCTCACTTGGTAAGCAATCTGGTATTCCCCTTCTTCCCAAAGATTGACTTCGCCGGTGTAGGTGATGTTAGCGGTGACATCGCCGTCGATATTATCTTCAGCGCTGACGTTTATCATTGGGGTAAAGTTAGGGTCACCGATAAATACCTCTGCATCATTTACTCCAAAGAGCACCGGAGGAACGGTATCGGTATAAACAACCGTGACTTTCCGTTTGACGGTTATGGTATTACCATAAGAGTCGGTAACCGAATAAGTCACAATGTATTCCCCAACGACATTGACATTTACTTTTGATGCGTCAACGGTTACAGCCGAAACGTCGATGTCGCCGTCTTCTTTGTCTTTTACTGACACCCCATCAAGAGGAAGGAAAGGCGTGCCTTTTTCAATAACAATATCCTCGACGCCGTAAAAGCGCGGTTTGCTATCTAATGTCAAATCACATGAGGTCAAAATTACAAGGATAAACATTAAAAATCCAAAAAACAACAGTTTCTTTCTCATAATTTTTCCTTTCTGTTTAATTTTTTTTTCCTAGTTTTTAAAGTTGTATTAATTGGTTTATAAACCAGTAATACCTGAACGATCGGCGCTTTCGATAAACCACTTCTGACAAATGAAATACATAATCAAAAGCGGAAAAATCGAAAGCAATGTTCCTGCAAACAACACCCCTTGATTGAAGACATCGCTCGCCCCCGCAAGCCCCAAGTTCTCAGTTCGATACAAGGTTTCATAAAGTGTTTTAAAGTCAATGAGGGCCATCGGAAGGGTGGTGTATTTTGTTTGCAAATACATTTTGGTTAAAGTTGTTTCATTCCAATACCAGACAAAGGAATAAAGAAAGCTGATTAAGAACGCTGGTATCGACATCGGAACCGCTATTTTGATATAAACCTGAATCGAGGTTGCACCATCTATTTCGGCGGATTCCGTAAGTTCATGGGGAATTGCTTTGAAAAACTGATAAAAGAGAAGGATAAAGATAACTTGTCGCAACCCAAATCCCGTTAGGGCTGGGTAAATTAAAGACCATAAGGAATCGAGGATTCCCAGTTTTTGATAGGTCAAATAGGTTGGGATACTGATTAAAACCGACGGTACCAAAAAAACTACCAGCAGTAGCGCCATCCACACGCTTTTGCCGGGGATTTGGTGACGGGCAAACCCGTAGCCGATGAAAGCGGAACTGACAACCGCTATCAAACTAGGAATCGTTGCCACCAAAAAGGTATCCCAAAGACTTGGCCAAAACTTAAGCGTGGCAATGGCTTTTTGAAAATTGGTTACGGTTAATTTGGTAGGAATCCACAAAACCGTCGAATCAATCAAATCTTCCAAGCCCATCAAACTTTTAACTAACATTTGCAGTAGAGGATATAAGAAGATGAAACTTATGCCAATCAATAAGCAGTAGGTAAAAACCATATTGACAATACCGCTTCGGTGATAATTGCCAAAAAGCATTACTTTAAGTTGTTTTTTGTTAATCTTTTTCATATCTTTCTCCTACCGATACTTCCTAGAGGAAAGTCGAATAATTAAGGTATAAAACCCGATGACACCGACTTCGATAAAGAAGAGTATCCATGCCAGAGCCGAAGCATACGGACGGCCGTATAACGCAGGGGTTGCAACGCACTGATTGATTAAGGCAATCAATTGATTGTTGGAAAGATTGGCATAAAGGACCGTAGTGTAAATAATATTGATTATCATGATGGGGAAGACAGAAGGAAGGGTTACCTTCCAAAAAGTATCCCACCTCGAAGCGCCGTCAATTGAAGCAGCTTCGAGAATCGATTTATCGTTTTTTTGTAAAGCAATTAAGAAAATTAAGGTCTGAACACCGCTGAGCCAAAGAATGAGAATGATCTTGCCGAAAGCACCCAGGATTATCGCTGAAATGAATCTTGGGAAAAAGTAAGTAATCGTTTCGCTAATTTTACCGTAAGCGATACTCGGCATGGTTAATAGACCATAATCATTAAAGTAACCCAATAAGCTTCCGCTTAAAAGGATGACCGGAATAAAGAAGATTATTTTGAAAATACCGATGCCCTTTATTTTACGGTTTAACAATAGAGCCAAAATTAAGGCAAAGATTACCACAAGCGGTACCACTAAGGCAATATCCGCCAAGGTGGAAAGGATGGTTTCCACATGAACGGGGTTGTTTTTAAAGATGGCAATATATTGTTTTAAACCAAACCCTTCGGTAACCATTCGTACTTCCGAAGTCTCTGGGTAAAAAACCGATCTGTGAGAATCTGCCATACTGAGCCTAAAGGATTGCGCAACTTGATAAACCCCAAAAACGGCGAGTCCGACAATCCAAGGCAAAATGTAAAGATAGCCTTGCACCATTTTTTTCTTTTTATTGGGCAATTTTTGGTATCGTTCAATTAATAGGGATAGCATTTTTTTGAACCATTTAATTGGTGGTAAAATGATTTTTTTAGTGAATTCTTTAATTTTTTGCCAAACTTTCTTCATTAAGAATCACCTTCTATCACCAAATAATTAAACGGCGCAACCGTTTTGCCACCCACACTGAAAGGTTCATTGGTATAATTGACCACGATTTTGACAAGATTGTCATAGGTGACAACGGCTATACCCGGTTGAAGGTACTCGTGATTCATAAGGGTTGAACCCCTCACGTGTTTTAAGGCTTCATTGATATGTGTATACAAATTCCCGATAATGTCGCGCCAAACAGCATATTCGCTGGTGTAAATATGTTCTGAATTGGTGTAGCGCAAGTAATAGCTTGGATTTTGCGAAAGAATAAAGGAAGGGTACAGATTGTACTCGACTAAACGCAAAGCAAAAATCTGCGAATCGCTGATGAAATTACTATATGGCGCAAATAAATTCACACCACCTCCTAAAACCAAAGATATAAGCGGAATCGAATCCGTTACAAAGGCATAACGACTCGATTCATAAGGTGTTGAATAAAAACTATTTATATAAGGGTACAAATAACTGTTGGGATTATTCATTCCCAGTTTGAATGTCGAAAGTTGTTTTATCTCTTCTTCGACGATTTTTAGCATTTGTTCTCGGTATACTTCTTTTCCTTTATATAAATAAGAGTAACCTGCTTCTCCCACATAAGTTAAATTTAAATTATTGATTCCTAAGTTTCGGTAGTCATCTTTATATTTGAGGATATTATCCGCCAACACCCCAGGGTTTAAGTGATAACCAGTTGTTTTTAAGGATGAATTAAATTGATAAACAAACGGTTGGAGATTGGTTCTTTTGATAATCGGACTGCTTAGAGGGCTTTTACTGGTGGCAAGAGGGTTTTGATAGGAATAAATTTCAATCCCTTTTTCCTCCAAGAAAACCATCAACTTGCTAAATTCTTTTTTGCCTCCCAGTTTTCGGGAAACTTTCGGTTTAAGCGGCAAATTGTCGTAGTAACCATTTTTGTTCCAACCGATATAGGTGATTTCCATATTTTTAACCTGTTGGCTGATTAAATCTGTAACAATATCTTTTAAATTACGGTAACTCGTCATCGCAATATACTTTTTGCCGAAGAGACCTGGTTTATAGTCTTGTGCAATAAAGTCGGTTTTTAACGGAATATCGCCTGGGGTTTGCTTTTTTAAAGCAAAGCTATCTCGATAAGCTTTTGCCATTCCGACGTAATTGGCTTGGTCTTTTGGCAAGAAGGTATATTGCACTTCATAATCAGTTGGGTAAACCTCCGAATTGATTAAACTAATGGCGTTTTGGTCAGCTGTAGCCATGAAAACTAAAAAGCGGTCACGCGCCAAATATTTAAAGAAAGTGCGATTGAGATTTAAGTTATTGTACATGTAAGGATAAGCATGAAGTTCGCTGGAGCCGCTTCCCTTGGTAATTTGGGCGAGGATTGCGGCTTGGTTATAACCATGGTTGATTCCGTATATCGGCATCGTCACCAAATGTTGATTGGATAAATGCGCGGATAATTGCGACCGTTCTTGAATGCCGTAGTCGCTTCCGTATATCCGTTTAATGTAAGCCGTTTGGTATTCTTCATCGGTATAGCGGATTAAGGCACCGCTTCCGTCTGGTATCATGGCATATGCGTTGATTTGATGATTGTCGGCACCCAGATACGGAAAAAAGGCAATGCTTTTTAGTTTATACTTTTTTTCGTAATTTGCGATTTGAATCGGTACTTCTTTTAAAGAATCTTTTAAAAAAGTAGTAACCAAATTGCGACCATCGAGGGCGATTTTTACCTGAAAACTGATGCCGATTTTATTAAAGTTCAGTCCGATTAAACATCCGTCGGAATTCGTTTCGATTTCCACAGTTCGCTCCGAGACTTCCGAACTGTAACGCCCAATTTCAATCAATTCGGAACTGGTGGTTTCGAAACATTCAATGTGAATTCCTGAAGCAATTTGGTTCTTGACCCCAGCGCTATAGGAAGCACTTTCATACTCCGGATAACTGGAATACCAATGATACTGCGCTTTTTTATCATAGACGGCAATCCCCAAACTAATTGGATGCAGAAACAAAATCAAATCATCGTTTTCCGCCACCTTCTGATACGTTTTGTTTTGATAGGTTTTGCTTAAAGGTAAATCCGGATCAAGAGAAGGATTTACCGGGGTTTTATCCTCTGGTTGAGTAAAGAAGTTTGTGGTTGGGTCAATAGTTGTTTCCTCGATTATTAGAGGATTATGTACTGTTTTGGAATTGCTTATCAAACTCGGAACCATGACCAGCAAAATAGTAATTATTAAAACAAGGATAACAGAACGCCTAGTCACGGAAAATCACCTCTTTTACGATGTCGGAAACAAAACTTACGACTTGGGCGATAATCATATAGACTAAAATACAGGCAATGATTAACACCACCATCAACAAGAAAGTAACAAGGAAATTAAAGATATTGCGTTTGACGGAGTAGTTGTGAAGTTCCTTATTGGCAATAAACAATAGTACCGCACTCCAGGCAAACATAATGGTTAAGCCAAAGTAATAGATGAAACTTTCGTTGTATGTGAGAAAATTGGAGATGATGATTAAGAAAGGATAGATGATAATAATCGGTGTTAGTGAAGCCATGGTGGTTAGGAAAATACTTCTGAAGGTTCCTTCACCTTCAAGGAGCGAGGAAGTCAGATAGTTTGCTACCACAAAAGCCACCAAAGGAATGACAATTTTGAAAGCTTCCTTTAACAGAATGGTTCGTTCAATGATGACGTCATTGAATAAGAAACCCCTTCCTACCAAACCCCATAAATATAAAGCAAAAATCAAGACTAAATAAACTACTCCGTTAAGGATATTTATTCTTTTATTGGTTTTGATTAAATAACCGGTATCAAGCGGTTTTTTGATAAACCGGAACATTAGGCTAAATTGATGAACCCATGGCACTTGCTTTATTTTGGAAACGGTGTTTCCGACAAAAGCAAAGGCTTGGGTTTTTTTGTTCAATAGTTTTACAACATACCAGGCAACAACCAAAATCACTAAACCGGTTATAATCCCCCCGGCATGCATAGTCAAAAATTCGTTTCGAATTTCCCAATAAGCGTCGGAATACTCTTCCTTGGCATTGGCAATTTCAAATTTTTCCAAAGCTTTTTGGTATTCGTGTGCTTGGTAGTGGGCCAAACCGATGCCCTTGTGGGCAAAGTCAAACATCGAATTGTAACGAAAAACTTCTTCAAACAAAGCTTTGCTTTCAATGTATTGACCGTTGTTGTAGTATCCCAAGGCATGATGAACCAAATTAACAAACTGGGTCGGCTTAAAGATTTGGATGCTGTTGTCGTTATCGTCCACCACAAAAAGCTGACCTTTGGAGTTTAGCGCAATGGCACTAGCACTATTAAACAAACCCAATCGATCGGTTCCCACCGCTTTTCCGGAAAAGATAAAGAGGAGATTGCCTTCTTTATCATACTCATAAATAAAGCCATTCTTCGTAACCCCAAATACATTTCCGACACTGCCTGGGATGGCGCTTACGAAATCGCTCGTCGCATACATTTCCACCGGAAAGTAGTTAATGCCGCCGATATTAACCTTTTTCAAGGTATCGCCCAAATTGTTTTTTACAATCGTTTGGGTGACAGTAAAGATATATCCCGAATCGTCGATTACCACGTTAAACGGAGGCGGAGGAAGCGTTTTGCTGATAATCGCTTCTTCGTTATCTCCATATAAGAATTTGATTATTTTGGTTTTTAGGGAAGTCGATACTTGGTTCGGTGCAAAGAAACTCATGAAACGGTTGGTATCATTTATCATGAGAATTCCGTTAAAGGAACCTTCCACCACGACATACATCGTTTTATTCATGTCGACCGCTATCTTCTCCGGCCTAAAGTAGAAGTTTTCGACCTTTAACAAAGGACTGTCGGGACAAGCACGTTCTTCTTTGAAAGTAACGGAATTATCAGTTTTATTGTATTGATATATATATATCCGACCGCTTTGGTTGTCTTCCAAAGCTCCATAATCTGCTACATATACCAAATCATCCCGGACATACACTCCCCTTGGGGAGATGAGTTTACCGTCAGAAGCGCCAAAACTATTCACGTATTCATACCGGTCATTTAAAATTACAATCCGTTTATTCTTGGTATCCGCAATATACAAGTAATCATCTTGGTCAATGAACAAATCTTTCGGGTTGCTCAAAGAATCAACCGCCCCTAGGGTATTGGGGAATTTCTTCAATTTCAAAATCGCTTCATAAGCATCGGGTGCGGGAACCAGTTCCCCGTAACGATTTAAAGTTTGGGTCACATAAGGGCTGGCAGCTTGGGTTTGGACTTCGCTAAAACATACAATTGATAAGGTCAGTAAAGCCAATATCAATAACCGCTTAAACACTGCTTTTTTATTCATCCTTTTAACCCCGAATGTGCCATGGTGCTCATGACATTGCTTTGCAAAATGATAAACACGATAATGTTTGGTAAAAAGATGATTAAGGAAGCTGCCGCGGCCATCCCTTGGGACGCAATCGAACTAAGTCCCATGGTTAGAGTGCCAAAGTAATAAGGAAGCGTTTTGAGGTTTTCATTGACCAAATAGAGTTGCGAAGATTCCACATTATTCCACGATGCTTGGAAAGCGAGAATTGCCACGGTTGCCAGAGCGGGTTTTACCAAAGGCATAACGATATGCCAATAAAACTGCAATTTGTTGGCACCATCCATCGCCGCTGCATCAATCAAGTCCCTAGGGATTTGATCCATAAATTGTTTTAACAAAAAGATTCCTACCGGCATCGCCAGAAGCGGTATGATATGTGCCATAAAGGTATTGGTGATGCCTAAAAACGTTAATACCATGTATCTTGGTACCGCCACCGCTATCGGAACAAACATGATGGCAATTTGCGTAGCGGTAAAAAGCACTTTTTTGCCTTTAAATTTCAGGAAACTGAACGCATAAGCACCAAGACTGGAGATTGCCAAAGACAAAATAATTACTATAATACAAGCGATGATACTGTTGAATAAGTATCGGGAAAACGGTACCTCGGTTTGCGTAGCTGCTTCAAAGAGGTTTTTGAAATTATCAAAAGTAATGCGCGAGGCAAAGATCTTGGGCGGATACGCATATAGTTCTTCTAAAGGTTTAAATGCATGAGAGATAATAAACAGAATAGGTACCAACATCACAAGTACAATCGGCAACAGTATCAGAATGAATTTAATTTGCGACCGGTGAAAGCGTGACGGATTAATCATCGTCCCTAAGAACGAAGCTCTTTTTCTTTTCTTAAAAAGTTTTTTCTTCATTTAATCACGCTCCTCGCTTCCAAACACGCGATATGACAAGCGGTTAAACACCAGACAGAAGAGTAAAAGAATTATCGATAAAGCCGAGGCATAGCCCATTTCAAGTTTGGTGAAGGCATAATCGTTCATGTGATCGACAATCAGCCATCCCGCATACTGTGGCGGCGGATATGCGCCTGTGATTGCGGAGGCGATACCGGAAGCATTGAAAGTTCCGACGATTGCCATCACTGCTCCAAAGAGCATTTGTGGTTTCATCGAAGGTATCGTAATATAAATGATTTCTTGAAACCGGTTTTTCATTCCGTCGATATAAGCCGCTTCATACATTTCGCGGTTGATGTTGAGAATACCCGAAAGCATTGCCAAGAAACCGATGCCCATGCTGGACCAGAGCCCGACAAACACCATAATGCCAAAAACGATATTGACGTTTTGCAAAAATTGCAAAGGTTCATTGATTAAACCCATATTTAACAATAGATAATTCAAATATCCGCGGTTATCCCCGCTAAAGAGGACTCGCCACCCTACCGCCATTAAAGCCCCGCTGGTTAAGGCCGGTGAGTAGATGATTATCGCCAAAACCGTTCTTAAGCGTTTGGTGAGCTGAGCCAAACACCAAGCAAGGAAAAACGATAAAATATAACCACCCGGTCCGACAAGCAAGGCATATTTGATGGTAATCGGCAAAGCATATTGCATAAATTCGCTGTCTTGAGTGAACAAGTTAACGTAATTTCGAAAGCCGATAAATTGCGGAAAATTGATGGTATCAAAATACGTTAACGATAAAAGCATCGATATCGCGATTAGAATGACCACGAATGTCAAAAACATTAAAGCATATGGGAGGATAAAGAGATAAGAGGTGTTGAGCTTGCTTTTATTCTTCTTCATGTCCATACCCCTTTATCCATTGGTTTAGGTTGTCAAGTTTAGGTATAATATAAGGTTTAACAGGTTTTCCGTCTTTCAGGTAACCGAACTCTTCAAATTTTCTTTTGAGTTCACGGTTGATTTTAGGAATCGATTGATTGATGGCAACCCGCGTATTCATTTTGTCGATAACGACTTTGTTCCAGATATTGCTGATTTCCCTTTCAACAACGTAACTGCCCGGAATAATGGCGGGAATTCTGCTCCACTTGGCCTGGGATAGAACTTGCACCTTTATTTCTTCGTCCCAAGGCGAATCTGTCAAACTTTGCATATTGGCAGGAACAAACAAATACTTTTCGCCAAGAATCATCTTTACTTGATTTAAATACAGCGATTGAACTTCGGTGGAATGAAACCACTTCAAAAATTTCCAAGCTTGTTCTTTTTTATCGCTGTCTTTAAACATGATGCTGCACTTACCGTAGGTTGTGGTCCATCTGGCTACTTTCTGCAACTTTTCCGAATACATTCCCGGTATTGGCAAAACGCCCCATTGGCCGGTTAGCTCAGGGCAAGCATATTTAAGTTGCAAATAAAAGTCAATGGAAGCAAGTCCTGCCGGCAAGGTGCCTGAACGAAAGTGTTCAAAGAAGTTTGCGACTTGTTGAGGTAAATTATAAATGGTAAACAGACTGGTCATGAATTCGATGGCTTGGATTACTTCCAAGGAATCCAAGTTGCTGAGGTAACCGGTATCGTCGTACATTTCCGCTCCCATCAAATAAAAGAATGGCGATGTTTGACCATACCCTTTATAAGCACTTTCGTGTCCTAACGGATGGTAAAAGTTCATGGAATAACTTTGCAAGGTTGGCAAAATCTTAATAACATCCTCCCATGTATCCGGAAGGTTCAAACCTAGAAAGCTGAAGATATCTTTACGATAAAATAACAGTTGCATTCCTTGGGTTTCCGGGATACCATATACACCGGTATTATAGATCAAAGGAGTGAAGTTGCTGGCGACGATTTGCGAGGTAAGCTGGTCAAATTCCGGATACTGACTCAAATCCTCAAGCATCCCCCGGAGCGCAAACGTATAAGGTTCCCATGAATCAATCCCTAAAACCAAATCAGGATTAGTTTTGGTGGCATTGTTTAAGACTAATTTTTGACTGCTTGGCAGAATGTGAAGTTTGACTTTAATATTGGAATTGGGAGTAAACTCCGAATCGATGATATCTTGCAAGATATTGGTATATAAAGCGGATTGGGCAACCCAGATTTCCAAGGTTTCGTCATCCGGTTTGGAAACTATTTTCGTACGTTGGTCAAAGAACGAATAAATAAAGCTTTTCAAGCCAAACCAAAGCCGGGCAAAAAAGTTTCCGTTTGGTTTAGGCAGTTTATAACCTTCTCCGTGAAAGACCATAAAGTCGATGTCGAGCGGTTGGAGCGAAAGGGTGCCGATGGCGGTACCGATTAGTTGATAAGCCGATCCGCTTCCGTCGCATAGTTCGCCCAAGCGGTTTTGCACTTTGTTTGGATGTTTCGCCAAACGTTCAAGTTGTTTTGCGGCAATTTTTAGGGTCGATACCTCCGATGCCTGTTTGCTTTGAGGATCCAAATCGTTTATTCTTTGATAACACTCATTCACGATTGCGGATAAATTAAGCAAATCTACTTTTAAAGTTGGAAGGTACTTTTCGATATTCCAATCGATTTGGGTGTTTTGGGAATGCCCGGTAATGCTTTTAATGGTTAAACCCAATTGATTGATTTCATCCATGCAATAATAAAGCTTGTCAATAATGTCGGTTACATGGTAAGTAACGGTTTCTAAAGCAAGGGAATGGTTTCCTTTTTCCAAATAGATTAGGAATGGTTCGGCGTCGCCCAAAGTATGGTTTACCCACTTTTTGGTGGAAGGGAAAAGGTATCCTTGCAATTCTTTAAACGGTATGGAACCGTCTATATATATATTTCTTGCGACCGAAAGGTCCGCCAAGGTATTTTGCTTGATTTTAAGCGATAATTGATAAAAGCCGCTCTCTTCAACGGGAAATTGATAAGAAACAACCGTTCCGCCCCGGGATGTGGAATTACCGTCTAAAATATTCAATATTTTTGTTTTATAGGCGCTTGGACTAGTGGCTACGCCCTTAAAATAGGAGGATTTAACTTCAATATTGTTTTTAGCTGTGTACTTCTCTGCTTCTATTTGCACGCTTTGTTCTTTACCAATTATCGCTTGAGGGTAACTAACTAAATAATCTTGATATGACGGTATAGATTCTTGACTAGTTAAATAAACACCGCCAATGCGCAAATCATCATTGAGACTTACGATTTTGATTTCATTAATTCCTTCTTTGAGAAGGATGTAGTAAGGATCTTTGTGGCCGCTCACTTCATCTTTAAGAAAAGCTTTCTGCCAATTATTAACGGCTTCCGACAGCGGCAACAATTCATCGCCATATTGGTTATAGCGTTTTGTCTCATCTCTTTCGACTTGCTTCCAATATACTTCCAAATTGATATTGGTCAATTCATTGAAAAGCACTTCGTTATTAACTAAAAGTGATATTTTCGGACCTTTCGAAAAGTCCGTTTGATAACAATAATTAAGGGCAAGGTTATACAAACCTTCCTGATTGATATCAACATTAAAAATTAAGGTATCGTTTTTCTTTAGTTCAAATACTTCGTTTTGATAATTTTCATCATATACAATATTTAAACTAGGATTCAACGCTTTTAATTCACTTGGAGAAACGGTGTACTCATTTTCTGTAATGACCGAAAAACTTTTTTGCCATTCGGATAAGACTCTCGTGTAAGTAGACGCACGAAAAGAGTCTACTGTCGGAAGTAGATTGTTGTTTTCAGCCGATGCAAAAACACTGTCAGGATTGAGCATGGCTAATGACATTAGAAGGATATTAATTAATAGAAACGCAAAGATTTTCTTAAACATAAGTACTCCTTCTTTCCTAGATATTAAAAGCGTTGAAAAAGATATTACCATTTTTCGAAAAATTCTTTAATTGTTTAGGAATCCAAGTGCCGCCCGTGCTTGTTCAAGGGCTTTCTTCGAATCGTTTTCCATGGCTTCCCTAACGGCCGCAAAAGTGGTTTGACCACTAAAGATTTGTTCCAAGTAATCTCCAACTGCAAAATCCGCCGCATCCCAGCCAATATATTCTTTGTTCATTTGGAAAGCACCGTTTCTCAAACCTTCCAAATATTCCGGTGTTACCAGACCCGGAGCCGTATTGCTATAAGGAATGCTTTCCCAAATCCGGTTTTTACCGGTGGAGTCAATTCCGTAATCAACAATCGGATATGGATAGTTGTTGCCTTGACGATATACAACATCACTGTATTCGCTGAATATTTCAAAACGTTTTAGAATGCCTTCTTCGCCATAGCTCATCCATTTAAGAAGTTGATAAGCAGCTTTTTTCTCTGCACATAGGCTGGAAATGCCGATAATGTCGGTGTTCCCCCCGGTTACTCCTCCCGGGCCGGGGTAGATATCCCATTCAAATTCCAAGATGTCTTTGACATCTTTGAACGACCAGGATTCTTCACGCCAAATGGAAACTTTTCCGTTAACGGTCGGACGATAATCTTCCGCACCGTAATATTCCAACTTTTCTTCGGCTGTTAAACCGATTTTGCACCAACCTTCGTTTAAAGCGGTGGTGAGTTTATTGAAAGCCGTGAGTTGCGCATCATCTAAATAGTTAAAGCTTTCGCCATCAAAACCTCTGGACGACCAGGTTGCTGCTACCGAAGAGTCTGATTTCAATTTGATAACTTTTGGCAGTTCCGAAATATATCCCCTGGTTCCGCTTTCGACGCCATAACCGCCGTTAACCCCGTACAAACCAATAATCTTTTTGGTTTCGTTGTGGGTCATTTTTGCGGTTTGTTCCATCGCTTCCCAACTCCAGTTATAACTTGGAATCGGAACATTAGCTTCTTCAAGCAATGTTTTGTTGACAATCCAAAATTGTGGATAGATATATGTTGGCACCGCATACCGCTTATTTCCAAATGTTCCCGAAGCTTGCAAAGATGGGAAAATGTATTGGGTGTCAGGGTCATTTTTATACATTTCGGAAATATCGGCGAGCCACCCATAAGGCAAATCTGATTCCAAACGTCGTACTAAGAAAACATCGGGGAATTGCGGGTTCTCGGCTGTATGGGCTTCCGCCCGGGCAATCATATTGTCTTGCCATTCCCAATCGTGACCGATGCTAATCATTTCCACGGTGATGTTTGGGTATTTTTCCATAAAAGCATCAATCATTAATGATTCCACGGTGATTTGTTCGAGTTCGGTGTGTTGCCAGGAAGCATAGGTTAGATTTATCGGTTTTTCCAACCAGTCCTCAATTCCGTTTCCGTCTTCATCCCAGAACGTTCCTTTTTTTTCTCCGCCGTTTCCGTTGCCATTACCACAACCTACGACAAAGGCCAAAAGGAACAACATACTAAAAAGCATTAAAAATCTTTTTTTCATCTTTTTCCTTCCCTTCATTTCTTATTCTTTAAATAATCTAAAATGGCACTGACTGAAGCGGTTGCCACATTGACAAAGCGATCCGCTCCGCCGTAATACATATATAAAGTGTCTCCCACAATCACATTTCCGGTTGGGAAGATACAACCGTTGTAAAAGCCCTCTGTTTCATAGGGCATCAATGGTTCCATCACAAAATTTTTGGTTCGGGCAATAATTTTACTTGGATCATTTAAGTCAAGCAACATTATTCCTACCCGGTACCAACCGTCGGTTTCGGATACCCCATGGTAAATGGTAAGCCAACCCTCCTTGGTTTCCAAAGGGGGAGTTGAACCTCCCATTTTTTTCTTTTCCCAAGGTTCCATCGGAGTTGCCAATAGTTTGGGTTTAGGCCACTCCAACAAATTATCGGAAGAATTAATCCAAATGGATGGGACATTGCAACCATATTCTTTTCCCACCCATTCCATCGGGCGTTCCAAACGATAGTATTTACCGTTTATTTTTCTTGGGAAAAGGATAACGTCGCGATTGTCGGTGTTATAATCGGTAATGCGTCCTAATTTTTTATAATGAATAAAATCTTTTGTTACTGCCAAAGCGGTATTGGTTAAGTTCCATTTTAAACCGTTTGGCAAATCCTCTTCCAGCGGAAAGTCCGGTTTAACAAACGGTTTACCTTCCCAGTACCTACCGGGCATAAAGGCGCGATAGGCATATGTGACATAGAACAAATTACCCATTTTGACCACTCTTGGGTCTTCGCAGCACCCTTCGTCGTTATTATCTTTAGTTGGTATCAGCACCGGATTTTGGGAATAGCGTTCAAAATGGAAACCATCTTTGCTGGTCGCAAGACCTATTTGAATTTTATGTCCTTCATCGTTTCCCGCTCCCCGGTACAATAGATAAAAGATGCCGTTTTCGTACCAAGCAGCGGGGTTACAAACCGATAGACTTTCCCAATCGCTTTCTTTTACCGGCTGCAAAATCGGGTTTTTTTCAAATCTTTTAAATAACATAAACTACCTTCCTTATTCGATGATAAAGGCCATATCGTATTGGAACGACGGTGTAATAAATTCTACTTTTCCGCTATTTACGGTAAGCTCGTTTTGTTCAATTATGTTACCGTTTAAAGGATCAAAATAAGTTATCGTATATATACCGTTGGTAAACGGTATTTCCATGATTAAACCATCTTTGGTTAAAATATTTTGGAAATTGCGATGAGTCCAACTGCCATCGTATAAATAGCCGTAGACTCGATTATTAAAGCGATAACCTAGGTAACGGATATTGGCTTTATTGATATTGACCCCGCTAAGTTCGGTCAATTGCGTGTAGTCGCTTCCCGAAAGATTCATTTTTGAAGCAAAGGTTGCGGCGCCTTGATATAGGTAATAGAGATTATTTGGATGCACTTGACTATCCCACCACCAGTTCATGGCTCCTCCGGCTCCGCCGCCCATTATGCCTGCCCATAGACCTTGGCGAATGGAGATGCCGTTAGGGTCGGCTCTATGGGAAGCTGCACCGTTTTGCCAATTGATTCCGAGTTCCGCCTGCAAAACCGGCTTATTGTATTGAGCAAACACATTGTTCAAAACTTGGGGTAAATTATTTAAAATCCCCTTTTCCGCATAATCATAGCTGTGCATCGTCGCAAAGTCGATTGAAGATAGATTGAATGCGGAACCGGTTGAACCCTTATAACTTGTTGTAACCATGTGTTGGTACGGATCATGGGCTTTTAGGAATTTAGCCATTTCATCGTGCCAGTTTTTTACCACCAAACTTCCGATAGCGGCACCGTCCACATAGTCCACTTCGTTGAATAGTTCCCAACAAAGAAGACTTTGCGTATAACTGTAGCGGGCAATTAAATACAATAATTGGTTTTTATAAACTCTCTTGGCCTCATCCGTGGTAAAGAATAGCAGCGGATGTTCCAAAATTCCCCCGTTAGCCACATTCCAAGGATTTCTTTCCCATTCGGGGTTGACGATGCTGGAAAATTGTCCATGGTTCAATAACACCAGCATAATTTTGATGGCAAAGTTTTCCGCTAGTTCCACCACACGGTCAAGCCGTGCCATATGCGAATAACGGCTGGAAAAATTATCGTATCCGCCCCAATGCAAAGCAAAACCCCAAGTGGCCAGCCAAATCCTGGCGATATTCATGCCGACATTTGCCATGTTGGCAAACCACACATCATAGTCAACGCTTCTTCTGGTTGACGAAGTGTACCAAGCAAGGTTTTGACCCACCGGAACAAACGAGTCGCCGTTTTCATAGACAAAGGTCCGTTTATTGGACTCATCGACTTTGATAACTCCTTGATAAGTATCTTCACTCGGACTAACATTAAAGTTTCCGCTTAAGGTTTCGGTCTGAGTATTGTTTTGGAAAATTTTAAGTTTATATGTCCAACTACCAGCTTCGGTAGGAAGAAGGCGGAAACGGTAATGCGGACTGCCAACCGGAAAAACTACTTCTCTGCCTTGCGGTTCCTCCGGATTGGTTGATGCCACCCCGGATATTCCATAGGGCGGAGTTTGGTCCGCTTCATTTAAGTATATGCTTGTATGTTGATACCAAAAGCCGGGAATGTTAATTACGCTTCCCGAAGGGGAAGTGAATTCGCCCATTACTTTGAAATAGTCGTAATCATAGGGATTGCCGTCTTGGGCAATCGTTTCTTCTTTTTCGTATAAAGCAATCTCTAACTTTTGAAATTGAGTGGGATTTTGGGTTACGACAAGGGGGTCTTTAAAGATATCGGACTTTACCGGGTTTGTGCCATTACACCCGACAAGTACCGCGCTGCCAAATAAAACCAACATAAGCAGTATAAACCTACCCTTTTTCATCACCGGCCAAGCCCACCATCTCTCCCCACTGATTCGTGATTGTTTTTAATATACGTGATGACTTCATCGACCGTGGTGAAGGCGATGGCAACATACGTATCGGCAGCTCCGTAATAGATGCAAATTCGACCCGTTTCTGCATCCACCAAAGCAGCACAAGGGAATACAACATTAGGCACAAATCCGGTTTCCTCGTAAGAGAGTTCCGGAGTTAAAAGATAGTTTTTACAACGGTATTTGACAATCGACGGTTCATTAAGGTCCAAAATCGCTCCGCCGATACTGTAAACATAACCGTTGCAGGTATTGACGACACCGTGGTAAAAGGTGAGCCAACCTTCGCTTGTTTCAATTGGAGCTGGTCCGCCCCCAATCTTCAGGCTTTGCCACCATCCGCTGCCCCCTCGTTCCATCACATGACGGTGACGTCCCCAATAAACGAGATCGGGACTTTCGCTGATGAAGATATCGCCAAACGGAGTATGTCCATTATCCGAAGCTCGGCTTAAGATTTTAAATTTATTGTTAATTTTGCGTGGGAATAAAACACCGTTACGGTTATAAGGAATAAAAGGATTTTCCAAACGAGTAAAAGTTTTGAAATCGGTCGTTTTGGCAAGGCCAATGGAAGGACCGTAAAAGTCGGTACACCAAATGATATAGAAGACGCCGTCTACTTTTACCAAACGGGGATCATAGGCATAGTACGGACGATAATCTTTTCCTTCCTCGTCCACAAACTTAATTTCTTCTTCATCAATAACCCAATTAATGCCGTCTTTGCTTCTTCCTAAGCGTAGGTGCGGCAAAGTCGCAACGGTTTCCGCCCGGAATACGCCAATATATTCGCGGTTATGGTAAACGACTGCGCTGTTGAAAACGCGAGCGATTCCTTCGATGGGATTGCGTTTAATGATTGGATTACCGCTATAACGCCATATCGGCCCCTTAAAACCTTGGGGTTTATCTTCCCACGGCAGATTTGGGATGTTTTGGGCAATTACATGATACTTAGACATAAACTCCTCCTTATGGATTTAATTTAGTTTTTTAATGGAATCGCGTTCAATGATAAAACTCTTTATCAAGATGCGATCATAAACTTTTGATGGGTTGCTGATTTTTTTCATTATGACTTTGCATGCCACATTGATTTCTTCATCCACATTGTTATCCACCGTCGTTAAAGCAGGGGTAGAAAGGGTTGAATAAATCGTGTTATCGAATGTGACAATCGAAACATCTTCAGGAACTCTGATTCCTTGTTCATTTAATGCTTGGACTAAGCGAAAGGCCACTTCGTCGTTGTTGCAAACATAGGCGGTCGGAAGTTTTTCCGGCAAAACCAAATCAATCAAATGTCCGTCATCGTTACGGTCGCTGATTAAATAATCGTAATTTACCGTTAACCGATGTTCAAGCAGTGACCGATAAAACCCCAGGAAGCGGTCTTGAATGGAACTGGTGGTCATGATATTGCCCACAAAACCAATTTCTTTATGACCGTTGGCAACCAACAGGTTCGTCACCGCATACCCCGAATAAAAGTTATCGATGACGATGCTGGGAATATTGCCTTCGTTGACATAAAAGTCAAAGAAAATAACCGGAATATCGAAATCATGAAACAAACGCAAATATTCATTTTTTAATTGGCCAATAATGATTAAACCGTCAATTTTACGGTCGGTGTACATCATCGGCAGAACCAGTTCATTTTCCATCTTATCTGTGAGTGTTTCCATGATGCTTGAATAATTTAATTCCGCAAGCCGTGCCACCATTTTTCCGCAGACCCCAAAATAATAGGAATTGGTTTTTCCCATATACCTTTCGGCGATTAGAAGTCCGATATTGTACATCTTATTGGTTCTTAGGCCCCTAGCTGCATTGTTAATCCGATATCCCATTTCTTCAGCGGCTTTTTTGATTTGACTGCGTAATTCTTCGCTGACTCCTTCTTTATCATTTAGGGCTTTGGAAATTGTAACCTTGCTGACATTGAACATTTTGGCAAGGCTACTCATACTTACTTTCTGCTGCATAATTCCTCCTTCTTTCTAGATAATTAATCCCAATTGGTCATTTGTCTGATTTTTTCCGTAACCGCATCCGCAATAGCTGCATGCGAAACAGCGCTTGGGTGAGAGTTACTGCCTTTTCCGTCCCCGTTTACTTTTAGGATGTCGATTTTGACATCGGTTTTTAAGTTGTCGAAGATTTCTTCGGTGGCTTGATAAATGCTGGTTTCATTCATTAAGCCGTAAAGAATCAAGATATAAGCGTTAGGATAAAGCGTTCTTAAATATTGAACAAACTCAACATAACTATTCATGAACTCATCCATTAGGGCGCTTTTTTCTACTTCGGTTGACGCGATATTGATATATGACCAGTCATTGGTGCCAAGGTTCACCACCACGACATCCGGAACAAAAGTCGAATGATCCCAATCGACGTTCGAAAAGAAATCAACTTTTCTATACGCCTGGGCTACACTCAAAGTATTTGGACTGGTCCAACGGCTAAACTTTAGGCCCCAACCGCTAGCCGAGAATATATTGATTTCCGCGTTTAAGGCTTGGGCGCTTATGAAAGCGAAAGCTTTTAAAGCATCAGAGTTTGCGGTTGATTTGGGTTCGTTTGAGAGATTGCCATAACCCGTCGAAGACGATGCGGCAATCACTTCAATCTTTCTTTCTTTGTATTCTACCCTTGGAATAAACTTGCCATTGGTTTCCAAACGTTTTAATCCAATATGCGAATCAATTGATTCTGTCCGTTTATAAACGGAAAGTTTATGTTCGGTATCTGCAAGGTTTTCCGCTAATATTAAGTTATTGATCGGTTCTGTTAAACAAATTGTCAAAGGTTCTTCATAATTATCATCGACTACCACCACGATGTATGGGCGGTGACCAACCGAATCGGTTTTGGTGGCACTGATTTCTGCAGTAACGCTGGTGCCTTTAAAGAATACTTCAAAACCACTTGCTGAGTGGAAGATGAGGTTTTCTTCTTTTTGTTCATTATAGAGAGTTCTGCCCATCCATTTTACATAAGTTCCATTAATCATTGTATCGCCTGCTATTTCTGTTACTTTAAATAAATCTTCTTGGTGGTAAGGTATTTCTTCGGTAAAGTCGGATTCAACCCCGCGGTTGATTGCCTGTAATTTGACCATATAATCCCCTTCGGGAAGGTTTAAGGTATTTAAATCAATGCCATGTTCTACAATTCTTCGTAAAACTGCACCGGTTTCAGTATTTCTCAACTCAATCCGATATGTGATAGCGTTTTCATTTAAATCCCAAAAAATAACACCCTCCACGATGCAAAAGTTGGTTGGTGTATCAGGTTTTGTCGGGGGCGTACAACCGTTAAAGACAAACAATGCAAGAGGAACAACTAACAAAATCAATAGTTTTTTTAACATGTTTTCCTTCTCCTTAATAATTATATTTCGTTACTTAACATTTTAGTTAACATTTAGTTAATCGATTACTTTACATTATTGTATCACCATGTTTTTTTCTTGTCAATAGATTATATAAAGTTTTTATATGAAAAAATTCAATGCTGAGTTTTACCCCGAAGTGCAACAAAATCTAAAAATAAAAACTGCACAATCAATTTGTACAGTTTCTTAGTTAATCTCTTGATAGTTCCATGAGTTAATGCTATTCTTGTTATACACTAAAAA
>DUPC01000001.1 GCA_012838545.1 Acholeplasmataceae bacterium
GAACGCTCACAGGAAGGGTTTAAATAATTGATGGTTTTAATTTTGAATAATCATGTCCAAAATTTCCAATAATAGTATGAAATTTAATAGTCATATTAATTGCATAAAAAATGAAAATAAGGTATAATATGTACGTTGCAAGGCGTAAGTCTATCAACCGCTCAAAAGAGGTTTCAAAGAATAATTTTTTGAAAATTATCACCTTACTGGCGTGTCTTAAATTTAATATGAGGAGGTGTAATAGATGTACGCAATTTTTGTTACTGGTGGTAAACAATATCGTGCCACTGTGGGCGATACATTATTTGTGGAAAAGCTACCGGCAGAAGCTACTGAAGAAGTCGTTTTTGACCAAGTATTGCTAGTCGGCGAAAAAGTGGGCACACCATATGTTGAAGGTGCAAAAGTTACTGCCGTTGTGGAAAAACACGGTCGCGGTAAGAAGATCATTGTTTTCAAGATGAAACCAAAGAAGAATTACCGGAAAAAACAAGGCCATCGTCAAGCATATACCAAAATTAAAATTACCAATATTGAAGGGTAATTATGACGAAGGCGACCTTCGATTATCAAATTCCTGAATCAATCCGTTTCGAAATTGTTGGCCATGCGCATTTTGCCAAGAAGGGGCAAGATATTGTCTGCAGCGCAATTTCCACAGCGGTTTTCACAACTTTGAATTTATTGGACAACATCTTAGAAAAAGAACAGTATCAATTAAATTCAGATGAGCAAAAAGGGATAATTCAATATGCAATTAAAGAACCCCATGAAATAGTAATAAAGATCGTCGACAATCTCTACCGAATACTTGCGATGATTGCCGAAGATTACCCTAACAATTTGAAATTAACAAAAAAAATAGCCCAAAATTAAGGAGGTGGCAACCATGATTCGTTTAAATATCCAATTTTTCGCATCGAAAAAAGGAGTAGGATCAACCCGTAACGGTCGTGATTCTCAAGCTAAACGCTTAGGCGCTAAATTATCGGATGGTCAATATGCCACTGCTGGTTCCATCATTTACCGTCAAAGGGGAACAAAAGTTCATCCAGGCGTAAATGTTGGCCGCGGTTCAGATGATACTTTGTTTTGCATGGTTGACGGAATTGTCCGTTTCGAAAAATTCAGTGGCGGCAAAACAAGAGCATCAGTCTATCCGGTTGAATAGTTTATCTTGTTAATGTTTGGCACTTCATGAATATGAGGTGCTTTTACCTAACTTAAAGGAGCGAGTCAAATGTTTGTTGATCGTGTCGAGGTTTTTTTAAAAGCGGGAAAAGGCGGCGATGGCGCCGTAACCTTTCGCCGGGAAAAATATGTCCCTAAAGGCGGTCCATCGGGCGGTAAAGGGGGAAATGGCGGAAGCGTAATTTTTGTTGGCGAAGAAGGTTTGACCACTTTACTGGACTTTCGCTATATGCGCCACATTGAAGCTCAAGATGGTGTCAATGGCAGTTCGAAAGATATGTACGGGAAAGACGGGGAAAACCGTTATATAAAGGTTCCGATTGGTACCACGATTATTGATACGGAAACAAATACGGTGATAGGCGATATCACAAAACACGCTCAAGAAGTTATTGTTGCCCAAGGCGGCAAAGGCGGACGCGGCAATGCAGCATTCGCAACCGCCCGCTTTAGGACTCCGGATTTTGCGGAAAAAGGTGAAAGAGGAGAAGAGCGCAAAGTCATTCTCGACTTAAAGGTTTTAGCAGATGTTGGCTTGGTTGGTTTTCCCAGCGTGGGAAAAAGCACGCTAATTTCCGTCGTCTCCGCCGCAAAACCCAAAATTGCCGAATATCATTTTACTACCCTTTCCCCTAATTTAGGGGTTGTGGGGGTTCCTGACGGCCGCAGTTTCATCATGGCTGACCTTCCCGGTTTAATCGAGGGGGCACATATGGGAGCGGGGCTCGGAATTCAATTTTTAAAACACATCGAACGTACTCGAGTAATCGTTCATATTATTGATATGAGCGGTAGCGAAGGGCGTAAACCTTGGGAAGATTATGAAGTAATCAATAAGGAGCTCGAAAGTTACAATTTGAACTTATTGAAGCGTCCTCAAATAGTGGTAGGCAACAAAATGGATCTACCTAAATCCCAAGAAAACCTAAAAACTTTTAAAGAAAAATTGGGAATAGAGGTTATCCCCATTTCCGCAATC
>DUPC01000018.1 GCA_012838545.1 Acholeplasmataceae bacterium
CTTAAATCTACCTTTCTCATTTTTGAATCACCTCATTTCAATGAGATGATTATACCATAGTAAAACAGATACAAATGAGAAATAATCAAAAGATAACACTTAAGAAATTATCACAAGATAATCACATTTACATTTAAAAAATACACAAAATTCCTTGACACATTTTAATTATTAAAGTATACTATAGTAAACAAAAAAGAATCATAATGTTAGAGGTAGCGATGCAGAAGAGTATGATAGGGAGGAGACATCCGATGAACTATCAGAAAGGCAACCATCGCCGAACGTTGGAAGTAGGTATACTGCTAACGTGGGATTATACGGAATACGTATAATACTCCTACTATCGAATAGTAGTGGCGCTAACACAAACGGGTTTATTCCTACTTGTGTCTTAGAAAGCGTCTTATGATGCTTTTTTTGTTTTTAAAGTAAATTTTAAAAAGAAAGGAAGAAAACCATGAAAAAATTATTTTTAATGCTTTTTGTTTTGTTAACAAGCGTTTCGTTAGTTTCCTGCGGTGCCAATGAAGAAGAATACACCGTTACCAGAGAGGAACAATTTATCGTCGGTATGGAATGCAATTATGCACCATTCAACTGGACCGAAAACACTAAAACACCATATAACTACCCAATTGCCAATTTTGAGGGTAAATTTGCGGATGGCTATGACGTCCAAATTGCCAAAGCTATTGCTACGGTTCTGGGGAAAGTGTTAGTCATTCAAAAACTCGATTGGGATGCCTTAATCCCACAACTCGAATCAGGCAAAATCGATGCTATTATTGCCGGGATGAGTCCAACCGAGGAAAGAAAGCAATCAGTCGCCTTCACCGAAAGTTATTACACTTCTACCCATGTTATTTTACTTCCCAAAACTTCCAGCTTTGCCAACGCCAAGACCTTGAACGATTTTTCCGGCGCAAGAGTCGTCGGCCAACACGGTACAATATATGACGATTTGATTCCGCAATTAACCGGTGCTACCCATCAAACACCGTTAAAAACCATTCCGGACATTTTAACCGCTATTTTAAGTAACAAGAGCGATTGCACCATTTTGGAAAAGCCGGTCGCAACCGGAATTGTTGCAGGTCAACCAGATTTAACTTTCATCGAATTAGAAGATGGTTTTGAGGTTAGCGAAGAAGATATTGTTGTTTCGGTTGCGGTTAGACTAAATGAAACAACTTTGGTAAGTCAAATCAATGAAATCTTATTCGGAATCAGCGAAAACGCTCGTTTAGCCTTAATGGAACAAGCAGTAAATAGAGCCAACTAGAGAGTTGATAAAAAATGCGAAGGTTTCCTCATATAACCTATTATCTAATAGGTTTGGGTGTATTGTTGTTTGGGTTAATTTCTCTTTTCAACAATGCGTCCTATCAAATTTCGATTATCACTCGTCTTAATCCTGCTTTTTCCGTTATTTCGCTTATTGTGGCTATTGTAACTCTTGGTTTATTTACCTATCAGTTGCTTGCAAAAAAGCATTGTTCACAACTTGATAAAATCCTTAAATACCTAAAATGGGTAATGTTATCGATTATCCTCATTTCCCTCCTTGAATATTTAGTTTTCCCAATAATTAGGGCTTTTATCGAAATAAAAGACCTAAATGCCATCCCCCCGAAAAGCGAATTTTTGCAATCGATTGCCTATATCATTACCCGTTTTGCCAAAGATTTGCTTAAAGGCGTGCTTATAACAATAGAGTTATCCTTGGTCGGCACCCTTGCGGGATTGCTTTTGGCGATGCTTTTGGTTTCCCTAAGAATCCTAAAGCCTCAAAAACACGATTCCGAAATCGCGGCTTTCTTGAAAACCTTCTTCAACAAAGTTTCCGCCCTTTATGTCAATATTTTTCGGGGCACGCCGATGATGGTTCAAGCAGTTATAATCTATTATTTGGTGCCGGTCTTGATATCCTCATCATGGGGAATCCCCCAAGACCAAATCGACCGCCTATTTAC
Organism: Acholeplasmataceae bacterium; assembly: GCA_012838545.1. GTDB lineage: Bacteria > Bacillota_I > Bacilli_A > ML615J-28 > CAG-313 > UBA1427. The sequence continues at coordinate 1,977 of DUPC01000018.1, forward strand.
GCATTTAGTAGCCGGGTTCATTGTTGTTTCTTTAAACACCGCTGCATATCTAACCGAAGTGTTGCGCGGAGCAATTGAATCGATTGACAAAGGGCAAATGGAAGCCGCTCGATCCCTTGGCTTAAGTTACCGCCAAGCAATGTTGAAAATAATTTTCCCTCAAGCTATCAAAAATGCCCTACCTTCGATTGGCAACGAGTTTATCATCAATATCAAAGATACTTCGGTTCTAAATGTCATTGGTGTAGCGGAATTATTCTTTGTGGGGCAAGACGCCAAAATGCGCTTTTTTCGCACCTATGAACCCTTTATTATTGTCGCCTTGATTTATTTGGTTTTAACTCTGACTTGTTCGAGATTATTAGCTTTATTGGAAAGGAAAATGAACTTAGAAGTGCGTGCGCTTCCAAGTTCCAACTAAGCATATGAAACATCCGATTTTAACTGTAGAACACTTATCCAAATCGTTTGGTAACGAACAAGTCTTAAAGGACATTAATTTAACCGTAAATGAAGGCGAAGTTTTGTGCATCATCGGATCCTCCGGCTCGGGAAAATCAACACTATTAAGGTGTTTGAATCTTTTGGAAATTCCGGATGGCGGAAATATCACCTTCAACGGGGTTAGTCTAACCAACCATAAAGTAAAACTCAACGAATTAAGAACCAAAATCGGCATGGTTTTTCAATCGTTTAATCTTTTCAATAACCTGAATGTCCTTGATAATGTGATTTTAGCGCAAACCACGGTATTGAAGCGCACCAAAGAGGAAGCAAAACAAATCGCCATCGCCAACCTTAAGAAAGTTGGGATGGATGAATTTCTCCAAAGAAGCCCTCAAACCCTATCGGGCGGCCAAAAGCAACGGGTAGCAATCGCCAGAGCCCTAGCCATGAATCCGCAAATCATTCTTTTCGACGAACCAACTTCCGCTCTTGACCCGGAAATGGTCGGTGAAGTCTTGCAAGTCATGCAAGATTTGGCTAAAGAAGGAATGACAATGATGGTCGTAACGCATGAAATGGCATTCGCGAAAGATGTGGCTATCAGAGTAATCTTCATGGATGAAGGTCGAATTGTAGAAGAAGGACGCCCCGAAGTAATCTTTTCTTCGCCAAAAGAAGCAAGAACCAAAGAATTCTTAAAACGCATCTTATCGGTCTAACGAAAAAACCTATTAAACAGTTTCTGCTGCTTAATAGGTTTTTCATTTCCAAATCATTGTGGCAATAAAGGAAAGCATAAGAATCGATAGATTCACCGATTATAATTTCTTTTAAGTTGCACCCCCTGCAAAAGCCGAAGTTCCCTGTGTAACTAACCCCTACCTCTCAAATGTTTATTTTGACAATTCTGAAAATTTTGTAGCCATGGTAGGATTGTTTTTTGTCAGTCTCTTGATTGTCACGTCTTGGGCTTTTTCGTTTGCCAAACGAAGATTCTTATCGGCGCCAATTAAAGCGTCTTTAATTTTTTGCAAGTGGCTAATTGATTTATCGATTTCATCGATTGCGGTGGCAAATTTTTTGGATGCCAATTGATAATTTCTGCTAAAAGCATCCTTGAACTTATTGAGTTCATCTTCAAAATTGGCAATATCAATGTTTTGCGCTTTTACGAGTGCCAGTTCATTTTTATATTTCAAAGAATTCAAAGCCGCATTGCGAAGCAAAGTAATCATTGGGATAAAGAATTGAGGGCGAATAACATACATTTTGGGATAACGATAAGAAACATCGACTATTCCGGTATTGTATAATTCATTGTTCGGTTCCAACATTGAAACCAACACCGCATATTCACAACTTTTTTCGGTACGGTCTTTATCAAGTTCTTTAAAGAAATCTTCGTTCTTTTTCTTGGTTGTGGTCGTGTCACTCTCATTTTTCATCTCGAACATAATAGATATTATTTCGGTACCGGATTCATCGCATTCACGGAAGATGAAATCGCCTTTGCTTCCGGTTCTTGCATCTGTATCCTTTTCAAAATATGCATTAGGAAAGGCGGTGGCGCGAATTTTATTGAATTCAATTTCGCAATGTTGTTCAAGCGTTTCGCCAACCATTTTAGTTGAAAGCTTTGCTTTCATTTCTTTTAAGCGTTCGATTGTTTCTTCGCGATCTCTGATTTGTGTTTCGTATTTTTCTTTGAGATTTGCTACTCTTAATTTAAGTTCGGCTTCTTTTAGCTCTAAATTACGTTTAAGGTCGTCACGTTCTTTTTCCAAATCGCTTAGGTTTTCTTTTAAAGCAAGTTGTTTTGCAAGTTCGGCGGATTTTAGCGCTTCCTTAAGTTGGGCGATTTCCGAATCCTTCCTGGCAAAATCATCCTTTAATTTTTCGGTTGTTTTAGCTTGCACCAGTTCTGTGCTTGACTTAAGTACAGCTTTCAAGCGTTCAATTTCCGCATTCTTTTCGGCAATATTCCGTTCCATTTCGCTTTTCATTTTTACTTCTGCAAGTTCAATTTCCGATTTCTTCTCTTTCTCGATTAGAGCCAACCGTTCTTTTATCTCTTTTTCAAATGCGTCATTACGAACCTGATTTAAAATTTCTGCATACCCCGACTCATCAAGATAAAATGTTTTGCCACAATTTGGGCATTTAATTTCGTTCATTTTTCCCTCCTTAAAAAATTTATTCTATTTCCAATACCTGTTGGGGACTCAAGAAATCTTTAAATAATAAAAATTTTCGGCTGTTCCCCACAATTTGATTTTACTATTTATCCCTTTTTTTGTCAAAGCTTATCATAAGATGTGTTTTCCAAATTCAAAAAAAAAATATAAAGTTAATAGAAATAAAACAAAAAAGCAAAATGGTCAATATTTTGCTTTTTTAGTCTTTTTTAAAAAATAATTCGTTTATTTCATTTTTCCTTCCAATTCGGTTAGAATTGTGGAAACGGTATTGTATTTGGATGTAATCTTGCCGTCTTTGACATATACCAAAGTTGGCAAATTGGTTTGATAATTTTCTTCGGTATAACCTAAAGCATTCTTTAATTTATTATAAAAATCATTGCCGAAATCCAAACGATAAATCGGACGGGCTTCTTTGTTTTTTCTAGCATAATTGGCATAGCGAACCAAGCCCTTATCAAGCATTTCTTGTTTGTAATTTCCCTCTTGATATATAAACACATAGTATTCTTTGCTTTTGTTGCCTTCTTGCGATAAATAATCTTCTTCAGTTACCACTTTGATATCTTCGAAAGATTTGTTTTCAAAAGGTTTAATGATGGAGAACAAAGCATACAATACTAAACCGACGGTAATGACGATTGTGGCAATGATAAAGATGAGCGTTTGGGTGTCATTCGAGACGGTTCTTTTTAAGTTTGGACGATTCTGTTTATTTATAGATTTAGTATTCATAAAAATTCTCCTTTACTTAGCCATTTGTTGGTTTAATTCTTCTCTGATGGGAGTAGCTTCATCCCAATCCTTAGTTACTTTACCGCGTTCGATAAGCATCAAATACGGAACCGTGCGGATTTTGATTTCCGTATAAGTAGTGGCATTTATACTATGGTTTTCGCCCGTCGATACATACATTCCTGCATTCGCGCTTTTGTCATTGTAATTAATAATATATATTGGGCGGGCTTGCTTATGCTTGCGAGCAAAATTGGCATAAGCAAAAATATCGTTTTTGATTAACTCGCAATAATAACAATAGTTATCATTGTTGACATAAGGACGATAAATATAGACATAATATTCTAGGCCGTCTTGTTCAAAGATGGTCGAATATTGAATGGTTGTCATGTCGCCATATTCATTTATTTGTTTGGAGCAACCTGCAAGCATTGAACAAAAACCGATTGCCATCAATAAGTGTATCAATCTACGCATAATTTCACATCCTTACTTGTTATTATACCATAAATACAAGTAAAATTTGCTACTAATAATAAAAAATAATTGCCAGTTATTGCGCTGTTTTATCATATTAGGTAGAATAAATCGGAGGAAAATAATTTTGAGAAAAAAAACTTAAAAGACGATTAATCTTTTAAGTCTATTCGTGATGTTATTTTTCCCTGATGATTCTTAGGGATTCTGCCATCCTAACCATTTCCAACGTTTCCAGTGCGGTGGAGGCAACGGTGTATTCAATGCCGTTATCGAAGAAAAAGAGCACATCGTTGTTAATTATGGTTACTACTCCTCCCATAATAAAGATATCGCCGTCAAGATAGAGGATTTGTTCTTCCACAGAAACAGCTTGGAATTCTTGAGCAATGGTGTAGGCGACTTCCCCGCCAAATTTCATCATGGCACGTCTGTTTAAACTTCCCCCGCGAATTACTTCTTCCAACAACGAAGTTCCTTCCGGATAATAGGTTGGATAACTGATGGCTCGGTCAAAATCGATTATTTCTTCTTCCAAAAGCAAGCGGATAGCTTCCATTGTTTTGTCTTTATTAAATAAGTCTTTCGATAAGTTGGGATTAAGTTCAATCGAATCGATGATTAACCTTGAAACCAGATTCTTGTTCTTATCATAGGTAAGAACTTCTTTCGGCATGGCCGTATCGTTGTCGAAGATAATTTTTTGGCTGGATGGAAGGGCATCGTCAAACAATTTGGCTTTTAATTCCAGCGTTGTCGTACCGTCATTTCGGGTCGAAACAATGTTTTCGTCACTCACAATATCTTTGCTTAACGATTGCAACAAATACGGATATGAGGAATTAATCGGCCAGGTGCTTTTGATTTTGAAACTTTTGTTAATGCTTGGAATCAATACAAAAACGCCTTCGCTGTTTTTTATTATGACTTGCTTATCTTGAAGATTTTGACTTTCGATTTCCACCCGATATAGGTCCGGCTTCAAGTAGTAAGTGGTGATGCTGCACTCTTTCGTTCCCGTTGGGAATATCGACTCCAAGCGGGCAACCAACTTGTAACTATCCAAATCGGTGACTTTTTTAGGAAACGCTTCTATGATATTTTTATTTTTTGAACAGCTGATAAGGCCAAATAATCCCCCTAACAACACCAAGATTAACAATAACCACTTCATTTGATAAATAATATATTTTCTCATAATTCACCCCGGTTGTTTAATTTTATGATTTTGCCTGGTAAATTATGAATTGATTTATGGGAAAGTATGTCATTTGCATGTATAAAGATTTATTTGATGGAGATAATACTAAAAAATATAAGGAGGAAAGTGCATGAGCATCTTACAAAAAATAGCATTAGTATTTGTGATAATCGGAGCATTAAACTGGGGTTTAGTGGGGCTCTTTAATTTTAATCTTGTTGCCTTTTTATTTGACAATATCAGCGTAGTCATATCGCGAATCATTTATTCGATTATTGGCGTCGCAGGTATCATTAGTATTGCTTCCCTTGCCATCCCAACTGATGAAGACTAGATATTAAATTATTAAAAATAATTGCTTAGGCGTTTGCAAGAAAGAAACATTTTCTTAGAACGCTTTTTTTTATAAAAAAACCCCTTCAAGGGGTTTTTATTCTTCGATGACTACCATTGCTACCGTATAATCACCTTCGTGACTGATAGACAAAAAAACCGAATAGGGAAAATCAGCAACCCTAATAAAAGGAGCACCATTTTCATCGTTAAGCACA
>DUPC01000019.1 GCA_012838545.1 Acholeplasmataceae bacterium
AAGTTATTTTTGCCTTTGGTCTGGGAGTATTGACCTGTCTATTCCGTTTAGTCGGTTCTTTCCCAGAAGGGGTTGCAACATCGATTCTGTTCATGTGTCTTTTTACACCGTTGATTGATCGGTTTGCTGCAAAGTTGAGAATCGCTAAAGATCCATGGCAAATAGTAATCAGATATGCGTCTATCGCCATTCTGTTTATCGCTATTGCCGGATATACCGTCTTTAAAACTTCTCCAGCGCAAAATCAAACAAAACAAGAACAAGATAGAATCGCGATTACGGAGGTATTAGAATAATGAAAAAAGTTTTATTACCGCTTGGATTAGCAATATTTTTAATCTTAATCTTTGTTCTTGGAGTTGTTGCGGCGGAAAATGTTGCCAAGAACCGTCAAGATACTGTTAAGAATATTCTTGAACAACAAGCCAAAGAAAAAGAAATGCAAGCATTAAACAGCGCAGCTGAAGAATTTATCGAAGAATTTGATAAACTTGAACTTCAAGAAGACAAGCCTTTAATAATATCTGAGGAAGACGGCGAGCATAATAAAGTCCTTGCCAGATATCAAATCATCAAAGATGATTCAACAATCGGAACCCTTTATTATATTGAAGTTAAGGGCAGAAACGCAGGTTTAAGATTAGCGATTGTTATCGATCCAACTACTCGGAATATCCTTGGTTACAAGATTATTGCAAACAACGAAACACCTTCGTACTTTGGAAAACTTGATGATTCTTTCTTTAATCAATTTATCAATGTGGATATTACAAAACCGGTTTTTGAATTTAATAATGTTGCCACGGTTACGCTTTCCTCTAATGCGATGATTAGGGCAATGAATTTGGCGCGTGAGCAGTTCTATCAAGATCTTGGCGAAGAATTACCAAAACCAAGTGTAAACTTCACTTACGTTTCTTCAATTCAATTGTTACCTGACTATAGTATGTTCCATTTTGTCATGACTTCCGAGACCGGAACCGTAAACGCCCAACTAAAATATGATACTTCCACAAAACTATTTTCCTACGAAGATAGCGATGTAGTTTTGTCACAACCGGAGATTGATGCTTTACTTGGTGTGGCCAATAAAAACAAACCTAAAGCTTTAATCACCGATTACAATGCCAACACCTACGAGTTTACTGTTACAACTACAGGATTTTCGGGCACAATAACCGCTTATATAAAACTTGATTCCAATGGTAATTTTGTGTCGTATGAAGTGGATCCAAAACATATTGAATCCTATGATGATATAGAATTGAATCCATTATATAGAGGACCAGATCCAATTAAAACCATCCCAGGTGAAATTGTCGATAAAAACGGAACCGAGGGCGTTATGAATGTTTCTCATGCCACCGTTACTTCCGATGCATTGAAGCGCATCGCCAACACATTAAGACAAGTATGGGAGGCGAATAATCAATGAAAAAACTACCTTACCCACTGTATTTAGCGCTTTTCCTCGGCGTTTTGGGAATTATAGCCGCAGGATTATTGGCGGGAATCAATATTTTAACGGCACCTGCCATTAAAGCCAATGAAGAGAAAAAATTAGCCGAACAATTTAAAGTTATTGAAGTAGAATCTCCAGAAATTTTAGAAGTGGAATTGCTTGAGAATGTTCTTGGTGCCTATGAAGGCTTGACTAACGGAAAAGCATGCTTTGTTTTCAACGTGCAAAACAAGAACCAATTCTTAACTGTTCAAACATTGGTTGTTATCTCCCAAGAAGACGGAAAAATCCTGAATCTTTCCGTGAACCTTCCTGCCACTACTCATGGCATGGACAGTTCATTCGAAGGCAATAAATTCGGGGTAATTGATGCCAATCAGGACGATTTTACCGGAAAATTTGTAACAATAAGCGGAGCTACAACTTCATCTAACTCGGTCAAAGCATGTATCAACCTTGCTTATGAACAATACAAAGGAATTAAGGGGGTATAAGACAATGAAGGTAAATCAAAAGCAAAACTTTCTAAAAGGTCTTATTAAAGAAAACCCTGTCTTTGTCTATGTTTTAGGGATTTGTTCGATTCTAGCAGTAACCAAAACCCTTGAAAGCGGCATTGGAATGAGTATGGCAGTTATCTTTGTGCTCTTTTTCTCCAATGTTGTAATTGCCTTAATCAAGAATATAGTTCCCAACGATATACGTATTCCGGTGTATATTATTGTCATTACCACCTTCGTTTCGATTGTGGAATTAATCATGCAAGCCTATTTACCTGATTTATTTGATCAATTAGGTGTCTTTGTTGCTTTGATTGCGGTTAATTGCATTATTTTGGGCAGAGCCGAAGCCTTTGCTTCCAAAAACAATGTTCTATCATCGGCAATCGATGCTTTGGGCATGGGACTTGGTTACACAATCGCCATTTGCCTTGTTTCGATTTTCCGGGAAGTTTTAGGAACCGGAGTCATCACCATTTGGGGCAATGCGAAAATCAATTTAATGCCGGTTTTCGACTTTTTCCATGTTCAACCTTCTACCTTCTTTACCAATAACGTAGGAGCTTTCATTGTTTTAGGAATTGTTATCGGTGTTGTAAATGCAATCGTTTTTGCCATCAAAGATAAAAAAGAAAAAGCGAAAAAGGAGGTAAAAGCAAATGGCTAATCTTATTACGCTAGCCTTTGGCGCTTTACTAATTGAAAACGTCTTATTGTATCGCTTCCTCGGTTTCTGTCCGTTTTTAGGGGTTTCCAAAAAACGTTCATCGGCTGTGGGAATGGGACTAGCGGTAATCGTTGTTATCGTCCTAGCCACCATCGTTACATGGGCGCTCTATCACTATGTATTGAAACCATTGAACATCGTTTATTTACAAACTCTAACTTTCATCTTAGTAATCGCAGCTTTAGTTCAAATGGTGGAAATGTTCCTGAAAAAGGTTGTTCCTCCTTTATATCGTTCTTTAGGTATTTATCTACCGCTAATTACCACTAACTGCGCCGTTTTAGGTGTAGCATCGCTGGTAATTGCGTATGAATATGATTTTGCTTCGATGTTTGTCTTTTCGTTGTTTTCATCAGTAGGTTTCTTATTTGTTTTATACATTTTCTCGGGATTAAGGGAAGCTATGGAACATGCACCGATCCCTAAACCGTTTAAAGGAACACCAATTGCTTTAATCGCAACTGCAGCTCTAGCCTTAATTTTTGCACGGTTAGGAGGAATCATCTAAAATGAGTTCCGAAGTTAAATTACTTGTCTTTTCAATTGTTGTCATGCTTGGATTAGGTTTAATCCTTGGCTTGGTACTGGGAATTTTTTCCAAAGTTTTCCATGTCGTGGAAGATAACCGAATTGAAGAAGTTACTAAACGCTTACCGGGGATTAATTGTGGTGCCTGCGGCTTTCCTGGCTGTTCAGGTTTAGCTACTGCCATCGTAAATGAAGGTGCATCCCCAAGACTATGCAAACCTGGCACGATGACAAACTTTGAAGCTATCAAAGTTTACTTGGAAGAGACACCCGGGCCTGATGGAAATATTATCAAAGTAAAATTATAAGATTAAGGCGTCAAGAAATCTTGGCGCTTTTTTTCGCATTTTTCCTAAAAAAAGCGGGTTTAAATTTACAAAAAATATGAAAATAATAAATCGTTTTCATTAAATAATCGCTTGTATTGTTGTTATGAATATGCTATAATCTATATGTCAAAAATAAACATTTTAAGGAGGAAAAAATGTTGAAAAAAATCTTGTTTTCATTATTTATTGTTGCATTATCTCTTTCTTTAGTTGCTTGTGGCAAGAAGGTAAGTAAAGAAGAGTATGATGCGATTGTTGCTGAACTAGAGGCAAAAAAAGCTGAGCTAGATGCAAAAAACGATGAATTAGCTCAAAAAAATGCAGAAATAGAAGAATTGAAAAATCCAACTCGCACTTACAAACATGATGGTGTTTATACTGCATTCGAACACTCATTAAATAACAATGCGCCTCAAATTGTTTCGGTAAGCGTAACTATCGAAAATGACGAAATTGCTGGATTCTTCATTGATACATTGCAATCCACTGCTGTTAAAAACGGTGAGGAAACAACCGGTTACAACTTCAATGCTAAAACTAAGAAACAATTAGGATATCATTACTATATGTTCCCAGCTTCCGGCAAAAAAGTTGACGGCGTTCTCGATGTTGAAGCTTACAAAGAATGGTTAGCCGAAAACAACAAAAAAGAATGGTTTGAACAAGCTAACATCCTTGAACAATACATATTAGAAAACGGTGTTGAAGCTATCGAATTTGACGGAACAAAACCAACTAACGTTGCCGGTGTTACCGTTAGTGCAAAAGATTATGTTGAACTTGCCAAAAAAGCTATTCAAAACGCTAAAGACGGAAAATTATTAGCAGTTACAGGTTACCAAGATGACATTATTTGGGCAACCGCAACAATCGATAAAGACGGTATAGTAAGCAACTACTTGATCGACGTATTACAAGGTCAAGGTATCGTTGACGGTACTTTCCAATTTAAAGATAAATCCAAACAAGAATTAGGTTATGAATATTATATGTTCCCAGCTTCCGGCAAAAAAGTTGACGACGTTCTCGATGTTGATGCTTACAAAGAATGGTTAGCTGAAAACAACAAAAAAGAATGGTTTGAACAAGTTGCAATTCTTTGCGCGGAATTTGAAGCTAATGGTCCATACAACATGGCATTAGATAACAACAAATTCCTCTCCGTTTCTGGCGTTACTATTTCTGATAATAAATATATCCAAGTTTTAACTCAAGTTAAAGCTAACGTAAGATAGTTTTTATCATTTTTTAATAATTATGGTAGGTTTCCAATCTCAAAGGTTGGAAATCTACTTTTTTTATCTTGCATAATGTTTCCGCTTTATTAACATAATAGTATTAGTTAAGATTGGGGAGATTTTATGTTCAAAAAAATAGTGTTTTCAATAATTCTTTTGTTTGGGTTTACTTTTTTAAATGCTTGTGGCGAAAAAATAACCAAAGAAGAATATGAAGAAATATTAGCCGAGCTGGAAGCCTTAAAAGGATTAAACCGAACATATCCCGCTGATGGTTATTTTACCGCTTTTCAACCATCAATTTCCAGCAATTTACCGGAAATCATTACCGTAAGCGTACGAATTCAAAACGATAAAATCGTGGAATTCTATATCGATACCTTGCAATCAACCAAAATTGTGGAAGGCGAAAATGTCAGCTTTAAATATAATTGGAAAACCAAAAAGCAACTGGGGTACGAATACTACATGTTTCCCCAATCTGGGCAAATGGAAAATGGGGAATTAGATGTTGAAGGTTACATTGAGTGGTTAAGAGTCAATAATAAAAAAGAATGGTTTGAACAGGCTAAAATTTTAGAACAATTTATGTTGAATGAAGGCATTGAAAAAGTGGAAATTGACGAAAACAATAAAACAACCAATGTTACTGGGGTTACGATATCCGTAAAAACCTATGTGGATTTGGCCGAAGAGGCTGTCAATTTAGCTAAAGCAGGTAAACTTCAAGCCGTAAGCGGTTATGATTCCGGTGACATCGTTTGGGCAACCGCGGATATTAATCGTTTTAAAACGATTACCAATTTTAAACTCGATGTTTTGCAGGGAAAGTACCAAAACGCTACCTTTGTCTTTAATGAAAAATCCAAACAAGAATTGGGTTATGAGTATTATATGTTTCCTCAGTCAGGCAAAAAAGTCGATGGGGTTTTGGATGTTGAGGGGTATAAAGAGTGGCTCAAATCCAATAACAAAAAAGAGTGGTTTGAACAAGCTTATCTAATCTGTCAAGAGTTTGCCGAAAACGGTTCTTATAATTTTGTTATAAAATCCGATGGCAAAATCGACAATAAGTTGATTACAGGCGTTACCATAAGCGATAGCGGGTACCTAAAAGTACTAAATCAACTCTTGGCAAATGCCAAATAACCCTTTTAAATATGCGAAATTACGAGGTTTTTATAATTTATTCTGGTAATTTCGCTTTTTTTATTGGACTCTTTTTTTGCATATTTGCACCAAATAGTGTATAATACTTAGGTACATAAAGAAAAAAGTTGATACCCCTCATAGGAAATTATGGTTTAGTTAAATAAGGGGATATTGCTCTTCATAAAGGGTAAAAGAAGGATTTTCAACCCTTAAGTCTTTTTATGAGACTTTTTTTGTTATCTTAAAAGAAGGAGAATTATTTTTATGACAATGGAAAAATTAGTCACATTTTTAAAAACAACAGGATACGTCTATCAAGGTAGCGAAATTTACGGCGGCCTTGCCAATGCGTGGGATTACGGTCCGCTGGGAGTCGAATTGAAAAATAACCTAAAACGCTATTGGTGGAAGAGATTTATCCAAGAATCGGTCAATAATGTCGGTATCGATTCTGGTATCTTAATGAACCCTGAAGTATGGGTTGCGAGCGGTCATATCTCCAATTTTACCGATCCTTTAACTGATTGCAAGTCTTGTGGGGTACGTCATCGTGCCGATAAATTGATTGATGATGCAACAAATGGCGAGGTGAATGCGGACGGGTGGAGCAACGATGAGTTGTTCAATTACCTTACTACCCACAAAATCGCCTGTCCTGCTTGCGGAGGTACAGAGTTTACCCCTGTCCGTCAATTCAATATGATGTTTAAAACAAATCAAGGCGTAATTGAA
>DUPC01000020.1 GCA_012838545.1 Acholeplasmataceae bacterium
TATTGTCGCCAATCATATTATCTTCCTCCTTGTTTTAAATTCGACAGTTTAATGATAAACAATTTGTTGATAAAAGTAAAGAAACACGAAGTTGAATCGGGTAAACATTTTGTTTAGTTGAAAAAACTTCCGGCGTTTCTATTCAAAGACACCCTTTACTTCTTTTGATATTATAAACATATTATCATAAATTGAAAATAATTGCCATTTATTGTAAAATAAAAATGTCGTTTCCTAAAAGGTCTTTGGGAATAAAAATGTTTTCCAAAACAAAAATGCCGCATCTTAGCGGCATTTTAAATTACGATTAATTCTAAAGCAATTCATTCCCAATATCAAAAGGAAAGGTTAATTAGAAATAGCGACGATTACCTTTGTTTTTTCCTTTACCTTTGCGAGCCTTCGGTTGAACCATTGTAGGAACAGCCCCAGTGCGAGCTGCTTTTTCCATTTGTTCTTCGCTCATACCAAGAAGCGCCCGCATTTGATTGCGCATATCGTCAAAACGTTTGGTCAAAGCATTAACTTCTTGATAACTGCGGCCCGAACCCTTAGCAACTCTTTCTTTTCGGCTGCGATTATTGGCAAGAAAATCCGGATTGCGCCGTTCTTCTTCGGTCATGGAACCGATAATAGCTTCAATATTGGAAAATTGTTTGTCGTCGATTTCGAGGTTTTTTAGTTTTGATCCCAAGCCGGGAATTAAACTCAAAAGACTCTTCATCGAACCCATACGTTTAATCATGCGAATTTGTTTTAAAAAGTCATTGTAACCGAAATAACCTTTTTGAAGTTTTTCCGCCATTTTCATGGCATCGGTTTCATCGATGTTTTCGGTAGCTTTTTCGATTAAGGTTAGTACATCACCCATGCCGAGGATGCGACTAGCCATCCGGTCGGGATGGAAAACTTCGATTTGGTCGAGCTTTTCGCCTAAACCAACAAATTTAATCGGGATATTGGTCATATAGCGAATCGAAAGCGCGGCTCCGCCCCGGGTATCACTATCAAGTTTGGTTAGCAAGCATCCGGTTACGTTTAATGTTTCATGGAATTTCAGCGCCACGTTGACCGCATCCTGACCAGTCATCGCATCAACGGTCAAAAGAATTTCGTCAGGGTTGGCAATTTCTTTGATTTCCACCAATTCTTGCATTAATTCTTCGTCAACATGGAGACGTCCTGCGGTATCGATTAACACCAAGTTAAAGTTTTTTTCCTTGGCATATTGCAAAGCACGTTTGACGATAACCTGAGGTTTGTGTAAAATCCCCAATTCAAAAACTTCGATATCAAGTTGTTTTCCAAGGGTGACCAATTGGTTGATAGCAGCAGGACGATAAATGTCTGCCGCAACCATCAAAGGTCGTAAATTGTAGGTTTTCCTTAAGTATTGGGCAAGTTTTCCCACGTGGGTGGTTTTACCGCTACCTTGAAGACCGGCCATCAGGACAACGCTGGTACCGCTTTTTTTGAGATTAATCGGTACTGCTTCATCACCCATCAGTTTCTTTAGTTCTTCGTTAACAATTTTTAAAACTTGATCGCCCGGCGTCAAAGATTTCATGACGCGTTCGCCTAGACACTTGGCTTTGACTTCGGCGGTAAATTGTTTGACAATTTTATAATTGACGTCAGCTTCCAGAAGCGAAACTCGCACTTCTTTCATTACTTCGTCGACATCGTTTTCGTTGATTCTTCCTCTTCCCGTTAACCGGCGAAGAGCCATTTGGAGCCTTTCGCTTAAACTTTCAAACGGCATATTATCACTCCATTTCTCTGATTTTCTTTATAAGTTCACTTCCTGCTTGATTGACTTTGGTTTCATATGAATTAAGAAGATCTTGAAGCGCTTTTTCTTTTGCATAAAGAGCCAGTTTTTCTTCAAACCCATCCAGCAAGTTTTCCACCGTTTTCAAAGCATCAAAAACCGCATTCCGGGAAACTTTCAATTCTTCCGCTATTTCCGCCAAACTCCAATCTTGATAGAATGACAATTCAAAGATTTGTTGTTGTTTGTCGGTTAATAGTTTACCATAAAAACCGTAAAGACAATTGTAATAATGCTTTTTTTGCACTAAATCAAGCATCTTGTTCCTCCATTTCCACAAACAGCCCTGCAATATACTCTTCTAAGTCAAAAGGTTCCAAATCGTCGAGTTTTTCGCCCAGACCAACCATTTTGATAGGAATATGGTATTTGTCCCTAATCGCTAATACTATTCCGCCTTTACTAGTTCCGTCCAATTTGGTTAAAATAATACCGGTGATCTTGGCAACTTCCATAAAGGCTTCTGCTTGCGAGAGACCGTTTTGTCCGGTAGTCGCATCAATAACCAGGAGCGTTTCGTGCGGAGCGCCCGGAACTTCCCGTTCAATAACCCGATGCATTTTTTCCAATTCCTTCATTAAATTGGTTTTGTTTTGTAAACGTCCTGCTGTGTCGCATAACAACACATCGTATTTTTCTTTTGTTGCTTTTTGCAGAGCATCAAAAATAACGCTTGACGGATCGCTTCCTGCCGGTTTGGTTACAATGTCAACGCCAACCCGGTCTGCCCAAATCGCTAATTGATCGACTGCACCCGCCCTAAACGTATCTCCTGCTGCCAACAGCACCTTCTTTTTTTCTTTTTTTAACCTATGCGCCACTTTGGCGATTGAAGTAGTTTTTCCGCTGCCGTTAACTCCGACAAAGAGAAAAACGGTCAAACCGTCTTTTTGGACATTTAAGTCGACCCGAACAATTTCTTGTTGGAGATAGAGTTCAAACATTTTATCGACTATAATCGGTTGAAGTTCGCTGACATCTTTTACTTCTTTGACACGTTCGTCAGCCTTCAATTCTTCGATGAAATCGAGTGTAGTTTCAACCCCGATATCAGCCATAATAAAAATATCCGTCAAATCGTCAAAAAAATCTTCTGTTATTTCATTGTAGTGGGAGAAAAGGTTTTGAAGTTTTCCCATCAAACCACTGCGCGTTTTTTTCATTCCTAATTGGTATTTGCGTTGATTATCTTTGTCTTTGCGTTTAAATAAACCCAAAAATCCCATAATGTCACCTCTGTTCAGTTTATTATATTATACCATGTACGACAAAAAAAGCACGGTTTTTCATTAATTAAATTATCGGCTTTATTTTCTTTATCCAAAAGATAGGCGGATAGTTATCTTTCTTTTTATTTCGACCTTTTTGAAAACGCTTGTATGGTATAATATGGTTAAGAGGTGAAAAGATGACATCCTTTTATCGTGATACATGGATTGAAATTAAGCTTGATCACGTAATTGAAAATGTAGCCAATTTAACAAAGCACTATTATCAAGGAAAAAGGATTTTAGCGGTTGTCAAAGCCAACAGTTACGGACACGGTGCAGTTATGGTTGCCAAAGCCTTGGAATCAATAGGCGTTGACTTTTTTGGCGTCGCAACCATCGACGAGGCCTTAGAATTAAGGCTTAACCGCATAAAAAGCGATATCCTAGTTTTTGGTTTGGTGCGCTTAACCGATTTGGAACTGGCAAGCCGAAACAACCTAATCATAAGCATCACTTCCGTTTCTTGGTTAAAAGAAGCCGTTCAAAAATATGTCGGGCCAACAGTCCTTGCCCATTTAAAAGTAGAAACCGGTCTGCATCGATTAGGAATTAGGTTATCCGATTTGAAAGAAGTAATAGGCTTGTTAAACGAAAACGCTCGGTTTTCTTTGGAAGGAATTTATTCTCATTTGGCTTCTGCCCCTTCAGACGATGAAACCTATTATCACTTCCAAATGACATCATTTCTAACCTTCCTAAAAAAAGCAAACAGTTTAACCCAACACCCCATTCCTTATGTTCATATCACCAATTCCGCTGCTTCCTTAAAGCAACTCCCTAAAGAAATCAACTTAATCCGGCTCGGTTTAATGATTAACGGCGTAATTCCTAGGAAAGATTTAAATTTGCCTTTTGAATTAAAACCTTCATTATCTTTATATTCGACCTTGGTTGATGTAAAGTTATTACCGCCCGGAAGCAAAATCGGTTATAACTGTGAATATGAAACCAAATCAGAGGAATGGATTGGCACAGTGGCAATCGGTTACGCGGATGGCATCTTGCCGACAATAACCCGGGGAAAAGTTTTTATTGAAGACGATTACCATAAAATCGTCGGTCGGGTGTGCATGGATTATTGTTTTGTCAAGTTATCGAAAGCATATTCCGTTGGCACCAAAGTGGAATTCATCGGTCCCCACATTATGGTCGATGAGTTTGCGGAGGATAATCAAACGCACAATTATCATGCCACCTGTATGTTAAGCGACCGAATCCCTCGTTTATATTATCTTAACAATCAATTAATAAACACGACAAATGCACGAATAATAAAATATAGCAAGGAGGAATAAAAAAATGCATCCCTTACAAGTAAAATCCGAAATCGGACCTTTAAAGAAAGTCATGGTTCACCGCCCGGGTAAGGAAATTGCCAATTTAACTCCTAAATGGCTCAGCAACCTGTTGTTTGACGACATTCCTTGGTTGCCCCTTGCCATCGAGGAGCACGATATTTTTGCTGCAACTTATCGCGCCCATGGAGTTGAAGTGGTGTATTTGGCGGATTTGGTGGCTGAAACCTTGGATTCAGCTCCGGAAATCAAATTTCAGTTTATCAAACAATTTATTCAGGAAGCACATGTCACCAGCGAAACCTTATCGGGAGTTTTGTTTGAATATTTGATGTCTTTTTCCAGCACCAAGGCTATGGTGGAAAAAACCATGGCAGGAATCAAAAAAGACGAAGTTCCTAATTTTCAAAAACGCACTCTATCCGATTACATTCGCGACTATCCGTTTGTTACCGATCCAATGCCTAATCTCTATTTTACCCGCGATCCGTTCAGTATAATCGGTAACGGCGTCGTCATCAGCAAAATGTACACAACGACCAGAAGCCGCGAATCCATTTATGGCGACTATATTTTTAAATTTCACCCCTTTTACGGAAAGCAAAATATTCCGTTTTACTATGAACGCTCCTTCCCTTCCACTATTGAAGGCGGAGACATCTTGGTTTTGAACCAACATTTGCTTGCCATCGGAGTCAGCGAACGGACACATCCGGCAGGAATCGAAAAACTGGCCAAAAACCTCTTCTTCTATCATGAAACCTCATTTTCGACCGTTTTGGCTTTCGATATTCCGAAGAGCAGATCGTTTATGCATCTCGATACGATTTTCACCCAAGTTGATTACGATAAGTTTACGATTCACGAAGAGCTCCAACCAGCCATCAAAGTTTATGAGGTAACCAAAGATCTAATACGTCCTCAAAAACTGACGATTAAACCTATCGATAAACCTATCGACCAAATATTGAGTCTTTATTTGGATTTGCCGATTACCTTAATTCCGTGCGGAGGAACTGATGTGATTGCTTCTGCCCGCGAACAATGGAGCGACGGTGCCAATACGGTTGCCATTAAACCGGGGGAAGTAATTGCCTATGAACGCAATCACATTACCAACGATATCTTGGATCGTTACGGCATCAAAGTCTATGAGATACCTTCCAGCGAACTTTCTCGGGGTCGCGGCGGTCCCCGTTGCATGAGCATGCCTTTTTACCGCGAAAATTTAACAAAGTAAAAGAAAGAAAAGGAGAAAAGACAAAATGAACAAAGCGTTTTACGGTCGCAGCTTTTTAACTTTGCTCGACTTCACATCTGAAGAAATCACTTACTTACTCGATTTAGCCGAAAAACTAAAACAAGCCAAAAAACAAGGCAAAGAAATTCAGTACTGCAAAGGCAAAAATATCGTTTTATTATTTGAAAAAGACTCCACCAGAACTCGCTGCGCCTTTGAGGTTGCCGGTTACGACCAAGGGATGAATGTAACATACTTAGGTCCAAGCGGTTCCCAAATGGGCAAAAAAGAAAGCATCAAAGATACTGCCCGGGTTCTCGGCAGGATGTATGAAGGAATCGAATATCGCGGTTATGCTCAAGAAACCGTCGAAATCCTCGCTCACTATTCCGGAGTACCGGTTTGGAACGGTTTAACCGACCGTTTTCATCCGACCCAAATATTGGCAGACTTTTTAACAATACGCGAACATAAAGGTTATTTAAAAGGCCTCAAGTTTGCTTATGTCGGCGATGCACGCAACAATATGGGCAACTCCCTAATGGTGGGTTGTGCCAAGATGGGACTCGACTTTAGAGCGGTTGCTCCCAAAGAACTTTTCCCAGAACAACGGTTAGTGGAAAAGTGTCAAAAAATCGCCCAACAAACCGGGGCAAAAATTACCTTGACAAGCGCTGTTCAAGAAGGATTGAAAGATGTCGACGTGGTTTATACTGACGTTTGGGTCTCAATGGGTGAACCTCTGGAAGCATGGCAAAAACGGATTGATTTGTTGAAACCTTATCAAGTCAATGCCAAATTGATGAGTTACGCCAAACCGAATGCTATTTTTATGCATTGTTTACCAGCCTTCCATAATCTCGAGACTACAGTCGGAAAAGAAATATTTGACAAGTTTGGGTTAAATGGCATCGAAGTTACCGAGGATGTATTTGAATCCCCTCAATCGGTCGTATTTGATGAAGCCGAAAACCGTCTTCATACCATTAAAGCGGTTATGGTGGCCACATTGGGAGACTTATTATGCGAATAGTGGTTGCTTTGGGAGGAAACGCCTTAGGAAACACTCCGGAAGAACAAAAACAATTGGTCAAGCAGACCGTGAAACCCTTGGCCGATTTAATCGCTAGCGGTCATGAGGTTATTATTACCCATGGCAACGGGCCCCAAGTCGGGATGATCTTCTCTGCCTTCCAAACTGCTTCAAAAACCGATTCGCACCTACCGGAAATGCCTTTTCCGGAATGCGGAGCCATGAGCCAAGGGTATATCGGTTATCACTTGCAAAACGCCCTTCGCACCGAACTTCTTAACCGTAACATGAAACCAGATGTCGCATCCATCGTTACGCAGGTGGAAGTCGCCGTCGAGGATCCTGCTTTCCAAAATCCAACCAAACCGATTGGCGCTTTTTATTCAGAAAAAGAAGCGCAAACATTAAGCAAAACCCAAAATTACGTTATGAAAGAGGATGCAGGGCGAGGATACCGCCGAGTTGTGCCAAGCCCGAAACCCCAAGCAATTATCGAAATTGAAGGAATCAAAATGCTGGTAGCCAGCGGCTATACCGTCATCACCGTAGGTGGGGGAGGAATTCCGGTTGTCCAAAAGGATAACGAGTTATACGGGGTTCCCGCGGTTATCGATAAAGATCATGCCAGCAGTTTGTTGGCAACTTTAATTGAGGCTGACCGCTTGATTATTTTAACAAGCGTTCCTTATGTTGCCTTGAAATATGGTACCAAAGACCAAGTAAATTTAACGCACCTTTCCACAAAGGATGCCAAAAACTTTTTACAGGAAGGACATTTTCAAAGCGGCAGCATGAAACCGAAAATCGAAGCTGCTTTAGCTTTTGTTGATCATAGTCCAAACCGAAAAGCCATCATTGCTTCGCTTCAGGAAGCAAAAGATGCCATTGAAGAAAAAACGGGAACGTTAATATATTATAAGGAATAAGGAGGTAATATGCGCAAACAAACGGTAAAAGTCGTCATTTGGGGTTTTGGGGCAATGGGTTCCGGAATGGCCAAAATGCTAACCAAAAAGCAAGGATTGGAAATCGTCGGTGTATGCGATCGCTATGACCGATTAGTGGGGAAAAAGGTGAGCGAGTTATTGGGAACCGAGAATAATATAACCCCAAATTTGGTGATAAAGAAGAATATTGCAGAAATTATTCCCGCTGTTCGCCCCGATGTGGCCTTGCTTTGTACCGATTCGTTTACCGAAAAAGCTTATCCGAAAATTAAATGGCTTTTGGAACATAAAGTCAATGTTATCACTACCGCCGAGGAAATGGCTTTCCCTCATGCCAATCATCCGGATTTGGCAAGGGAACTGGACAAAACCGCCAAGGCTAATGGCGTAAGCGTTCTGGGAGCGGGAATCAACCCCGGTTTAATGATGGATTTGTTGGTTGTTCTTCTAACCGGCGCCATGGAAACTGTCGACAACATCGAAGTCAAACGCATAAACAGTTTATCCCCTTATGGCGAAACGGTTATGACCGAACAAGGGGTTGGTTTATCAATTGCCGAATTTCAAGAATTGAAGGAAAAAGGGGGTCTTGCGGGGCACGTGGGATTCAAAGAATCCATTGGAATGATTGCCCAAGCCCTTGGTTGGGAAGTAGAACGCTTCGAACAGGATATGTTGCCGATTGTAACCGAGGTTGACCGAAAATCCCTGTATGGCTTTGCCCCTAAAGGGCATGTGGCGGGAGTAAATATGATGGCGCAAGCTGTTGTCGAGGGAAAAGAAAAAATCACAATGCATCACCCCCAACAGATTGAACCGCACCTCGCCAATGTTCAAACCGGCGATTATATCATCCTTAAGGGCAAACCGGAAATCAATATGGCTATTACCCCGGAAGTCGAAGGAGGAACCGGAACGATTGCTATTTGCGTCAACATGATTCCTCATATCATCAATGCCAAACCGGGTTTAAAAACTATGTTGGATTTACCGGTTCCACGGGCCATAATGGGTGATGTCCGAAAAATGATTGAGGAGAAAGAAAATGATTAAAGCAGGGACTTGGGTGCAAATCCATAAAATAATTCTTACTCCCAACGAAAGAGCGCCCCATTTGCCCGCTGATACCAAGCTGGTACCCCTCGAAATATGGATTAAAGGGACGCTTTTGAAGGATAGCAAAATTGGAAAACCTGCAGAAATCAAAACCGTCACGGGTCGGATTGAAACAGGTACCTTGGTTCAAGCCAATCCTCATTACTCTCATAGTTTCGGTAATGACGTTCCGGAACTGCGCATTGTTCGCGACATGGTAAAAACTCTCCTGTGGGGTGAGCAAAATGACTGACCGAAATTCATACGAAAACATCCTTAAACGCAAAGCGGATATCATGCGTCAAAGCACCGGGATTGATTATTCCAAATACGAAAAAGGTTTATTGTCATTCGATTACGAAGGTTTTATGAAAGAATACAGTATGCCGCTGGACCTTGTTTCGCAAATACAAGCTGAACACGGTGTTGGTCAAACCCCCCTGAAAGAACTGCCTAATATCACTGCTTTGGTTCGGAAAATCGCCAAACCGGGATTTGGCGCACGCATCTTTTTAAAGGACGAAGCCTGCAACGACTCCGGTTCCTTTAAAGCAAGAAGGGCTTCCCTTGCCTGCTTTTTGGCCAAAACCCTGGGTTTTAAAGGGGTCATCACCGCTACTTCCGGAAACTACGGCGCAGCAGTCGCATCACAAGCCGCTAAATACGGTTTAAAGTGCATTGTGGTCCAGGAATGTTTTGATTCCCAAGGAATCGGACAACCGGAAATCATTGAAAAAGCTCGGGCTTGCGAAGCCTATGGGGCGGAAGTAATTCAACTAACCGTGGGACCGGAATTGTTTTATGTGTTCTTACGATTAATTGAAGAAACCGGTTATTATAATGCCTCGCTATATTCTCCTTTTGGCATTAACGGTATTGAAACTCTTGGGGTCGAAATCGTTAACGATTGTTTAAAACTTACGCAAAAAGTTCCTGATGTTGTGGTGGTAACAAATGCCGGGGGTGGGAACTTAACCGGAACCGCTCGCGGCATAAGCAAAACCACCGACCAAAAGGTCCAAATAGTGGCTGCCAGCGTTAACCTTTCCGGGTTGCACATGGCAAGCGACCATGACTTTAACAAAAAATCCTTTACCACCGGTCATACCGGTTTTGGCATTCCGTTTACTACTTTTCCGGATCGAAGCGATGTTCCCAGATCCGCAGCCAGACCCCTACGTTATCTTGACCGTTATGTAACCGTCAATCAAGGAGAAGTGTTCTTTATGACGGAAACGCTTTGTGCTTTGGAAGGATTGGAAAGAGGACCGGCGGGCAACACCGCTTTAACCGCTGCCTTCAGTATTGCCCAGGAACTTCCGGAAGATAAAATCATCGTGGTACAAGAAAGCGAATATACCGGCGCGGGAAAACACCATCAAGCCCAACTTTCCTTTGCGAAAGAAAACGGCATTGACATCTTCTTTGGGGACCCAAAAGCGGAAATTCCGGGAACCAATATAATCCTTCCGGAAAATTTATCCCTAATTCAAACCAAAGATTTGGATTTGCGGAAAATACGCACTTCGTTAATCCGCAATTATGTTAAAGATTATTCAAAAATCACCAATATCGATTTAAATTTTTTGAAAGATGAAACCAATACTTCTTTGAAAGAGGTCAAAGCTATTTTACGAGAATTAAAAGTCGAATGGGAGGAAGAGAATGGATAACCAAAAATACCGACCTGATGATTATTTGACCAAAAGAAAACATTTAGAAAATCTGAGCGATGAGGAATTGAAAGCTTACTTTTGGCGGTTGGCGGAAGAAATTGTTTCCCCTTTGGTGGATTTGGCTTATCACCATACGAGTCCCGCCATTGAAAGATCGGTTCTGTTGCGAATGGGCTTTTCCAGCATCGAAGCTAAACAAATCGTCCAAAAAACAATTGAACACGATCTTTTAGGCAAAGGTGCTGGACACGTAGTGTATCGCTACAGTAAACTGGCAAGGTTACCCCTAAGAGAAGCGGGACTTGCTTTAATGGAAAACCAAGGCTGGGACTTAATCAAACAAAGTTTTGGAGGTCGCCATGCTTAAGCCCCATGAAAAACTCAATATTCGAAATATCTTAGATAACTTAGAAAACTACTCCCCAAGACGAAGGGGTTGGACTTGGCGCAAAAAAGTTTCTGAACAAACATTAAATCAATATACTTATTTGGAAACTTCCGAATCGCTTAAAAACTTTGTTCCGCTGCCTGCTTCCAAATATTTTAATGGCATCGACCCTCAACCCTTGCAAGTAATCACTACCGAAATTGCTTCAGGTCGGTTTGAGGACGACATCCGAAGGATGCGCATGGCCGCTTGGCATGGCGCGGATCATATCATGGTTATCAGAACCGCCGGTCAATCGCATTTTGATGGCTTAATCGAAGGAACCCCACAAGGAGTTGGAGGTGTTCCGATAACCCGAAAACAAGTCCGGGCGCAACGCAAAGCTCTGGATTTAATTGAAGACGAGGTCGGTCGGCCAATCAATTACCATTCGTATGTATCTGGGGTGGCGGGTCCGGAAATAGCGGTAATGTTTGTCGAAGAAGGCGTCAACGGGGCACATCAAGACCCGCAATACAATGTCTTGTATCGCAATATCAATATGATAAGATCATTTGTGGATGCCGCGGAGGCCAAAAAAGTAATGGCTTTTGGGGGAATGTTGCAAATTGACGGCGCCCATAATGCCAACGCCACCGCAAAAATTGCCTGGAAGGTTATGCCCGAACTTTTGGTTCAACATGCGATAAACTGTGTGTTTTCGCTTAAAGCCGGTATTGATAAGGATCATATCGCGTTATCGACGGTTCCACCAATTGCTTCTCCTGCTCCGGATCTTCGGATTAATTTACCGTTTGCGGTTGCATTACGAGAGTTCTTCTCCGACTTTAAGATTCGGGCGCAAATGAATACCAAATACATGGAATCTTCCACCAGAGAAGCAACCGTTACTCATGTCTTAAATTTATTGATTTCCAAACTTACCAGCGCCGATATTCAATCGACGATTACCCCAGATGAAGGTCGTAACGTTCCATGGCATATGTACAATATCGAAGCTCTCGATACCGCAAAACAAGCTCTAATCGGCATGGATGGCCTTAAAGAACTAATAGAAATCAAAAAAACCGGGTACATGAAAGAAAAGGTTCGAGAAATTAAAGAACGCGCCGTTCTTTTCTTAGAAGAAATAAAAACTGTCGGAGGGTATTTCAGTGCCGTGGAAAAAGGTTACTTCATCGATTCGGGATATTTTCCGGAACGGATGTACGATGGGCTGAAACGAGCAATCAACGGTGGTATTGGCTCAGGGACCGTTTATCAAAGAGACCCTGATTACTTTGCACCGGTTATGGCTCATTTTGGTTATAACAATACGATGCAATATGGAGTGACACAAGATGAGGTTACATCGTTAATTGGCGGTTGCACCTTTGAAGACCGCACTAAAATCCAATACATTGATGAACTTGATGAAGAAGACAATGTCAATACCCGGTTGGACAAAACAGAACAGTTCCGTTCCACCAGTTTAATCAAGCCGGAAGTTGAATGGTTAGGCGACGGAACGGTGGTCATTGATTTAACCTTGCCTACCGAACGCTTTATGGCTGAGGAAATCGGAAAAGTTATTGCCCAAAAAATGAATTTGGCCGATATCGAAGTTATCCACTCCGAGGTCTTGCATGTTTCGGAAGCAACAAGACTGCAAATCAAAGGCAAAGTCGATTTTGCCATCAATATGAAAGAAATTACCCTGCCTAAGAAAATGGCTGTTTTAAGCGATGAAGAAATCACCGCTTACTTTAAAGAACATCCGTTTAAAGTGGTAGCAGGCACAATTGGCGAAGACGAACATTCCGTGGGCTTACGCGAAATTATCGACATCAAACACGGAGGAATTGAAAAATATGGCATAAGTTGCGAATACTTAGGAACTTCGGTCCCTGTGCCAAAAATGGTGGATGCGGCGGTGGAACATAATGCCAAGGCGATTTTGATTTCCACGATTATCTCCCATGATGATATCCATTATAAAAACATGAAAAAACTCCATGATTACGCCATCGAAAAAGGCGTTCGGGACAAGTTGATTATTATTGCGGGGGGAACGCAAGTCAAAAATGAAGAAGCAATAAAAAATGGTATGGATCAAGGTTTTGGCCGCGGAACCAAAGGTGTGCATGTGGCAACTTTCTTAGTTCAAAGCGACAAAGCCAAAAAAGCCCTATGATAATCGATTTATTGGTTGCTGAAATCGGCAGCACCACAACCGTTGTCAATGCTTTCGACAAAATCAAAACCGATTTTCCCTGTTTTCTTGGTCAAGGATTTGCTCCAACCACAATTAGCGATGTTACAATTGGGCTCAATAACGCCCTCGATAATTTAAAACTGGTTTTAAATGTCGAATCCTTGGAAGCCAAAGAAACATATGCTTGCTCAAGCGCAGCGGGAGGCTTAAGGATGAGCGTTCATGGTCTCGTTTATAATATGACCGTTCGCTCCGCTCAAGAGGCTGCCCTTGGCGCCGGTGCCAATATAGTTTATATGACAGCGGGGCTGTTAACAAAAAAAGATATTGAAAGAATTAAACAAAGCAAAATAAAAATGGTTCTCCTTTCTGGCGGGGTTGATTATGGCGATACTCATACCGCTTTATACAATGCCCAAATGATAGCCCAAGCAAAATTGAATTTGCCGGTGATTTATGCGGGGAATGTGGTTAATCAACCCCAAGTAAAAGAAATATTCGAAAAAACGGGTCAACTTGAGTATCTTTATATAACCGAAAATGTTTATCCGAAAATCGATTCTTTAAATGTTTTGCCGGTTCGCAAAATTATTCAAGAAGTTTTCGAAAAACATATTACCGAAGCCAAAGGAATGAGCAAGATTAGGCAAAAGGTAAATGGTTCAATTATACCTACACCCGGGGCGGTGATGAAAGCTGCGCTTTTATTACAGGAAAACCTGGGAGATTTAGTGGCCTTCGACGTAGGAGGAGCCACCACCGATGTCTTTTCTGTTACGGAGGGAAACAAAGAACTTACCCAATTTCAAACCGAACCTGTTCCTTTTGCCAAACGAACCGTTGAAGGTGATTTGGGCGTCTTTGTCAACAAAGATAATTTAATTAATTCCCTAGGATTGGAAGCAATTCAAAAAGAATTAAACCTAGATCAAGAAACTTTATCCACTATTATCGAACATTATCAACCGATTCCTGAATCGGACCAAATACCGTTTGTGAAATTATTGACCAAGGAAGCGCTGAGAACCAGTATTGAACGTCATGTGGGAGCCCTTAGGTACCTATACGGTCCTACAGGCCGAATCAAAGTAATCGAAGGCAAAGATCTAACGATGGTAAAATATGTTATTGCTACAGGCGGAGCTTTAACCAGGCTTCCAAATGCCCCTAAAATCATTCAGGATGTTTTTGCTCGACCAAGAAAGAATCTTTTACTTCCCCAAAAAGAGCTAACCATCCTCATTGATCATGATTACATCATGGCATCAATCGGGGTCGTTTCGGATAAGTACCCGCGGGCTGCTTTAAAACTATTGTTAAACAGTTTGAAAGTAGGTGACCTTCATGTATCCTAAGTTAACGATTGACATCAAAAAAATCAAAGAGAATATGGATTATCTTTGCAAACTTTGCGAAGAAAATAGTGTTTCTTCAAGATTTTTGGTCACAAAAGTATTAGCTGGAAATGGGGAAATAGTTAAAGCGCTCCTACCTTGGGGTTTTTCTCATCTTGCAGATTCAAGAATTGCCAATTTGAAACTTTACAAAGATTTTCCTTACCCTAAAGTTTTATTGCGATTACCTTCCCAAAGTGGTATAGCCGATACCGTAAAATATTCCGACATTTCCATAAACTCAGAAATATCCACCATTAAATTACTTAACCAAGAAGCAAAAAAACAAAATAAAAAACACCAGATAATTCTGATGTTTGATTTAGGGGATTTAAGAGAGGGTATTTTCTACCAAGCTGATTATTTATCAATGCTTAAAGCCATAACCGATTTACAGTATATCGAAATAGTGGGAATCGGTACCAACCTTACTTGTTATGGGGGAATAATTCCCACCATTGAACATTATTACACTCTCTTGGAAATCAAAGAAAAAATAGAAAAAGCCTTTGGGATTTCCCTACCGCTGATATCCGGAGGCAACTCTTCCGCCCTTCCTTTATTGCTGGAAAAGAAAATACCTAAAGGAATTAACAATTTGCGGTTGGGCGAATCGGTCTTTTTGGGTCGGGAAACCGCTTATGGTACACCGATACCAAATATGCATCAAAACGCCTTTACTCTGCACGCGGAAATCATCGAAGTACAAACCAAACCGAGTTACCCAATCGGCGAGATTGGTTTGAACTCTTTTGGAGAAAAACCAGAATTCACGGATTTGGGTTTAATGAAACGGGCAATTGTTGCTTTGGGCAAGCAAGATGTTCAGTTGGACAATTTAATTCCGCTTGACTCTTTAATCACTATTTTGGGAGGAAGCAGCGACCATTTAATCATCGATGTTTCCAAAACCTCCTATCAAGTCGGAGATATTTTGCAATTTAACTTAAATTACCCGGGACTTCTTCAAACGATGACTTCTTCCTATGTAAAAAAAGAAATAATCAATAATTGAACAAAAAAAAGCGAAAAGGCCAAGTAATAGGTAAAACCTATAAACCTGGCCTTTTTTCATATTAAAATTAAATAGGAAGGAAAAATAGGGATGCCCTGTGGGGGATTACCACAGGGCAGGAAGGGATGTGAATATTTTCTATTCACAAACTTATGTAGGGGATATGTGTAACTCTCGTTACGTATAGAATTATAGCAGAACATACCCTAATTGTCAAGAGAAATGTTTTAAATATCCTCATTTGTTTTTTGCTTCTTTATTCCGCTAATTCGACGCTTTGGGGTTTATTTACAGTGCTACTTTTAGACTTCTTTTCTTTTCCGGCGGGTTTATTGGTCGGACATTTTTCATTCCCGCAACGAACCTCTTCTTCTACCGAAATCATCCATTGTCCGCACTCTTGACACACCTCTCCGGTTGGAAGTCCCGAATAAGTTGTTTTGCATTTCGGATATCTATTGCAGGCATAGAAAAGTTTTCCTTTGGATCTGCCCCGATTGGCAATCCGTTCCACGATTTCACCTTCATGGCAAACCAAGCATTCAAAACCGGTGGAAACCACTTCTTTTTTAGGAGCTTTCTTGATGTATTTGCAATACGGATAACCGGAACAAGCGGTAAACTCTCCATATGGACCGCGGCGGATTAATAGCGGCATCCCACATTCTGGACAGGATTCATCGGTTTTTTTTGGATAAATCTTGACCATATTATCACGGGCATTTTCGATTAGCGGCACAAATTGATCATAGAATCTGCGCAATTCTTCATACCAAATTCGTTTTCCTTCGCTGATGTCATCCAGGATTTCTTCCATTTTTGCGGTATACTGGACATTAATTATATCGCTAAAGAATAATTCCAACTGCTCCGTAGTTAATCGTCCTTGCGAAGTAGGGACAAAGGTACGTTTCTCCATCGTCACATAACCTCTTATCCGTAAAGTATCCATGATTATGGCATATGTGGAAGGACGGCCGATTCCTAATTCTTCCATTTTACGGATGAGACGCGCTTCAGTATAACGGTGTGGCGGATTTGTGAATTTCTGTTCGGAATTAATGCCTTGGAAATCCAAAACCTCGCCTTCTTTAAATTCCGGCAAGATAATCGCTTCATCGCTATCGTCAAGACTCGCTTCTTCGTAAATACGTAAGAAACCATCATAAATAATTTTTTGCCCATCCAATTGGAAGCGATAATCGTTGGCATCGATTTCGATTTTCGTATCTTCCACAATCGCATCGCTCATAAGAGAGGCCACAGCACGATTATATATCAAGGAATAAAGTTTCAGTTCATCGCTTGATAAATATTTCTTGAACGATTCGGGAGTATTAAAAATATTGGTCGGTCTAATCGCTTCATGGGCGTCTTGAACGTTAATTCCTTTGTTTCCTTTTCCGCTCGGTCCACGATAGTATTTTTCGCCATACTTGTTTTTTATGTAATCCTTGGCACTGGCGATGAACTCATCAGACATTCGAATCGAATCGGTACGCATATAAGTAATTAGACCTACCCGATCGTTGCCGATGTCAACACCTTCGTACAATTTCTGGGCAATTATCATTACCCGCCTGGCATTAAAGTTAAACTTTACCCCCGCATCCTGTTGGAGGGTTGAAGTGATAAAGGGTGGTTTTGCAGAACGGTTGCGTTGCTTCTTGGTTATTCCGGCAACTTTATAGTCTGCGCCTTCCAAAGCTTCAAGTATTGCTTGGTTTTCTTCCGCATTCCTAATCGTGATTTTCCCGCCGGCATTACCGTAAAACTTTGCCTTTAATTCTTGGTTATTTTTCAAGAAGGTGGCATATATTTCCCAGTATTCTTCCGGAACAAAAGCTTCAATTTCTTTTTCGCGGTCATTGATAAGTTTTAGGGCAACAGATTGAACCCGACCAGCCGATTTGGAGGCGATCTTTTGTTGCAACAAGCTTGATAAACGAAAACCGATGATCCGGTCAAGAATTCTTCTTGATTCTTGGGAATGTACCAAGTCCATGTTAATATTTCGGTCGTTTTCAATTCCCTTTAATATCGCCTTTTTGGTGATTTCATTAAACACAACCCGAGAAAATTTTTCCTCAGAGCCCCCAAGAACTTCTTTTAAATGCCAACTGATTGCTTCTCCTTCGCGGTCCGGGTCAGTTGCCAGGTAGATGTGATCGGCAACCTCTGCCGCTTTTTTCAAACGTTCAACAACTTCTGCTTTTTCTTTGATTAAAACATATTGGGGTTGGAAGTTATTTTCTATATCTACTCCAAAACCGCCTTTTCCTTTGATTGATAAATCACGGATATGACCAAGGCTTGATTCAACAACAAAATTATCGCCTAGGTATTGTTTTATGGTTTTGGATTTTGCTGGTGATTCTACTATTAATAATTTCATACGATACCTCTTTTTTGCAAACTTGATTATATCATTACAAGAATAATCTTGCAACTATTATAATTGTTTTTCCATAATGTATGCATTTTGCGAAAAAATAATAACTGACAAATTATTAGGTTTTTCAATGTGTCATTATAACACAATATCTTTTTCTTGCAAAGAGTATACACTTATTTTTTGCCGAAATTTGTATTTTCTATGGTTTTTTACTAATCAATTAAGTTTTCTTGCCTTCTTCATTGTTTATTAGGTACAAAGGCCATGAAAAAACTCTAGCAGATTGCTAGAGCATTCTATTACCAAATGCCGTAAAATAAGCGGAATTTGACACTTTGGGAATATTTTTTATACCCTGTTAATTCTTCGTGCAAAACTTTATCTTCATAAGCGGTGCGTAGAATTAAAATTATCACCGCTATCAATGCCCAAAACAGGCCGAAAAGGGAGCCGAAAATTAACGGTGTCATAAGACTTCCTATAATCATTGCAAGATAACCCGGATGGCGAATGTATTTGTATGGGCCTTCCATGACGACATGTTGTTCCCGATCTTCTTGGATTCTAATGGTACCTTCAAAGAAACGGTTTACTTTCATCGACCAAATGTTAATATAACACGCAAGGAAATAAAAGACTACCGCGCCATAAGATACATACCGATTAATTAAAAGGTTTTTATAACGACCCACTTCAAAACCAGCGATTAAAGGAAAGATGATTACCGTAATAATAAAATAGGCTCCTAAATAGATTTTATCGATTGGTTTTGTTCCCTCTTTATACATTCCCCGTTCATTTGCCCTTTCGGGATAAGCAATATAGAAAAAGGTATGAATGATGGTGACGATTAAGGAACAAGTGTAAAATAACCAAGCATTTGGAACATTAATCGTTCCCGCAGTTAACGAAAACACAAGTCCACTGACTAATAGCCACACATATTGAACTATTATCGCTTTATAACCGTTTTTATTTAATTTCCCCTTACTCATCGCTCTTTCCTTTCCGAATGAATATCCTTGGTTCTCAACTATATTTTAGCACAAAATTCAAACATTAACAAAAAAAAGACAGAACTTTTTAAAAAAGTTCTGTCGAAAGGGAGGACTTTTACCTCTTTTGTAATTGGAAGGGAGAAATAGTTATTATTCTTTATACGCGTTTGTTGTCAAAAACGCAGTATTGTTGGTTGTAAGTAAAACTACCATTATACCATTGACGGTAGAATAAAGGGGCTGGTAAAGTATTATAACCGTCTTGGTAGTGATCCCAAGTGTCGTGGGAATCGGCTAACACCAAAACATCATCATAAATATAATCGGTTCCCATAGTATCAAGACCGATTATTACTTCCCAGTGTCCGCCGTGTGGCCGCCAGGATATTGGCATCGGTGTTCCTTTGGAAAGGTTTGTTTTTACCCAATTGATAAACTTATCATAGGTTGAGAATAGCATAGAGTTGGAATTAACGAAACTATTCCGCGCATACGATCTTCCCTCAGCAACGAAACCTAAAGCCCCAAGGAGTTTCCTTAAACCTGTGGCTCCTACTCCGACATTATAAATGGTGGCTACTTCATTTACTTCGCAATATTTATCGGTTAGGAATACTTCATCATAGATATTAACATCAAGATCATAGTAATTCAAAACCGATAAAACCGAACAGATTCCGCAAGAAGACGCCATCGTTTGTTGGAATGCTTGATAGCCTTTAAGAATCAAGCGGTTATCGGTACTTTCCGTATTATAGTAATCCACAAAGGCATGATAGTTGGAGGTCAATTGGTCGGTTTCACCGTTTTTCTCTTTAATAACTCCATATTTCGATGCATCCCTTGTGCCGCCGAAGCTGCCGTCTGGGTTTAATAACAAATGCCGTTCCGGGATTACTTGGGTGATTTTGCGTTCTTCTTGGACTTTGGTAATGGTGATTGGTTTTTTCGGATAAACTACCACGCAATCAAAAGCGTTGGAAGTGTGGCCGGATAATTCCACGTTTAACCACCAGCGATAGAAACGTCCTGCCGCCGATGTTACGTAACCGTCTTGGAAATGGTCAAAACCGTCATACGGATCAGCCATAATCAAGACATCGTCGCGAGGAAAATCAGTTCCCATGGTATCAATACCAATAATCACATGCCAACCAAATTCGCGGTCATCTTGGTAGCGAACCATAATCAAGCGTCCTTTTTCCAATTGAAGGAGTGCCCAAGTGATAAAATTCGCTATTTTTTCGTCGGTTGTGCTGCCCGATTCTTTGTAACCGGTAATAGCGGAATAGCCGATGTGATTAAAGAGTTTCTTCAATCCTTGCGCATCCGTGCCGTTTCCGTACACTTCCGTTTCATTTAATTGTTCGTACAATTTAACCAATTCCACTTCATTGTACGTATTTCTGATGTCCTCGCCGAAATAATTGAGAATCATCAATCCACAAGCAAGACCGCCACTATCCGCCATTGTTTGTTGATAAGGGGCAAAATGTGGGATAATGGTACGATCTTCCGTTGACTTCTTATTATAGAAATCGTTAACCCGATAATAAACGGATTCCTGTTGATCGTATTCACCGTTTAGGGGGGCACCAACCCCATAACGGGATTTATTGGTTGTTCCCCCGTAATTGCCGAATTCATCAAGAATTAAATATTTTTTTAATTCCTCGGGTTCTTCCGGTTCCTCGGGTTCTTCGTCACCTGGAAGATTCGGATCATTTTTGTCGCTTGGTTCTTCTTTATCTTTACAGCTTACTAGCAGGAAAAACGATAAACTTAAACAAAGGATTATTAGTAAAATTTTGGCGTTTCGTTTCATTTTTATTCACCTTGTACAAACCATGATGCATCCAAAATCGCAAAGACATGATAATAAACATTACCGCCTACGAATAAAGCATAAATTTCATAATCAGTGGTTACCGGATTGGAGTAACTTGTCGAAGTCGGATTGTTGAAGTATTGCGCCATACCGCCTTCAAGATAGAAATCGCTGTTGGTCTTGGCTATATATGGGCTATAACCGTTGACCTTTTGGGTATTAAGGTTCGTTACTTCATCGCCAAAGAAAATCCGATAGTTGTTGTTATAAGAAACTGCTTTCGGTCTGACTAATTTGACAAAAGAATAGTACCGATTATCATTGTTCAAGAAGTTTACCAAGTCTTCTTGGGTTGCAATTTCGGAAACGGTCGCTTGACTCAAATCAAGGTTAAGCGGATTTCCGGAGGATTCGATAATCAATCCGTCCATAAAGTTTTGCTTCGATACTGCATTTGCAAATACTTTGTTCTTGCTGCCGCCATCAGCAACCACTACTCCGACAGAAAGAGTTACGATAACCTTATCGC
Source organism: Acholeplasmataceae bacterium (assembly GCA_012838545.1). Lineage (GTDB taxonomy): Bacteria > Bacillota_I > Bacilli_A > ML615J-28 > CAG-313 > UBA1427. The sequence goes on from DUPC01000020.1 coordinate 21,130, forward strand.
CGATATTGACTACCGATGTATCAAGCAAAATATTGCTGAAGCTTCCGACAATATCAGTATTGTAAATACCGATGATATCCATGGTATTTACGTCTTTCAACAATAATTCCGCTGCACCAAAGGAACTGACCGGACCAAGGATAATACCGGTAACATCATAGGTTCCACTTTCTTTCGTTAAGAATTCGGAAACCGAAATGGCTTGGTTTTGATAAGTAACCGGCAATACCGTGGTCTTTCCTTCGTAAGTTAGGGTATATTCAACGACGCCAATCTTCCAGTCCTCGGATTCGGTTTCTGGAAGCATGGATCTTGCCAAATCGACCACCGTTGAAGCTCCGTCCGTGAATACTAAGCGCAATTTACCGCCGCTTAGGTCTAGGTTCTCAATGCCTTCGCGATGCGAATAAACGGTTTTTGTTGGCAAAGAGGCAATTTCGATATAATCGAGTACGCCTTCCGAAACCAAAATCGTATATTCGAAAGTTTCGCCTTCATAAGTGAATTGAATTACATATTCGCCCCCGACATTCATGTCAATCGGATCGCTGGTAATCATAGATTCATCTAAGGTTATTGTTTTGTTATGAGGTTCGTAAAAGTAAATGTAATCAATTTTTCCGCCGGTTAAATCCAATTCTTCTCCCAGGCGGTAACTTACTTTCGAAGGTTGCGTAAAGATGATTTCTTTTAAGTTTTGGCTTGCTTCATCTGTAACGTATTCGGTGTCAAGTAGGACTAATTGATGGTAATAAATTCCTTGTCCGCCGACATACATTAAGTAAACGTCGCGGTTTAAAACATTACCGTTGGCAAAGTTGGTATTCGGACTTGCTCCTTCTCCAAATAATAAATTCAAGTAAGTATCGCCGTTTAGGGTCATTGTTTCATTCATTTGATGAAGGAATGGACAAATGCTGTCAATTTGAGTTGTAGTTATATTTGTTCCGGTAAAGGTAATGTAAGAAGATGATGTGTCTAACGCATAATTAACGATTTTTGCACCGGCACAGAGTTTAATTAACCGATAAGCGTTTTGAGCTCGGGTTTCTGCATCCTTCAAGAATTCAACCAATTGTTCTTGCGAAGCAACTAAGACTGCGGTATCTAAATCCAACATCGTGTCGTTATTTTGACTTAAAACGATGATTTCGTCGTCGCCGTATTTTTCAACCGCTTTTTTGCCGTTTTCGGAAACGTTTGCAGTAGTTGTAGTAATGATGACTTTTACTTTGACAAGAATTTCATCGCCGACATTTAGGTCGCCCAGTTTATTGGTATAGGATAGATAAATACCTTTCAAACCGATTACTTCGCCGGTGTTAATGTCCTTAATAAGGATTTCGCCGTTCGCTGGGTTTGCAGCGGTTCCGGAAATGAATACGGAGGATAATACAATGCCGTGCAAATCATAGACGGTTTCACCAGCCGGTTTGGTCTTAATTTCGGTTACCGAAACCCCTTGGTTTTCCACCACGAAGGCAAATTCGATTTGTTCGCTCAAGTAGTGGATAACGGCTGAATGTTGGCCAAAGGTCCATTCTTCGTCAAAGGAAATCATGTTTTCGGTAATGGCAACTGTTTCTTCGGAATCATCGCTATAAGTGATGCGAAGCGACAATTTGGCAAGTTCTATCTTAACGTCTTCGATGGTTTCGCGATAATGGAATTTGGTTTTGTCTGGTTCGTTGACCAATTCGACGGAAATTACCGTTTTGTCGGTTACCGTAACCACAAAACTAAATTCGAATCCGTTATAGGAACCTTTAACGGTGTATTCACCGGCTTGATCCATATTTGGCAAAGAGGAAGCATCAAGCATATCGAGAGTGACGGCCACTTCGTTTGGAGTGCCGTAATCATAATAATTAACGATTTTGGCGCCGCTTAAATCTAAGTCATCGCCGACAAAGTAAGCCACTTTGCTTGGCGAAACAAAGGTTGTTTCAATTAAAATCGGCGTTACTTCTTCTACATCGGCAGTGCTTAGAAATGCAAATTCATGGTAGTAAGTATTTCCGCCGATAAATAAGGCATAGATATCTTTGGTTGCGGTTGCCGGGCTGCTCCAGTTGGTCGGCGCAAATTCTTCGTCATTCCAAAGCATTTCGCCGATAGTAACTCCGGTCGTATAATATTGAATTCCGTTGGCAAAGCATGGCGAACAATTGTCGATTAATTGCGCTTCCAAAGTCTTGATATTTTCGTCAAAGAAGAAACGATAATGCTTTGAACCAGAATAGTAAATGTAACGCATTTTACCATGTAGTTTGACTACTTGGTAGAAATTATTGACCCGGTTTTCCGGACTTAAGAAATCAATTAGTTCTTGTTGGTTGGAGATTACAACCACATTTTCCTTTTCCGTTTCGTATGGGTTATTGCGCGAAACGATTGCGGTGGAAAGAATGTCACCACCCACGAATTGGGCATATAGTTTATCCGAATCGGAATAATTTGCCTGGGTGTTGGCGCGAACTAGTTTGACAGGAATTCGCAATTCGTCTCCGACTTCGAAACCATTGGTTTCCAAGGTATATTCATAAATAACACCGCCGCCGTTTAAACCGGTAACGCCAAGGAAAGTGTTGGTGTCTTTTTCCCAAAGAATGTATTCGACGCGATTCATCGTGGATGTAATGGCAACTAAAATCCCGTTTACCAAATAAGTGGTTTCATCTACTTCTTTGGTTATTAGTTCATCAACCGTAATGTAATCGTCGTCAACCGGAACCGTAAATTCTTTGGTCCATTCTTTGTTTTTAATAATAAGGGAAGCGGTTACTGTCAAAACTCCGTTTTCGATGGAATATTCAACCAAATCTTCTGGTGTTACATCTGCCCAATCTTCATATGTACCGTCGTTGTACACTTCGCGATATTGAACATAATCTGCTAAGTTCATGGTCCGTGTATAATTCAAACCTTCCTGCACTTTAAATTCGACATCGACAAGTTTTCTTACAAACGGTTCAACAGTAATGTTGATTGGAGATGTGAAATCTCGATAAATTACATTGACAACGGTATCGTCTGCCGTAAGGACTGTTTTATCAAGAGTATAATCGGTGATAACGTTTTTTGTTCCGTCGCTCATGATTTTCTTAACTTCAAGTCCTGTAGGATCAAACGTTTCCCCTTCAACATAATCTAGTTTTGTAGGAAGCGAAGTGATTTCAATCCCGGTTACCCGTGCCTTGTCCCCACAGCCTACAAGAAAGAGGGAAAACAAAAAAACCATTGTAAACAAAGAAAAGATTTTTTTCTGCATTTTTTGACTCCTTTCAAAATAAAACAAATTTCCCCTCTAAAGATCCCTTTTCTAAACTAATGTAATCGTTTTCTAAAGTATAGCATATTTTTTCGTAAACCTCAATACAGTAAAGTTAATGTTGTGTAAAGATTAGGTAAAGTCTTGGCAAAGCGAATAAAACAATTCTTTTTTAGGTCTTTTTAAAACAAAAAACACTCTTAATTCTACTAAGAGAGTATAGTTTTGAAAAATTCCGTTTATTAAGCAGCTTCAATTATCACTTTGTCCCCGTTTACATCAAACACTTCTAAAGAGTTTTCCAAGACTTCAGTTGGGTAACCCATTTCGTTTAAGCGTTGTTTTATGGCATTAAATTTATCTTTTGGAGCACTTAACACATAACTCTCGAGCCCCGCCTGCATTAACCCCCTTCTTCTAGCCTCAGTTCCATTCCAGATATTAAAGGCCAAATGATGATGATAACTTTGGCTTGAGGTAAAGACTGCTACTCCGCGATAATCAAACCGCACATCAAAACCCAAACCGTTAACAAAAAACTGTTTTGCTCTTTTCATATCATTTACGTGAAGATGCAAATGACCAAGGATAGTTGTAGCGGGAAGTTTTGTAAACGGTTCCCTAGGAAGGTGTTTCATTAAATCATAAACATCAATTTCTTTTGGGCCAAAGGTCTCCAAGCGATAAACATTTCCTTCGGAATCAAATCGGTCCGCCGCTATTTCCACGCCGTTATTGTCGGGATCTTGCAGGTAAATCGCTTCGCTGATTCCGTGGTCGGATAGTCCGGTTAAAGGGTAACCCAAATCCACTAAATGTTTTAAAAGATGCGCAAATACTGAGCGATTTTCCACTAAAAGCGCAAAATGATAGAGTCCGATATTGTTGAAAGCTCTTTTGGCTCCTTTAATTTCTTTAAGCGAAAGCAAAACATTTTTATCGTCAACGCCAAGGTATGCAACATCATTTTCTTGGTCAATTAAAGTTAATCCGATTACTTTGGTATAAAAGGAAACAGAACGTTCAAGCTCCGAAACAATTATATTAACTCTTTTAACAAAAACAGCTTGTTCTTTATCATGATATTTTTTCATTAGTAATTTATCAAATCCTTTCTTTCCTAACATTATAACCCATGTTTTCAATTAAAGTTAGTCATTTGCTTTATTCATGTGACAACTATTTCTTTCCCAGATTTTACAATTTTGGTTTACTAAAACCTTTATTTTTGATATACTATAAATAACAAATAACTTGGAGGTTTTTTATGAATCGACTATTTAGTTTTGCATTGATTTTATTTGTGTTTTTGGATGTTGCTGTATTCCCCTTCAGTTGTAGAGGAAACCCTGATCAAAATAAAGTTTATATTCATTTTATGACAGAAGCAACTGATGATGATGGCAACAGTTATTATGATTATGCTCAAGTTTCTCCTAATGAGAAACGTTTCGGTACTTTTAAGATCGATGATACCATTACCGAAGAGGATGTATTGGCGGTTATGGAAAACGTCACCCCTCACGAAGAAGAACATACGATTTCAATCGTAAAATACCTGATGATGGGTTCCTTTCCTCATAAGGATATTACCCTTCCTTATACTATTACCCCAGAAGACAAATTGCCTTATCTTAGAGGAATCCGGGGTGCGGCACACTTAATAGTTGTCGTTAAGGTAGAAGCACCAGAAGATAATCCAGAAGCATAATGACTATGTCTTTAATATCTACCAGAAATAAAACCACCATCGCAATATTATCAGTTCTTCATTTGCTTTGCGATCTTATTTGTGGCTATAAAGTAATCGGAATCCTAGCAATCGATTTTTATGATTACGGCTTCTTCATCTTTGTTATTTACAATACTTTGGCTTTTTGTTTTCAACCGTTTATCGGTCTTTATGTCGACCGCTATCATCAGGAAAAACGCATCCTTCTGGCATCGCTTGTATTCCTGGCAATTGGATTATTTATCAATATTTGGTGGCTTTCCGCTATCCTTCTCGGTATCGGCAATCAGATTTTCCATGTTGCAGGGGGGAAGGTTTGCACGAACATTTCCACCGAAAAATCCAGCCATTTGGGAATTTTCGTATCGCTTGGTGCCATTGGTTTGGCGATAGGTGGTAACTTATACCAATATCGCTTTATTCCATATGTGGCAATTGCGCTTTATTTCTTTTTAACCCTGGCAAGTCTATGGTTGATTGAAGATAAAACCGAAAATTTAAAAACCAATGATAAACCAACTAAACCTCTTATCAACAAACAACAAATCCTTTTATCGGTTATGTTTTTGTTGATTGCGGTGTTTATTAGGTCGTTCCTTGGCAAAATCATTCATTATGAGTTTGAGATAAATTTAAAACTGCTTCTACTGCTTCCCGCTTCTGCAGCCTTGGGTAAATTTATCGGGGGATTTATTCGCGATAAATGGGGTAGTTTTTACACCATACTTGTCAGTATGACACTCACCGCGATGCTATTGCTTTTCTTTGCTCAATCAAAAATACTTATGATGTTAGGACTTGTCATGATTAACATCAGTATGCCTATTACCTTGTTTGAACTCAATAAGTTGCTCCCAGGCAAAGAAGGTTTCAATTTTGGTATTTTGGCAGGTATTTTGTTTCCAGGGGTCGTAATCGGGATGCTTTACAATTATCACGCTGTTTCTTACGCAATTGTAGTATTGGTATCATCCCTTTTGGCAATCCTATCTATGTATTACATTAAACGAGGCGACTTGCGTGGATAAAGTTTGGGCCAGTCTTTTAACAATCGTTTTAGAATTCATCGCTTTTGTTTTCTTTTATTCAAAACTAACTAAAAAACAGTTTGTTTTGCTGTCCTTGGTTTCTATCCCTTTAAACTTAATAACCAATTTATCACTCAATTCGTTTCTAACGTTATTTTTCTCTCAAACAGTTGTGGTTTACATAATTGTTTTGCTTGCTTCGGAAATCTTGGTTGTTATCGTCGAGGGATTGGTTTACCAATTGGTAATTCCCCAAAAATCCTTGGCTTGGAAAATTTCTCTTTTTGCCAATCTAACCTCGTTTGTAATCGGAACTTTAATCTATAATTTGCTTTGAGTATTACATTAATTCAGAAATTACAACCCTTTTTTCCAATAATTTGCCAAAAAAACCTTTGGATTTTTCCAAAGGTTTTTGCTTTTTCTAATTACATTACAATTCCTGTAAAAGCAAGTCAATGATTCCTTCTTGGATATGGTTTTTCCCCGATGGCATGGGTTGGTAAATCCCCCCATTGGCAATAAAACATACTCCGGTTTGTTTGTTCTTGCAAAAATACATCAGTGATGAAACGCCATAAGCATTTCCGGTATGGCCTTGTAAATATACGTTCTTTTCTGGATAGTGGCGACCAGGTAAGAAATTCGCACTTAAATAGTAATCAACCGCTTCTTTCTTCAACAACTGAACATCACGATACTTCCCGCCATTAATCAAGGATGTCATAATTTTGCTTAAATCAGGCATACTGATGAAAAGTCCGCCTGCAGGACCCCTAAAATTGTTTCCTAAAGGGAAATCGGGATAAGTTGCTTCAATGAAAGAGGTTGCGGTTCGGTTGGTCGAAAAGCCCGAAAATGTATCGGATATTTTATCTTGTTTTTGAATTTTGTTTGCTTTGAAACTGGCGTCAAGACATAGCGGTTTTAGAATATTTTGTTCCACAAAAACCGTAAATAACTGATGGGTTATTTTTTCAATTATACAGGCGATGATCCCGAAACCAAAATTGGAATAAATATATTTTTCTCCAGGGCAAAAGTCCGAATATGTCTTTTCGGTATAATATTTGCTCGTTGAATTAAACAATAAATCTTCCAAGCTGACAAAATAATGGTGGCCGTTCACCCCGTTATAACCAATTTCAACAGTTTCATCTGTTAGACCGTTGGTGACGCTCGATGTATGCATTAAAAGCATTCTTGTTGTAATGGGGACATGGGGATATTTAGGATTGCGCACTCGGAAACCTAAGTAACTGCTGATATCTTCATCTAAATCAAGACGTTCGCTTTCCACCAATTTCATAACCGCCATTCCGATGATTACTTTCGAAATTGAGGCAATCCGGAAAATCGTATCATCCTCAACTGGCAAAGAATTATTTAAAGAACGGTACCCGTAGTTATATTGATAAGTTTGATTTTCCTTAACTAAAACAACGCTTCCACCGACAATTTGGTTATTGAATAATTTGAATAATTCTGCTTTCCATTCCATAATTCACCTCTTATTTATTAGTAATTATGCCCTAATTATACCGGTTTGTAAATTAAAACGGTAACTATTTTTCTAAAAATATGGAAGTCAAACATTATAAGTACCCGAATTGACTTTTTGGGGAAAACATGGTATTATATATAAAATAATGAATAATTAAAAAGGGAAGGTTTGAAAAAAATGAATCCACGACAACTAA
>DUPC01000021.1 GCA_012838545.1 Acholeplasmataceae bacterium
CCAGACGCTTATCGATATCCGCCAAGGCTCTGTTGCTTTTGCGATTTATGACGGTGGCGATATTGTCCCGTAGAGTTGTGAGGAAAGAGTCTTTGTCGCAAAGCGTCTGATTAATGGCGGTGACCAGTACTTGTTAAATGGTGCTTTCCAGCACCGTGCGGGCATTGCAGAAAAGGCCGGTTTTTCCAAACGGCTGACACAGCGCCAGAGGATGAACTTTTTACCTCGATTGTTCAAATGCACCCTGCGAAAAACCTCGCCACATTTGCAGCAGATGGCTATCTGAGCCAAACAGTGGTTGCTGCTGAAGGTTCTGGTTTTTCCGTTCAGACTAGTGTGGATGATGTCGCGGCGGAAAAGTTCCTCCTGCACCTGCATGAAAACTTCACGCGGTATGATGGCTGGATGACTGTTTTTTCAATATCTTTTGAAATTTTCAAAAAATTAAGAAACATAAGCATAATTATTTTGTAATTTAGGACGATAATTTTTGAGGTAATTATCATAGCTTGCTTTCTTAAAGGGGGGTGATAAGGGTGGACGATAGACTTTCTTTTCCTTTTTAGAGGTTGGTTCTAAGATTGAATCCGTTTTATGATATTCGAATTCTTCAAGGATATAAGAATACTGATCAATAATCGCTATGAGGTTGCCATCGAGCTTTTTAACCACTAAGCATTTTGTCTTTGGGATTACATTCATTTGTTTCCCAAGCGAATTAAAGAACTTATAGTATTTATTTTGATATTTGATGGTACTCCCATTATCCACAATCCGTTTCGAAACGATCGCTAGCGTTTCATTAATGGTTTCCTTATTTATTTATTTTTCAAACGTGTTTATGGTATGATTATAGGGAAGGGCAAATTCATCATTGAATTCGTTTAGGTATGATTTGACAAATTCATTTGCCTTCTCAATGGTGTCAATACCCTTAAGGCGCATCTCAACAATTAGTCGAATTTGGAGAGTTTGGAATAATCGTTCAATGCGACCTTTTACTTGTGGTATTGATGAAGTGTATAAGGCGATGCCGAGTCGATGACAGGCAAAGCCCTACCGGGTAAAAGTGTCCTTCTCTTCTGCGGGACGTTTTTCTTTTTGATAATTAAAGACCGTGCGATTATTGGTTAGAATTTGAGCAAGAATTCCGTGATGTAAAAGGATTTGCTCTGTCAACCGGTAATAACTATATAAAGTCTCTTGAAAATCGAAAATAAGCCTAAAATACGTCCTGTACAATCATCAATCGCTGCGTGTAAGTAAGATTTTCTCATCCCAAACCAATGATGGAAGGAAGCGTCCATTTGAACCAATTCCCCAAAAAGTTTCGCTCTTTCTTTTCTTGGATGGGCATCGATCTCATCCAATAAATGATCAGCAACAATTTCTTGTTCATGGGGAATGAGGATCTGTTTTGCCTTTTGCTTTTCTTGAATCTTCTGGTTTCTTAATCGTCTCGTTTTTCTTTGACATTTGGGAGAATAGATTTCTTCTTTGGATAGTAACTGATAAGGAAAATTGTAGGAAACCACAATCTGATAATCTCTTTTTCAGTAGCGATCGAAAATGATTAAAGTTAACGTCATAGCCAAGGGTTTTATAGATTATTAGAATTTCTTGCTTCAACGCCACAGATTTTGTACGAATGGGTTGATGATCATGATTTTTTTGACGGTTTCCTTTATCTTGTGGATAAAGATAAGCCTAATGTAATGGTGTATACTATTGTAAATTTTATATGAGATTAAAACAATAAATTGTCTTTAAGTTGTTTTTAATTAAATTATCAAATACCATAAACTTATTCCAAGCCCCTTAACAAAATGAAAAAGTGACCCGCAGATTTTGGGTCACTTTTGCCTTTTTGGTAATATTTTTTTGTTATTCTCTCATTAGGGCCACTTTGTAGGGGAAAAGCACTGCAGTCATTACCCCCTCCGCAACCCCTGGGTCGTTATTCATAATTTTTTCTGCTTCTTCAAGTGATGGAGCTTCAAAGATGACAATACCGAAGGTTTGTTCGTCAAGACCTCCAGTTTTTCCCGCAAGCACCAATTGTTCTTTTGCTAAGAGGTTTTGTAGATACTTAAAATGTCGGTCAATTATTGCTTCTTCCCTATCGGTCCAGTTTTCCTCGATTTGATAGTAGGGTTTTGGTTTTAGAACATAAATATATTGATGTTTATTCATAATTACTCCTTAATAGTTTAATCGTAATCGTAGCTTATTGCTCTATTGATAAACAAAACTTTGAAGCTTTTTTCTGTTTGAAAATCCAATAAGGTAAACTTTTTTACACAAAAAAGATCCGTCCTTCCAATCAAATTAAACTCTACTATAAAGCCTCCAACTTGGCTGAATTCTTGTCCACCCAAGAAAATTCTAATACCACTTTTTTGGGCAGTTACTTTTACTGCCCTATCGCTAGATAGATAAAATTCCCCATATTCCTGTTGCGTTTGTTGTGTTGCCTTTATCAGTTCAAGCCAAGCGATTTTTCTATTTGGGAAAGGATGTCCTGCCAAAACTGTGCCTTCGGCTTTTAAGGAATCAACACCAAAAACTAAGGTAAATCGATCTCCGACAGTACCTTCAATTTCAATTTCTATATCATCAAAACCATGTACTTTTCGAGGTTCATGGAATTTTACTGGGGTCGTGGTTTCGGTAGCTGTATTAAGACTTGAAAAATTAACACCATAAAAAAAGTGAACTTTATCAATATCAGTTACCGTTAAGCCTTCCGCCTGTGTGTAAATGGGACCGCCTAGGTTTAAGCCACCTGGGAGTTCATAATTTTCATTTCCCAAAGGCCCCGAATAAATGTAAATGAAATTCCCAAAAATAAAAACGATAAACAAGCACAATGAAACAATAAAAAACCATTTTTTTAAAAGAAAAAACATATTCTTAACCTTCCCCTTATTTTTATAGTATACGAAATAATTGTAGCACTTTTGGGACTTTTAAGTAATAGATTATATAAATACTTTTTTTATCTTTAGTTTGAGCTGGTTGGCAAATAAAAATGGATAATAGAAATAAACTATTAACGAAATAATCGTAAATTTGAATGGGGGGGATTTAATCTTATTTTACTTTTCGCTCTTAGGGATTTGCTAAATATTTCTTTACAAATATATTATTAATTGTTATAATATAAAAAAGGGATTATTTTTCAACTTCTTTCTTTTAAGAAGTTTTTTAAAAAACAATATTTGGAGTTTAAAAAAAAGGTAGTGTCAAGAATTTTGTGTAAATACTTTTATACCTTTGTATAAAAGCTATACTCTAGTGTGTTGATTAGTTATTGATATTTTTGTTCCATTAACTGTTGTAAATCTTCAATTGCTAAGCCAA
>DUPC01000022.1 GCA_012838545.1 Acholeplasmataceae bacterium
TTAAGTTGATAATGTCAATACCCATTTTTTGCATATCTGGAAGGGCATTTTCGGTAACCCGTTGGGCAAACAAATCACGGTTTTGCACCAACTCGGTTAATTTGATTTGACCGATGATTTCCCGCATGTTACCTTCGAGAACTTCTCTGCAAGTATTCTTGATGCCTTCAAGACTTTCTTGCAAAAAGATTTGCGAAGCTTTGGCTAAGGCATCCGGTTCGGAGCTGATTTTAATGTTAGCTACACCATCAACAAAGATATCGATGAATTCGTTTGTCGGAACAGCTGAAGCTGTCTTAATATCAACTTGGATCAAATTTAGAGGTATTTTGTCAATGCGTTCAAAGAAGGGAATTCTAAATCCGGCTTGACCAATTAACACCCTTTGTTTTCTTGGACCGGTAATAATAAAAGCTGTGTCTGGCGGTGCTTTAACATAGGATATACCAATGATGATAGCAAATGCAACAATAATACCTGCTATTAATAAAAATAAATCCATTTTTTTCTCCTTTCAATAACAATGATACTAAATTATATCATATTTTAATTTAAAATAATACTTTTTTAATTTTTTTGCGATATTTTGTTAATTGGAAAAAAAAGGTAGAACTTTATACTTAGATAAGTTCTACCTTTTGTTTTATTAATCAATTAGTCCCAACTTGCATATTCATCATACAAACCCCATTTTTTATCCTGGGTTGTCGGCTTGATGACGATGGCAAGGGTCCTGGTGATTGGATCGGCAGTCGGACTAAAGACAAAGTAGTATAGTCCGCTATAACCTTCCGCTACCGTATTCATTGGCGGAAGTTTATAGGCATTGATTTTCCAATCGGTGACACTACTGTGCATGATATACATTTCATAATGATATCTTTCGCCCGGTGTTAAATCTTCGGTTGTGGGACCGGTGTACCTTGGCGTGATAATGTTAAAGTTAAAGGCACCGGTGCTAACCCGACCAAACCGGTAAATTAAGTTCTCATTATCATCAATGAAATAATATAACGATGCTTGAATATCGATATTGTCGAACGATTCTTCTGTTATTCCTGCCGGGAAATCATCAACGGTTGGTCCGGTAGTTGCATAAACATTATCCAAAATGAAGTTTTTCATTGAAATAAGAAGGACATTTTTGTCGATTGGCGATTCTGACGATGCAGCATCTATAACCGTTCCATCCGGCATTTCGTAATAGATTTTAAAGCGCAATGTAAGGTTATATTTGATATCTCTTATCGATATGAAATAATGTACTTCTTGTCTATTATTGGTATCCTCGGATATTACCCGATATTGAACAATTTTGGTTTCGTCCATCTCATTGCCAGTAAAGTCGTCATACAAATCATCTGTCCAAAGTCCTGTCGTTTCATCTTTCCTTTGAATAGTTGCTCCATAAGGCAAGAAGAAGCGTGGACTGTAATCTTCAAGCATAATATCCGATACTTCTCCGAAAATCCTATAACTTGTTATACCGTTGGAAATCGTATCAACATAGTCAATCCCTTCTGCATAGACACGAGGATCATATTGGCTTAAAATATTTCCACTTTCATCCAGTGCTTTTATTTGAGGATAGCGGTATATAGTTTCCGTATCGCTCAAAGTGAACTTAACATCAAGCAAGTAGGCGCTGGTTCCCGGTAACTTTTCTATTTCAATTTCCCCTAAGGAATATTCCTCTCCTTCGCGATTTAAAGTGAAGCTGTACATCTTCTGACCTTTATCTAGCAAACCGGTTATGTAAAAGATGAACCTGTCAATATGGTTTCCCTCATAAATTTCCGTTTCATCAAATTCAAAGTCAACATAACCTACACCTTGAATAAATTCAAAAACATTGAAATTGATTTGTTCATACAACGAATTGTTGTTAAAACGGAAATCAATAGCAATTTCCGATAGATTTGCTTCCCTTGTGATAGTAAATGAGTAGGCGGCTTGATAGTTATCGTTCAAGTAAACTTCCATCGGTTGAAGATTCCGTTCTAGAATAGTATGGGTTTTATTAATTGTTGTTCCTGCTTCGTTTCGAATTCTGTAGGTCAAGATATATTGGAGTTTTCCTTCGCCATTATAATTATACATTATATATGCTTCGCTGAGGATTGCAAAAGGGGCAATTCTAATAGTTGCAATAATTTCATTATTAAATATTAATTCATAATATTTATTGTCTACATAGGAAAGTTCTCCATCGAGTTCAACGGTAGTTATCGATAATTCAAGATTTGAGTTTCTGTTGACACCAGGAATAATATAACCAAATTCTGTATAAGTGGTAAACGAGTTTGCGCTAGTTCTTTCAAACGAATCAACCATTCCTTCTAAGTCGTTTGAGAAATAATCGTGGTTAACATCGACAATATCATGACTGGTAGAAGAATTCTTATATATTGCGATATATCGTTTTGCGCTATTGGAATAATAACTGTATTCTATTCGGTAATAACCAGATTGAATTAAATCGCTAAATTCGATTAAAAAACCAAATTGATTTGATTCGTTTCTTGGAATAATGGTTAAGGAGTAAAATCGCGGATCTATTTTTTCCGTTGTTGTAGGTTGTGTTGGATGGTCAACCAAATAAACATCGTGAACAGTCATCATGTGGTTTAATGGAATCAATTCCCTAACCGTATCGGTTGTACCAGTAAACAACGCTCTAAGCGAACCATTTGGGTTGAGCTGACGTGATTCACCGGTTATGGAAAAATTATCACTGAAGTTCGCTGGATTATATGTATTTGTAGAATTAATCAAAAATGAGACATTTGTGTCTAAAGCAGTACTACTTATTTCAATTCGGATTTGATATCTTTCCCGGTAAAGATCCACATCATTAAAAATGTTTTCATCCATGACACTTAATTCAGAATATACCATGATATCAAAAGTAATTGTTCTATTTCCTGTTCCTGGTGGTACAGTACCTGTAGCAGATAATTTATATGTTCCTTCGGAAATTATATCGTTAACACGATTCTGATATGCCGCTTTGAAATCCTCCCACTCGCTAGGGTCTATATCAATTTTGGAAATAATTGCCTTGTTCGAAAGAACGTTTTGGTTAATTTCATACTTATATGTTCCGCTTGTAAAAGCGGAGGTACTAACTTGATAAGTAATCGTCCTTGGAGTTGTGGAATAATCCACCACCCCTCTTGTTAAAATCGGAGATTGATTATCGGGGTCATAAAATACCAATTGCGCTATTTTTGTTTGTACGCTTTCATCTTCAGGCAATATTTCGGCCTTATCGTTGTATTTCAATTGATACATATCGAAATATTCGCTTCTTACTTTTTTGGCAAACGCATCGCCCTCAAAAGTGATTTTTTGATCGTGAGAAACATTTTCCAAATCAATATATTCAAACTCGGTTTCATTGAGCTTGTAGAAATTATTAATGTCAATATTTGCAGGAAGAGCGGTACCGTCCCTGCTTCCGCTTTGGCTGGCAAGAACGTATCTACCATAGAAATTAGGGTTGGTTGGATCTTTTAATTTATCTGCAATAGCGTCCTGTTTCACCGGATATATATATTTTGGATCATTTTCAGTCATTAACGGAAACTTATGAAGAAAAATATATTCTCCATATGTTGCATTATATAATTTAGTTACATCATCAACAACATATACTACCGGATATCTAACCCTATTGTCAGTTGATGGAGTTGAGGTGCTACCATAATTTTGCGAAGAAAAAAAGTTTGCTGAAGTGTATGTATGATTCTCAATTGTAACATACTGCGTAGATGAAGTATTTGGATTATAATGCGTATTTTCAACTAAACCATAGTTAGAGACTGAATATGCTGCATTGGTGTTTATAGAAGTAAACGAAAACAAAACACCGTTTTTAAATGTTCTGCGATAGGCGTAATTATCTACCGAACTTCCAGATGTATTGACTACTCTTTTTGTCAACCTTTCTTCTTCAGAAGCAGTATAAGGTTCAGAATTTACTGTTATCTGTGTTACATAATAACTTCCTGACCTTCTTTGAATTCTAAAAGTAACATTGGCATCATGAAATGCATAACGTTTTTGAATTCTGTAAAACCATCCTACAACTACATAACTTGTTGTATCATTTATTCTTGCGGAATAGTAAGAAGTTTCTTCGCCGCTAGTATGCAAGCGATAATATGTCCGGCTACTCGTAAGGTTATACATATCGGTTCTTCCGATAAAATCAACATTTGGATCCATGTTTAAAACATTTTTAAATTCAGCGGATTGCATAACCCCCATATAACCACGTTGAAGACGACCAATAAAACCGCCAAATCCTCGTTTTTTATTTGGGTAATTTGCTAAATTTGAACTTGATGGAAATAAAATATTATTATTATCAGGATAGTACCAATCGTTGTCTTCGAATTGAATTATTAGACCAGTTCGCCCGTTTTCATCTTCCACAACATCATAATTAATATTTTCGAATTCGACTCGGTCCGCTAGTTTTAGCCTTCCATAATGTACTGCTGTATTAATATTTACTGTGGTTGTTGAGTTACCCATAATAAAGGTTGCCCCAATTACACCCCCAGCAGTATCTGTAGCTGATATAACTCCATAATTAATCATTCGAATCATTTTGGTCAAACCATAGGCCACTACTCCTCCAGCACAGGATCTAATTCCTGGTCTTTCAGAATTTGAACGTCTCCTTCCTGTTGAAGTTCCATCACTTCCGTTATATTCTCCAATTGTTTGCGAAATGGCAAAAATATTACCATAATTTAACCCGCTGGATAATTCACAGTTTCCGATTGGATCCGCATTTCCTACCACTCCCCTACCGAAAGGGCCTTCTGTAGAACCTGAACTCGTAGATCCATATGTTCCTGCTGAAAGTTCTGCAGAAAGAGCTAGACCAAGAATTCCTCCGCTTCTAACAAATTGTTTGGCTTTTCCAAATACGTCACCATTATTGATGGTGTCTAAAATTTTGGCATAGATACCGCTCGGAATCTCATTTGAATCAAAATAATCTTCAAGTAAAGTCCCCTCAAAATTTCCAAAAGCAGCAGAAATTCCGCCTAAGGTCAAACCTCCTTCATAAACAATGACAAGACCAGCATAACGTGCATTGTAAGTATTATTTCCCGTTTCTCCTGAAAAACGAGCATTAGCATTTGAATTGCTATTTGTATAAGTAATATTTCCGCTGTTACCCGCATCCTGTATCAAGTTATAATTGAAAGTCGTAATTCCGCCGACAAATGAATTGGCAGTACCTTCTATGGTAGCTACATTTTCATCCAAATCAGAAGAAATATTCCCATAATTAAAGGCGTTGATAATTTCGCCAACATTAATATTAACCAGCCCTGCGACATAAAGATTATTAATTGTAGAGAACGAACCGGAAAAACTGTTAGTAGAATCGTTATAACTACTTATAGTTGTATTTCCATTAATACCAGCTGTATAAATGTTTCCGTCATTCACAACATTGGTCATAGTATACATTTTATATTCTGGATTATCTCCCGGTTTTGACCATGTATATGGTAATATCCAAGAAATACCTGCAACATAAATACCACTATCCTCTGTATTATTTATTTTTAGAACTTTAATGTCACCGGAATTAATGACATTTTCATAATCAACCTTTGTAGCTTGGGTAATATTGGAAATTCTTATTTCTCTATTGATTGGGATTGTAGGACCGCTTCCCGAAATGTTACCTACCGATAGGTCTCCTTTATTTTCAACATATAACAGTTTCGACGGGTATTTGTTTTTTGTAGTTGATGGTTCATCATTTACTACAGAAAAGAACGGAGCAATTCTTATAGTGTCTGGGTTAGTTAAACCGGAAATTGATTGAAAATAACTGGTTCCAAACGTATAATCTTGAGTATTGTAAGCTCTGCTTAATAAAATCCCTTTTTCGCTATTATCAACAACAGTTGATGCGTAATAAATATAACGGTTATGATTTTGATAGTTTAGGTTGGTAATATCAAAACCGTTCTGATTTGACATATATGATATTTGGGCTAGTTCTTCTGAAGTATTTGCAACCCCAATTCCTGCCGCATAAAGATATGTCAAAGTATTAACATATTGTCCCTTTATCAAACCATTGTTTTCGAAACTTCCGTTATGAACTTCTGAGCCGTTGTTTAATTTAAAGCCATAGCCTTTAACGCTTCCAAAAATGCCCCCCGCAAATTGATGCACTAAAACAAGCACAATTGGGTTAGTTCTGGAAATTCCATGGAATAAGTTTGCGTCAACGGTTCCAAAATTACTCAAATAAACCAATCTATTGGTATTTTCTATAAGGGATGTGGATTGATTATTATTATGAATCTCACCAATTATTCCACCAGTATAAGTTAAAACATCTTCTGGAGAAATATAGTTATTATCGCTTGATCCAACACCGGTTACATTTCCGCGGTTTTGGGAATATTCAATCGTTAAAGGACCTTGATTTGTGCCAACCAAACCCCCTACATAGAATTTAGCATTTAGAAGTTTCCCTTCAAAGTCGTGTAAACCGCCGTCTATTGACCCAATGTTATGAACATAAGAAAGCGTTCCTGATGCAAGACCGACAACCCCACCTGCATAGGTTAAACCAATTGCCTTATTTCCTAAATCAATGTCAAAATCAGTGATTACGTTTCTTATCGAGCCTTCTCCTCTTAATTCACCGGTTATTCCGCCGACATAGAAAATCTTACCGTAATGATCAGTGCTATTTGTAACATTAATATTATTATTGAAAAAGTTGATATTCTCAACAGAACCGGTCAAGGTACTAAATAAGCCCAAATAATACTTGTTACCAACAATATATGGTTCGTTTATGGTTAAGTTAAAAATATAGAGGTTATTTTCTGGAGGTAAATCCGGCGACAACGGTTCCTCTGGCTCTTCAATAGATTTTAAAACCCCATCAAACTCCTTTCTTGGCGTTTTAAAACTTTTGAAATTTATCATATTAATATTTTGGGTTAATTTATAGGTGTGGTTAGCAAAGAAGTTACCGTTTTGGGGAGTATTGAGATTGACTAATTTCGAAAAATAAATAAAGTCAAAATCATTTTCAATTAAATACGCACCATCTTGATACTTTAACCAAATCAATTGGGGATAACCGTCAGCTCCATAGAAGTTCCATTTTAAGATATCTCCAGTTTCTCCGTCATTGATAATAATATCTTCTTCTAAACCGCTTGATTTACCTTCCTTGAGTTCACTTGGGGAGTATGGGGTTGCTAATTCCTCGTACTCACTTGGCAATACGACAACAGGATAACCAGAACCTCTTTCAAAAGCGCATCCCTCAATGGTTCCTTCATAAACTACATCTTGCAATTCGCCATTTACCAATTCTTGGGTTACCACTTCGTTGGCATAGACAAACGGCATTATATGCGAGAAACGGAAACGCGATGATGAAATTATGATGTTATTGCTGACAAAATAACAGTTTTTGATTGTTCCGATATTTGTGTGAACAAAACCGGCCGCTGTGGCCATTTTGTTGGTCGGGTAGTCGAGCGTGAAAGTCATCCCTGAAATATCTTGATTTTGAGCATTTACGCGTCTGTCGATAACCCCTATGTTATATACCAAACCTTTGTTTTCTCCAACAAGGTAAGAGAATTTAAAGACATCAAAAGAATCATCCGGAGCATTTAATGTATAACTTGGGTTTCTTAGAATAAAGTTTTTTACAACTCCGCTTTCACCAATCCTAGCAAACATGGCATAGTTGTTGATGGTGGAAACGATAATCGATGCTGTTGCGCCGGATGTATCTTCAAATGTGGTTCTGAGATATGTGTATTCCGCAAGATAAAGATTAATGATTTCAAAACCGTTTCCGTTAAAAGTACCGTTAAAGGTAAAATGGATTTCATTTTGGAAGGTACCTTCCAAGATAGTGATTTCGGTTCCGATTGGCACAAATTTTTGCGCTTTCCTGGTCGAGTAATCGATATCTGCAAGCAATTCATAATCAAGGGACAAAATTTTATTTATGGTATGGGCAAAAATATAAGTGTTTGTTCCCCCGGGACTATCAAAGTTTATTGATTGCGCATTACCGAATTGATATAATTCCAAAGCGCTGGAGATTGATACAATCTTCCTAGTTTGTCCTCCTTCTTCCGGATTTTCAATTTCCAGCAAATCATCAATATCGCTGACAATATCCAAATCTGCTTGCAATTTTTGTTGGGCTGTTGCATTTTCGCTTAAAGCATTACGATGGGTTTTTATAACTTCATATATTTCGCTCATTGGGACATATTGTTTTACTTGATGGAGATTCGTAGTTGGTTCGGATAAGCTTGGTTCAAAGAAGTTATTGCTTAATAGTTTTATATGGGAATTTACGTAATCGTTCGCTCCGCTTTTTTGCTTTTGCCCTGTAAGCGGAGATATTGCAAGAACCAATAACAAACTGAAAATTATAACTAAAAAGCCTTTTTTAATGATTTGTTTGGTTTTCAACATATTACCACTCACCACCCCATGGAGGATTTGCAAGTCCCCAGTTCATTTGAGGACCATTCAAATATTGAACCGCATCAATTACAAACCCGATGCGTAAAGTGTATTTATTTTCATATATTGGATGATAGTCTTCGGCCGGCAATTGACCGATAAATTCAATTACAGTTGGTTCGTTTTCTGCAACCCGTTTTACTTTTTCCATATAGTAAAAGTACCCGTCCTGAATTCGGTTGTCTTGGAAATCCTCTTGGTAATTGAATTTTGCGAAACCTTCTTTGGCAATCGCCACAACCGTTTTTTGATTTCCGGTTATATATGTTAAGGTGAATTGTTCAACCACCTGAACACGGAAATAAGTAAGAACACTGCTGTATATTTTAATGTTTACCCGAAGATTGTTGAAATGGGTCAATTGACTTGGATCGGAAATATTGAGTTCAATTACGCCGTCTTCGGCACTTTCCAAATCAATATCAAGTCTTTCTTGACCCCTTTGGTAATAAGCTTCAACATCAACCACGACTTCTCCGATAATCTGCTCATCACTGATAGTATTGGAAGAAGTGAGGAATGCAGAAACAGTAGTTGTGATTAAAAGGAATAAAACCGAAATAATTAGTAATGAGTACTTTAGAAATTTCATACGATTCACCTTTTTCAAGCTAATCACCTTTCTTTTCACTATAATACAAAAATCTTGATAAGAGAAAATTGCCTCAATTCAAAAAAATTATACCATAAATCAATGATTAATTACATTATTATAACAATATTTTTGGCAATATTATTGGAAATTCATTCCAAAACAAAAAAGAGAACATTTTGATTTTGGGAGATAAATGCCAAAACCAATAGGTCTCCTTTAAGTTTTTTATACTTTACATATGGAAATATTTTCTTTCTTTAACATCCAAGCAAGGATGCCAAAGGTTCGAATGCTAGCAAAGGGTATGTCTAAAGCAAACATTATCGCTATCAACATTAAAGTTGGTTGATAGATATTAAGAAGATAAAGAATGAATAAACTGCCATAAAAAACCGTATTAATCACTACCTCAGATTGAAATAACATATATGATGTTTTTCCGATGCGAAAAAAGATGATCTCGATAACATTATTATAAGCGAAAAGAATATAGAAACCACTACTAACAACAGCATTTTTTTTAAACATCCAAGTTGTTATCAAGAAGCAATACAGCTTTTAAGAACGGTTTCCCTAACGGAATTGAGATAAACCAAAAGATTACAATAATTGTGATGATACCAAAATATCCCAAAGTTTTGTCCTTAATACAATCTTTGTTTTCGCCACAATCTCGTTTAACTAGTTCTCCCAATTGCAATACCGGAAGCAAAATCCATCCCCAAATGAAGGTATTGGCTGCCCAAAAAGCACCTTGTCCGCCAACAACATTTATCATTCTTAATACCATTAACATGAAAGCAACGTTTCTTACAAAGCTTTCTAGGCCGGAAATACCCCCTATCTTGGTTAAGTTTTAAATTCAAGCAAATGATAATTTTTCTTTAGAGAAAAAAAATATGTCTTCTTGTTTTAAAATCCCCAAAATAATAATTAATAATATTGCATTTACAATAATATTAGCAACGGTGATACCATTGACACCAATATTAAACGATACACTTAAATTGGAACCCCAAAGACATCCAGTAGAATAGTCAAAATCATTTGGGCAATAAATAAATAATACAAATATTTTTCCTTTTTGATTACAACAATTGTAACCAAAAAACTTAAACAAAGTATTGAAAATATTGGCTATCATTTCCAGACAAAAATAAGTTGCGGTTAATTGATTAAAGATGAATTTTGGGCCATTAACTGAATTAAGGGCTTATCAAAAATGATAATTAAAAGAACAAAGTTCCATATATACCACCAGTAAAAATTAAGCGGGTTCGATTCCCCTCTAAAAATTCTATTTACAAAAAGTGGGGATGAATTAGTAAAATAAATTTTGTAACCAAGATTGTCGAATTTTTGAATCAATTTAATTTTTGTTGTTTTTTGGCCATTTAAGTATATTTCCCAGTTATCAATATCAATGTTTATTGGGTTAATTGAAACCTTGATGTTTTGGAGTTTAAACCTATATTGGGCTTTTGTTCCGTCACTCCTAAGAAAAATAACAAACCAATTTTTTTCAAAGTCGTTAAGATATAATACTTCTTTTGTAATATCCTCAAATTTTTCCGTTTTACTGTTTAATTTTAAAATTAACTGTTTATATTCGTTGATTCCCCTAATTTCCATTTTTCTCACCCTTTCCATAGCCTTGAAGTAACTAAAATTATCCCAAAAACACCACAAAACTTTTTTCTTTATTATACCATTAAGGTGATTTTTTCCAAAATAAATGCTATAAAATGACTAATCTAAAAAAAATTGCAGTTACCTGCAATTCCTAAAAAACTTTTCCAAATCTAAGTCAATAAACGGAATATTATTAATGATTCTGTCACGATACCTATTGATAAAAACTTGGGCAAACCTGTTTTCTTCAACATTCAAAGTCCGATGAATTACAATATAAAGGATTATTTCTCTGAGTTTTAGAAAAAGGGGTATTGTTAAATAATCCTTTTTTGGTAAATAGTTTTCTTCGAGGTACCCTTCCATGAAATGAGTCATTAAGCGATTTGCATAATCGTGTTGCTCTTCTTCTTTTGCCATGAAGATTAGATAATATAATGCTATCGCAATATCGCTCGCAAAATAGTGATAAGCGCAATCGTCAAAATCAAAAACGGTTAGTTGATCATCTTTAACAAAGAAATTTCCAAAATGTACATCGGTATGAATCAGGCCATAGTTATCTTTGTTTGTTTCGATTGCTTTGATTGATGCAACCACTTCATCTAATCGCTTAAGAATGTTTGCATCTTCTTTTGGTAAATATTTATGAGCATTTGTGATAATTAAATCCTTATCCCAAGTGAAACGTTTTTTTATGCCTTTTGATTCCTTGTATTCTTTGGTTATGCGATGAAACATACCAATGGTTTTTCCATAGTTGTAATAGAGCTTATCGGTTGCGTTTTGCCTAGAAGGCGCTTCGCCTTCTGCTTTTGTAAAAGCACATACAATAAAATTAGAACCATCATGACAATCGATTTGTTCAACTAACTGCTTGTTGATTGTATATATCGGCATTGATACATTGGCTCCGTTTTTGGCTAGGTAATATAAAAAATCCATTTCTGATTTTACTTCGTCAATTGTGCGGTGCGAACTGTGCGATATTCTTACGATATATGACTTTTCTCCTTTGGCAAAACCATATATGTAGTTTTCAAAACCACCGACTGGTTTTAGGTTTTCCTTTGATAAACCATAAAAGTTGGCAGTTTTATCCAGTATTTCTTCGGTAAATAATTCTTTTACAAACTTTTCCATTTTGAACTCCTATTATTATTTATATTGTTATTTTAAATGATCAAACTTTGCCACCACTGCAAATACCCACAATTAGTTCCGATTTTGTGTTTTTATCAAATAAAAAGTCAATCAACATCTTGTTATGGTCATTGCAACATTGGCACCAGGTCGGTGAAATTGGTTCGTAGTCCTTAAATTTTCTAAACATCCTGTAAACACATGATGTCAATCTCCAGGTAAAGATATATTCGTTTTCAGATGTTTTTTGGCAACTTCATCCTAGGTGTTTTGAAAATTCTATTATCCTACTTTCAATATCGCTATACTTTTCTTTGATTTTCAACATTGCTATTTTGTTTTCCTTAGGGATACCACAAGGATGATTCATTCTGATTTCGATAACAGTATCTCTATCTAGTTTCTTTTCCCAACGTTCCATTAAAACCTTGGCAAATCTCGCTTGCTCTTGTGCGCTCCTTTTAAATGTACTCAATTTACCGTTTGACTCATCTACGCAAGAATCACAATAGCGCCTTATTTTGACTTTGTATCCAAGGTCTGCAAACTCAGCTGCAATCTTTCGGTATTTGGAAATAATTTTTTTCTTTGGAATAAGTATGATATGTTAATGTATCAATCTCTTTGCATTTGGAACACCTAAAGGTCAGTGTTTTGGGAATAAAATTAAAAGAAATTAAATAACAAGTAATAGATATATCCTCTTTAGGATAAGTTGGTTGGGAACTTCGCAATTTCTTCAAAGCTTCTTCAAGCTCGCTTTTTGCTCATTGCCCGCATGGTAATAAAAATCTTTCATAACCCCTCCTATATTTTTTTATTGCTTTTTTAAAAACTCTTCTGCATCCCTTCGGTTTTGGAAAATATATATCTTTTTATCGAAATACTTTTCCAGCAAATCTAATACCTTGGGTCTGCTAATCGTATTGTAATTTCTTACAAAATCAAGAAAATCAAGATCTACTTCATCGGTCTTTTCAACCCAAGGAATATCCTGTCTGATTTTCCCTTTTCTTCCTTCAAGACCAGCTAAACACACTTCTAATGGAAAATCCAAGAAAAAGACCGTATCACATTTTTTTAAACGTGTTTCCATCGTCGAACCGTAATTGCCGTCGATAATCCATTCTTCTTTTTGAATTATTGATGATAACCTTTCAATAAATTCTTCTTTTTGCACAGTAGTTCTATCAGGATGCCAATTTATCATATCAAGATGATACAGAGGAAGTCCTGTTCTCTTTTGGAGTTCAATGGAAAAGGTGCTTTTTCCGCTTCCTGGACAACCTATAACTATTACTTTTTTCATTTAAATCACCTAGGTAAAATTCTTAAATAATTATAACATCTTTAAATTAATAAATCTACTCATTATGAAAACTTACTAATTGCCAAATAAAAAAGGACCCTTTCGAGTCCTTGCAAAAAAACATTAAAATCCCTCTTTCAACAACCTCTTGTTGATAAGCGGTATTATTGCTAGTATTGCCATTCCAACACCGCTTAACAGAATCATTAAAGATATATCTACGATATCCGATAATGGTCCAAATACCAACATTCCCAGCGGAAGACTTATGGTGTTCATTAACCCAAATACAGAGAATACTCTTCCTATGAATTCTGGTTCAACTTTGGCTTGAATGAGTCCAACTAATATTGGATTGCTTATCGAAATGAATAAACCGACAACTAACCAAACTCCTATATAAAAATAAAAATTAAAAGGTATTCCAAGTCCCATTGTTCCTATTCCGATGGCTATATATGCTAAGAAAAATGTTATCAATTTATTCTTAAAACCGCCCCAAGTGGTGATTATGATTGAACCAATAAACATACCTGTTCCAAAGAAGGCTTCAAGCAAAGATAGGCGCCATGTTTCAGGTCCGAATACTCTTGCAACTTGCAAGTAGGTTAAAAAAGATGGAGCCGCAACCAAAACCATAAACAAGAAACCAAACAAGATGATTCTAAAAACCAAATAATGAGAAAAGACATACTTTAACCCTTTCTTGATATCATCCAAATATTTAATTTCTTCTTTGTTTTCTTCCGCTTTGTGTTTTGGCAGCTTAACAAATTTAAGTAATACAGAGACTGCGATAACCGCGGTAACGACGTCTATCATGAAGACATATTCTATCGGGATAATTGAGAACAACAATCCTGCAAGCAGCGGTAAAAGGACCATTGACGCAGAACTGATTCCTTGGGATATTCCTTGCACTTTTACTAGAGATTCTTTGGGAACGATTTGAGGATACACGGCAGATACCGCAGGGTGATGAATGGTTTGACCGATTGATCTGATTACCGTAATTATAAAGATAATCCATATATCTTTGATATCGAAGAAAAACAATACCGCAATAATCAAAGTCACGAAGGCAATTAATAAGTCAGCAGTAATCATGAGCATCTTCCGGTTTAACCGATCAGCCCACACCCCTGCAAACGGCGACATTATTAAAGAAGGTATGAAGGTACATAGCACATATATGGTCATCATAAGTGCCGATTGAGTTCCTAAAGTGATATACCACATGATGGTGTACATTACAAGCGTTGAACCAAGCAGTGATACGGTTTGACTGATTAAAAAAGTAGCTATTTTTTTCTTCCAATTTTCCATGTAAATTACTCCTACAGTTTTTTACGTTTAATATTATCAATTTTTGAAATATTACGCAAATAATTTGAACAGTTTTTTGTGATTTTGTTAAAAAAATAACCAGTTGAGGGTTGTTCAACTGATTATTTTGCTTATCCTAATTTGTTAAACCAACAATTTTCCCCTGAAACCTCTTACCGAATAGTAGGATTCGGCACCGTTGTGATAAATAAAGACTCTGCCAAACCTACGGTCACCAAACAAAGCGCCACCTAGTTTTCTTACCTCCTCGGGAGTATAAATCCAACTGGAAGTTTTGTTATCGAATTCACCGAAAGTTTGTAGATGGTGGTATTCTACTTCAGTTAGAATTTCAATTCCCATTTCTTTTGCAAGTCCCAAAGCACTTTTCTCGGGTTTGAATTTCTTTCTTGATTCAAGCGCTTCATCGTCATAACAAGTGTTCATCCTTCCCTTTGGTGTTTCTTTGGAACAGTCAACAAAAATGATTTGATTTGTCTTTTCATCGAACCCGATGCAATCCGGTTCTCCGCCGGTTTGTTCCATTTTAAATAGGGAAAATAGTTTTTCGGTTTGGATTAATAGTTTATTTTCAATTTTTTCCCAGGATAAGTTTTTATGCCGTTGCATGTTGGTTTCAAAGCGATGTTTTAAAGTTATAAGCAAATCTTGAATTTGGTTCTTATTTAACATTTCGATAGTAATCTCTCCTTTTTATTTTGTTGATTTTAAAATTTGTTTTATTTATTCGTGATTAATTTAGTCCATTCCTCTCCCAATCAGCCAACTCAATCCGGTTCCTTCCGTTTGCTTTGGCTTTATACAATAATTAATCCGCTAGATCAATCACTTCTTTCAGTGAATGATTATGCGAGTATTTGACAGTAATGACGCCAAAGGTTGCTATTAGGTATTGGTGCATGTTTGATTTTAAGTGTTCGATTTTTAAATCTATAATTTTTTGTTAAATGTTTCTGGCAACTTTTAAAGCATATTCCGATTCGGTGCCAGGAAGAATAATCGCAAATTCTCATCCCCCATAGCGGGCAGCCAAATCGCCAAAACAGCTGATGCAATCATTTAAAACTAGACCGAACTCTCTTAATTCCTCATCCCCTTTGACATGGTCGTAGTGGTCATTATATTCTTTGAAGAAATCGATATCAAAAAGAATTACCGATAATTTAAGTTTTAATCTATTTAAACGGTTGTATTCTTTTTTGTGGATTTCATCGAATTTCCTGCGATTGGCAATACCGGTTAAACTGTCTTTATGGCTTAACTCTTCCAACAAAATTTCCATTTCTTTTCGGTCATGATATCGGTCAACATGGCAAAGGAACCTGCAAATTTTCCTTCTTCGTTTAGGAGGGGTTTTGCGGGAATAAGGAACCAATGGCGTTGGCCGTCCTTTCTTAATAAAGAGCATTCATAAACGGAGTCTTCCCCTTTCTTTCTCAATGTTTTATGTTGCTAATAAACATCTAAGTTTTCTTTTGGAAAGAAAGATATATATGATTTTCCTAACTTTTCTTCAACGCTTAACCCAAGCATTGAAGAAATGTTGTCATTGCAAAAAGTAATTCCTTCGATTGAGGTTTCAACAATGCGCTAAAATTTGATTTCCTTTTCTTAAGGATTTGTTGCATTTCCTGTACAAGCATATCGCTTCTTTCCTTGACAAGCATTAAAAGCATAAAGCCGCTAATTAAAAAAATGCAAAAGCTGACTGTGGGAATTACCCAAAACAAAGCTCTGCTTGCTTCGCTTTCAATATTTCGGAAAGGCAAAACAAACAAATGAGGTTATGAAAAACACTATTCCGGTGACCAAATAACAAATACTTAGAAAATTGCTTAAATATGATTTATGGTTTGAATTTATCAATAAAAAAAGATGGTACCATTTCTTGGTGTGCTTTCCAAGAAAAGCGTAAACACAACAAAATAATTCTTGAAGAAACAGTTAAATGAAGCCATTTTTTTACCGTGCGTCCGGATAGATTTCTAATAATCCAAGTTTTATAAGCACAACCAAGCAAAAGAGCGGTATTGGCTAATGACGTAAAAAATCATAGGTGTTTGTTTTGAAAAACAGGATTAAGGAGCTTATGCTTTAAGAGATTTTGCCACAATCCAATAAGGGATTTCTTGAGCATCGTTGCGTTTAATTTTAAATAGAACCAACAAAAAATCAAGCAAAAAGCGATTCACATCCAAGCATAAGCATCACCGTTCTTAGATCCTAAAAACCTTAACTTCTTTCTTTTTCTCTTTCACTGCAAGTTTATTTTACTATAAATTTTCCCTATAACCTTTTAAAAAGCAATATTTATATGATTTTAATTAAAAAGGGAGGCCAATAATTGAAAATTTCAACCGTCCTTTTTAAAGGTTAATTTTTACGCATTTGGTGCAAAATAGCCGTTTCGGAGGGTGTAGTTGCCAATTGCTTAATTACGCGTTTGCTTTACTTTTAAAATTTTTTCAAACATGGTTTCGAATTTAAAAAACCTATCCCTGATGGTATTGACGAAATCATCGGTTTTGATAAACCATTTAAAATTTTCATAGGAAAGAAAACGGAAATCAATGGTTTCTCCATCCTGCAAAATAATCTTTGTTTTGGCTTTATCGATAATTGTCGCAAAACTATAATAGATACTGCGAAAATCTTTATTGGGAACAGTGTATATGGGAATTAAATCATCTTCATTAACAACTATACCAGTTTCTTCTTGTAGTTCTCTTACAGCCCCAAGTTTTGGGGTTTCTCCTTTTAATATAGAACCACCGGTAATTTCCCATTTTAAACCCCAAGGTTTGTTTGGATGCCTTTGGGTTATCAAAACCTCTTTTTCATTCGTAAAGACATATACCTCAACAATAATATGATAAGTGTCTTCAGGAATTTTTTCGCCACGATAGAGATCAAACCCTAGTTTGTTTCCCCTCTTGTTATATGCATCCCACACTTCTTTTGACATATTATTAATCCTTTCATATTTTGTTATGATAATTCATTTTATCACAACTAATTGTTTTTCGCTTTTTTTAAACAAACTGGTCAAAAAGAAAAAGGGGTGTTTTTGCAACCCTAAAAAAAGAATTCCGTTTACCAATGTTTTTTAATAAGTTTTCATCCAATCAACCGTGTAACCAATTTCTACATTAATTTCAAAAACAGTCATTTTTTTTCGTCAGAATCGTCATTTCCTGTTTTACTCACTCTTATAATTACATTTCCATTAACATAATAATCGTAATAATTAGCTTTCTTTACCCTTTTAAAGCTAAGTTTGAACAGAGTTGTTTTTGCTTTTTCATTTGACATTTCTAGTTTTATGCCACAAACAGTAATTTTCTCTGAAGTGGTAGAAAAAAGAGTTACATATTTCGTTCCATTGGCGAAATAAAACGAGCTAACTCCATAATATTCTTCTTCGGTTTCATTGGAAAGACCATATATAAAGTCCCCGGCTCCGAATAATGTATGCTTTTTATAGTCATTGATGTTGGCAATATTCTCTTCCTTTGTTCCAAGTTTAATAGAAAAATCGGAATTTTTGTTTACGATGTTAATTGCTTTTGAATTTAAATTGACATTTTTATAAACATAATTCAAGCCATAAGTATATATATTGCCTTCAATTTCCAAGGTGCTGACGAATGACAATATTTCCCCGTATTTCCTTGTTTCTTTTTGATAGTAAAGGGTGTGTTCAATACCGTTGTATTTTTTTGTATTGAGTAGTTCACCATATTTATTTGGATGACGCCAAAACTCCACTGCATTGCAAGCAACAAAACTATAATATTTTTCGTTAAAGCCTTCTGAATAGGATCTGATGTACCTATTTCAGCAAAATTTCCACTTTGTATACCGTTATTAAAAAGAATATGAAAATTTTCTTCACCTTTATCCAATACTGTAGAAACCCTAAAAGGCAATTGCACGCAAAATTTAGGAGCAAGGCTTTGTCTAAAAGAGTGATAATCCACTTTTTCAAAAAATTCTTTCCCCACATTTTTTTGTTGTCATTATAGCAGAATAAGTTCTTTTCCACAACAATTATTTTTAATTATTTGCCCGAGTATATCATTAATTATTCAATTTGCAACACTTTTGTTGTGTTTTCTACAACTGCTTTTTTTATTAGCCCTTAAAACTAGACATCATTTAGTTTTTTGTGCAAAGTAAATAATATTATAAAAGCCCAAGGATTATTTTCGGATAACCTTTTTTGTAATTTTTTAACAATAATTTTATTTATTACACTTTCGAAAGAAAATCTTTGGTTTTTTGCTTATTGAATATTTCTTCCAGTGTCCCTTTCTCAAGGATTTTTCCTTCATCTAAAATGATAATGCGATTGGCGATTTCCTTTGCAAAACCAATTTCAGAATTCAAAGCACTGGTTGGTTCATCAAACAACCTAACGCTTTGATTTATGCATAGTCTTCTGATTATGGCAATCCGCTGGTTTTGCCCGCCTGATAGTTTATTAATTTAAGCATCTTTTTTGTCGTATAAACCATTTTTTTTAAATAGTTCGCTTGCTTTGTTTATCGTTTTTTCCTTGGTAATAAGTTTTAGTTTCACGGTGCTAGAATTATGTTATCCGTAATAGTCAAATTATTAAAAAGATAAAAGTGCTGAAAGCACATTCCAATTTTTTTCCTTGTTTGGTTTGTTGTTTATTTTAATTCGTGTGTTTTTTTATTGTGAATTTTTTCCAAAAGCTAAAAATAGAAAAAGCCCACTTATATCCTAAGTATAAATGGACTTTGTAAGTTTTTGCTTTACAAATCAATCTCTCTTCGGCCCGAAAGTTTAAAGAACAAGAGCAGCGTTACAATCGATGTAAGCATAAGGATCGATGATAATGCTGATGCTTGACCGTAATCTCCAATTTGAATTTTTAAGTAAATTGATATTGTTAAGGTCTTTGTGGCATATGAGTATAGCAAAATTGAAGCACTGAGTTCTGTGATAATGGAAAGCCAACTCATAATGGCCCCGGACATTACACCGGAAAACATCATTGGCGTGGTTACGCTAAAGAATGTTTTGAAGCGGTTAGCACCTAAACTCATCGATGCTTCTTCAACACTTAAATCGATTTGCTTGAGGATTGCGGCGGAACTCCTGATGGTATACGGCAATCTTCTGATAACATATGCTATGACGATGATTATAAATGTTCCGCTTAAAGCCAAAGGTTTTTTATTGAAAGCAAGAAGCAACGCGATACCCAATACCGCTCCGGGAATGATATATGGAAACATCGAGATTAGGTCTAAAACGGATGTAAGTTTACTCTTTCTTCTAACCGAAGTATATGCAATTACAACACCAATCACAATTACCATGGCAATAGCTATTAGGGAATAGAATAATGTATTGATGATACTGTCACCCATGCTTTTGAATGATTGGAGGTAATTGTTGAAAGTAAACTCCCCCGCAAACACAACTCCTTTGGACTTCATGAAAGAATTGATGAAGACAATGATAATCGGAAGAATGGCAAGCGCGGTAATGATATATACATATGCATGGGCTAAGACGTTTTTGGCGCCTTTTGCTTTTTTTGGTTCAAGCGGATGTAGCGCCGACATTTCAATCATTTTGCGATTGCTGATCCAACGTTGCGTTAAGAAGATGATAGCGGTAATCAGGATGACTACCACGCTGATGGTTGCGGCTAGCGGTTCATCGGTAGCAAGGTCGCTGATAAAAGAATTATAGATTAAGACCGGAAGCGTCCGATATCCTTCTCCAATTAACATTGGGGTACCAAAGTCGGCCAAGACCCTCATGAACACGAGAATGCTAGAGGCAAGAATTGTCGGAAGAATCAAAGGTAGAACAATCTGGATGATTCTTTTTAATTTGTTGGATCCTAAACTTTCGCTTGCTTCCAACAAAGAGTTATCGATATTCTTTAAAGCGCCGGATACATACAGATAAATTAACGGAATCAGTTTTATAGTAAACACCAAAACAATTCCGTTAAACCCATAGATTCCGCCATAATTGATACCTAACAGATTGTTAATTACTTTGGTTATGATTCCCGCCCTACCCAAAAGAATAATCCAAGCGTATGCGCCTAAAAAGGGCGGAGAAACAACCGATATCATCAATAGAATATTTACGATATTTCTGAATCTGATTGATACTGTTCTTGTGATATAGGCAAGAAGCGAGCCAAAGATTGTGGTTAGAATCGTTACTACCACGCATACCCTTAAACTGTTAAAAATGGTATTGGTGTAAAACTTGTTGGAGAAAAAATCAACAAATTTGGAAAAATTAAACGAACGGGTTGTAGAGTTCCAAACACTGCTAATTAAAATTCTTGTTATTGGATAAATAAAGAAAAAGATGAAATATACTAAGACAACTAACGATATAACGGTCCAACCGTTAAGCTGCAGGCGTTTGGATCTCATTTTGACTCATTCCTTGCCATTAAGGATTTCTCGGTTTTGGCATCAAAAACATTGGCCAAGGATGGGTCAAAACCAAAAAATATCTCATCTCCCGCTTCATACATTTTGTCTTTGATTTCCTTATGGATTTCGATTAATTGTCCGCTTTCCAGTTTTACTGTGTAGCGAATCTCCGCACCCAAAAAGATTTTTTCAAATATTATCCCTTTAATGCCTTCATCGGAAAACTCGATTTCATTGGGCCGAACAACCATTTTTATCGTTTGTTCGTTTTCTACCGAATCAATCAAATCATTGATTTCAATCTTGTGTCCCGCATCTAGTTCTAAATACTTTTTTCCCTTTTCAATTTTTATCCAGCCGTTAAAAGTATTGCTGTGGCCGATAAACGTGGCAACGAAATAATTGCTCGGGTGGCTGTAAACCTCTATCGGCGTGCCGACTTGTTGGATTACCCCAAAATTCATAATGGCAATGCGATCGGACATGGCAAGAGCTTCTTCTTGGTCGTGGGTTACATATATGGCAGTAATCCCTTTTTGCTTTTGAATTCTTTTAATTGCCAATCGCATTTCGACCCTAAGTTTTGCATCAAGATTAGATAAAGGCTCATCCATCAACAAAACATTGGGTTGAATTACGATTGCTCTTGCTAAAGCAACCCGCTGTTGTTGACCACCACTCATTTGGGCAGGATAACGGTCTTTCAATTCTTCAATATGCACATCCTGCAAAACCTGATCAACCAGTTCATCATACTCTGGATTTTTGATTTTGCGTTGTTTTAAACCGTAACCGACATTCCCTTCAACAGTCATGTGCGGAAATACCGCGTAATTTTGAAAAACCAT
The DNA here is from genome assembly GCA_012838545.1 of Acholeplasmataceae bacterium. Classification (GTDB taxonomy): domain Bacteria; phylum Bacillota_I; class Bacilli_A; order ML615J-28; family CAG-313; genus UBA1427. The sequence continues at coordinate 21,874 of DUPC01000022.1, forward strand.
CCCAATATTCCTTTTAAAAGCCGGAATATTGTTGATGCGTAAATCATCAAAATAAAAGTCTCCGCCTTCGATGGTGTTAAAACCGGCTATCATTCTCAACAAGGTTGTTTTTCCACAACCGCTTGGACCAAGCAAGGTGAAAAATTCCCCCTTTTTTATTTCCAGTGATAAATCGGGGATAATCGTTTTCTTTCCGAACCTTTTGATTGCATGTTCTATTTTAATCGATACACTCATTTTTTCACTCCTTAAAATTAAACCACCAGAAAATTCCTGGCAGTTTAATTTTGGTTATTATTTCAATTAAGCAAAAATCCGTTGATAAACTTCAGTATATCTGTTAAGGACATTTTGTTTGTTACTACTTGCCCAAGCAGTCGTGATTGGAATATAATTAAGCGGTGTGTCGGATTTTTTGTAATCCGCTAGTTTTGCGGTGGCGAGAATTGGATGAGCACCGTCTAGTTTTTCACCGATAACATCTTGTCCTTCTTGGCTTGACATCCAGTCAACAAACTTTTTGGTAAGATCCAACTTCTTGGTTCCTTTGATTATCGCAACGGAACTGTTTTTGGCAACAACTCCCTCCGACATATATACAACTTCAATGTTTGCATATGCAGTATCGCCTTCAAGTTTGGCTTTAATGGCTTCATAACCCTTGGTATCCCATGACAACCCCACCGCATACTCTCCATTCACAACACCGGTTAAAGTAACATTGGAGCTGGTGATGATTTTTTTGTCTAAGTTATTCAAGAAGTCTTCGACAAAATCCCAAGCTTCGTCTGATTCAATTTTTTCATCATTGTTTGCGCCTTCTCCCATGGCAAGAATCATGTTTTCCAAATGGTTGTAGGCACTGGAACTGGAAGTCGCATCACCGAATGCGATTTTACCTTTCAATTCTGGTCGCAACAAAGAACTGTAACCGGTAATCGGATTTGTTACCATATTACTGTTATAAATTAATACCGGAATAGCATAGTTAACATTGGTGGCATAACCAGTGGTGTTCTTGAAAGCATCCTCATATAGATTGTTGTTTGACGAAACATAATTTTCAAAATATTGGGTATCCGCCAAGATATTGGCTTCAGGCAACCAAACAACATCAGCTTGGGGGTTTTCCGCTTCGTTTTTAATTCTCGTAACAATATTTCCGGTTGAATCATATATATAATTCACTTTAATTCCGGTTGCTTTCTCAAATTCAGGTAACAATATCTGTAGATTTGTTTCCGAGGTTGACGAATACAAAGTCAATTCCTCTTCGGTTTCCTCACCCCAACAAGCAACACAAACAAACATAAACATAAAAACTGATAAAACTAAAAAAATGCGTTTCATGACTTTTAACCTCCTGTCATTAAATTTTGCATTTTAAAAACGCGATAAAATAATTTTTTGGTCCAATTGCTAACCAATAATATTTTGGTCCAAAATTTCCGTTTTAATCAAAAAGTTTAATCGTTAAATTAAAAACGGTATTACCGATGCAAATTGCATAGTAATACCGTGTTTTGTTTTTTTATTTAGGAAACCTTTTATCTACTCTTCTTTACAACTAAAAAACAATCGTGTATCTTCAAGATTACTGATATACCATTTTTAAAAATATCATCTTGGGTAACCGAATAATAGAAAACATATATTTCATGGTATTTCGTTAACCACGAAAAATGCTTCAAATCAAGCCAAATTAAAAATACCTGTTCGAATAGCCTTAGTTCATTGATTTATTGGAGAGTAAGAAATAATTGAATTATTATTTGTTTGGTGAAATATCATCTTTACCTTTTCTTTAACAAAAAAACTACAAATATAACCAAAGTTAATCAAATTAACTATGTTAGGCTTTCCACGTACTCTTTGAATTCATCCATTTGACTTTGGGTTTTCTTTTTAAAGTTATCTTCGTTGATTCCGGATTCATCTTCAAAAACAAATTCCACATCCATTGTGTAAATTACTTTTCCCTTTTCGACATTAAAGCGATTGACGCATCGGTTCCATACTTTTTCAACTTCGTAAATGGTAACAATTTCTTCGGGCAAGTTGACCGATTCGATTGTTTCAATCATTTGCAGACGATGGTTTTCATCAATTACATAATCAAGCGAACATTTGTTTCCCGGAGTTAGATCTTTGTTTATCACCATTTTTTCCAAAAACAAATCAATCACTTTTTCCAAACTCGCATTTATAATTACTTGACAAACATATTTCATTTGGTTCCTCCTTGCTTTTGGGTATTGCCTATTTTTTTATTATAACATTTTCCATTCAATTAACCTCTATAACTAATAATTATTTTTTATAAATATCAAATACATCACTGTAATAAGTAAAAAGGGGGAGAACCTCCCCAAAATACATATATAAAAACTATTGATTTTCTTTAACTTTTTTGGCAAAAGCTAATACATTTCCGTCTGGATCCAAACCATAGGAAACAAAATCGCTCCAATTTCTCAATTTTCCCAGACTAATCTTTTTTCCTCCGGCTTTTACCAACTTTTCCAAAAATTCATCCGGGTTGTCGACATATAGATATATCTCGCATCTGGGAATCCCGTTCGCTTGGGTGGGATTGGGTATTTTATTTTCCAGAAGTCTCATAATACCGGTTTCCGGCATAATACCCAATGAAACATTAGGGGCCAAAGCAAACTCAGTCATACCCGGAACATCTAAAGTTGGTTTATAACCTAATAAGCTTTCATAAAAATTTTTGGCTTTTTCTTGGTTTTTCGCATAGATGATAAACATCATGCTTTCTTTTGAAATACTCATGGTTTACCTCATTATTGATTAACACCTAAAGATACATAAAGTGTTTATCGAATTTAGCCTTTTCTCTCTTAGTTTAAAGAAAGTTCCGCTCCAAACGGAAGCAAGGATAGCGAAGCCAATTTAAAACATTGGAGACCAAATGGGATGCCGATAATTGTAATACACAGTAGTGCCCCTGCAATCACAAATCCCAAAGTTATTTCCCAACCAAAGAAAATTAACCAAATAATATTGGCAATCGGATGGGCATCAAAATTGGTTTTGACATTCTTTCTAAAAGGTAAGACCACCAATTCAGCAATCTTGATACATTGAACGCCGAATGGAATTCCGATAATAGTAAGGCACCACAAAATTCCGCAAATCATCCAAGCAATAAAAAACCACAATCCAACAACAATAAACCACAAAATATTACCTAAAGTTTTCATTGTGTACTCCTTTTTAAAAAATCCATTCCCTATTGCTACTGCACGTAAATACCGTTTGCTATTTATTACTCTTTATTTCGTTATTTGTTATAAATCAACCCTACGGTTTCCGTGTCTGTCAAATTTTATTCTTAAAGCAATTTCGGTTGGAATGATTGGAATAATTAAAAATACAACTTGCCCGGTCATGACAAGCGTTCCTGCCATACCAACTGCTTCTTCTCCCTTGTTTTTGAAAAACAGCATTAAAATAAAAGTGACCGGCAGCAAAACCAATCCGATAATAAACGCAATTTTTCCAAAAAAATGATGGGCAAATATCCATGTATCCTCATTCTTCATTGAACGAAAGGTGCGATAACCGAAAAAACGATTGATTCTTTTGGGGGATTTTTTATAAAAAGAATAACCATAGAAAACCATAATTAAAGGAATTAATAAATCCATTATTAACATGATTGTCCAAAAGCCCATTTTTTTACCTCCGTTTTTTTTGTTAACTTTATCTTAACATATATACTTTTAAAAAACAAGAAATTTTCAAATTTATTTTAAAAAAATAAAAGTGAAAATTTCTTTTAAATGTAGATACCCGTAGATTTGACAATGAAAATGCAATTCTCCTTTAACCATTATAATAAATACATTAATTATTCTTTTTACCATGAACGCGATTTTTCGCAGCCGTCACACGGGGCAGTTTATGATTAGTTATAATTGGTTTCTTTTATACTATTCAAAGCAATATAGTTGTGGTATTTATTTTTATAATCTCCTTTTAGGGGAATTTATAAAGGGTAATAAAAAAATATAATGGCTGGCTTTAAACTAGGTTAGCGATTTTCGAAGCGATTACGATAGCCTTTCTGGTGTTTTTCATTTGGATTATTATCATATCGCTTTTTTTGATAAAGTCCAGTCGATATCTTCGTATATTTATTTATATTGAAAGAGAAGGAAATTTCGTTTCGTCTTGGCAAATCAATAGACACTTCACAAATAAAATGATAATTAATGGTATCGATTTACGTTTTTTTATCTGCTTTTAACACGATTAAGTAATTTATTCCTTCTTTGTAAAATTCCACTTTTTTTCGCTTAGTTAACCTATTGTTTCAATATGGCGTAGTAAAAGGGAATTAAACTCCAAATTTGATAAAAACTTTTTGAAAACATAAAACAAGGTCCATTTTGATATGGGCCCTGCTTTTATATACAATTTTTTAAAAAATCAAACTTAACTTTTTCATTCAAAATAAATCTAAAAAGGAATTTCAGCATTTTTTCTCATAAGAGAAAGTTTAAAAACGATATATGAAGTTTTTTTAAACTATTTTCGATTAAGTTACTTTAACAAAAAAATTTTCTTTTTCCTACATATAATCTATTTGCTATTCCTTACCGATAGATTTATATCTCGTTATTTCATGATATGGGTTATTATTATCAAATAATCCCTAATTATCTTTTTCTTGATGAATACCATCTGGATGGAACTGACATTCAAGGGATTAAGCCAAATATTTTTTTTGATTCCATTATACCCTTCACAATTTAAGGGGGGATTATTTGAATAGAAAACGGTACATAGATATGTTGTGTAAACTTCTAAATCAATCGATTTTCCTATTACTTTTGTGGCTAAATTATCAACCCCCACATCATCTAGATAATAAGGATAGTCATAACCTTTGGTTTTCTTTTGAAGCAATCCATCATTGAAAAATTGACCAATTTGTTTGGGTTTTCTAAAGTCTGTCGCTTCATCAACATCAATCTTCTTTTCAACAACTAAATTGTCATTTAAGTATGTTTTAGATGCATTAATGTAAAGTTTATCATTTAATACATTATTACTTAGATTTCCCGAAAGATTAAAATAAATATGATTTGTTAAGTAAAGGAAGTTAATGGTAGCACTGGTCGCATCATAAAGGATATCAATAATGTCTAATTGTCGATAAACCCGATAGGTTATACTAATATTACAACTATATAGATATCCTGCATCAAGATCAGGAGAAAAGTATGTGAAGATTACATCTTAGTAATCTTCTGTTTCACTAATCGAATAGTTAAAATCTTTCGAATGTAGTTCGTTTTTTCCGCCATGTAGATTATCGACACCAAAATTATTCTTTTCTAAATATGCTACCCGATTATTTAAAGTATAGGTTGCATTTATGATTCTTCCAGCCGACCTTCTGATTGTCTTACCCTGAAAATTACAGGAATCATAATAGATAGTATCATCTAAAGGTTTTAGAGTTAAAAGTTTGTTATCAAAATAAAGATCCTTGAAGGCAGCGCTATGATTAGTAAAGACAATGTGCATTTTTCTATCATTTCTAACAACAATTAAAACATCGTCTTTCTTCATGACTGATACTATCATATTATTTCTCCTTAGCTAAATAATAAATAGTTTTATGTGGTTTAGTCTTCTACTTGGTTTAAATCCTTTACTGTACTGCCTTTTTGTAAATGACCTTTGATAGTGATGATTTCTGGTTTACAAGTTTTTGGATTTTCAATTATCTCTATTACTTTTTTAGCTGCACTTATACCAATATTTTTAGCATCCTGGACATAAGTTGTAAACTCTGGTCTCATCAAACGCGATAATAAGATTCCATCGTATCCAACTACACTTATATCATCAGGGATTTTTAAGCCCCGTTTATTGATTACTGTCATACCGCCTAATAAGGAATAGTCATCGGGATAGATGATACAAGTTGGCGGATTAGACATATCCAGCAATTCTTGAGTTGCAATAGCAGAATCCTTAGGAACGTGGTATCTACCTTCTTTAATCATATCTTCTCTAATTTCTATTTTGTATTTTTGACAAGCCTGATAAAATCCCCGCAGCCGCTTTTGGGTAACACTCGTTAATTCCCCATGAATGAAAGCAATTCGTTTATGCCCCATCTGGGAAACATATTCGATGATATCATGCATACCTTGACTATTATCTGATACAACAGAGGAGCGATTTTCAAAAACATAGTCAATTGTAACAGTTGGAATATCACTTTCCACTAAATAACTAATTTCGGGATTAGTGAATTCAGCATTCGCGATAATCACCCCATCACAATTTCTAAACCTCGTATGTTCATAATAGGTAAGATTTCTCGAACCTATGTGATGAGATATGAAGGTAATATCATACCCCCGAGCTTCACAGCCATCTTTGATTGCAGAAAGGATTCCTGAGAAATATTCATGTTGAATACCAGATTGGGTTTGATCCTCAAAGAGGACACCGATACTATAGGAATGATTGGTTTTTAATACCCTTGCAGAAGCATTAGGAATATAGCCCATTTCTTTAGCAACACTTTTTATATATTCAACTGTTTTTGGATTAATGTCAGAAGCTTTACCACTAAGCGCTTTGCTGACTGATGCAATAGATAAATCACATTTCAATGCTATATCCTTAATAGTAACCATAGTACCACTCCTTTTTTATTTTTTGTTTTATTTTGTATTATTATATAATAATTTCTGCTAAAATTCAAGATTATTTTCCGTTTCTTTACTAAACATATGAACGACATTTCCATTAAATCCAAACTTCAAAATCGATCCAACATAGTTTTTATAGGTGCCATTATTTTGAATAATGGCAATAATATCATTAGAGGAGGCATCTTTACTAAGCGTATAGTCGTTACCGATAATCTCTGCATGGATATGACTGGATGCACCCATCAATTCGGATACCCGTACCTTACATTCGATACCTTCGTCTTTAATCGCAATATGATCTGGTCTTACCCCTAAGATAATCCTTTGTCCTTTAACATGATTATTACGTAATCTTGCTTGTTTTTCTTCACACGGAACAACGGTATAACCATTTTTTAAGACCACTTTATATTGACCGGCTTGGATTAATAATTCAGCGTCAAAGTAATTCATCCTTGGACTTCCGATAAATCCGGAGATAAAGAGATTTCTTGGATGTTCATAAACATCTTGAGGCGTATCAATTTGTTGGATAATACCATCTTTCATCACAACAATTCGGTCTCCCAGAGTCATCGCTTCAATTTGATCATGGGTTACATAAATAAAGGTTGTCTTGATTTTTTCCCGTAAATTGATTATTTCTGCACGCATTTGGTTACGTAGTTTCGCATCTAGGTTGGATAATGGTTCATCCATTAATAATACTTTGGGATTTCTAACGATTGCCCTGCCGATTGCAACTCTTTGACGTTGACCACCTGATAGGTGTTTGGGTTTACGGTCGAGTAATTCCTCGATTTCTAAGAGTTTTGCAGCTTCAAGAACGCGTTTTTCAATTTCTTTTTTGGTTAAGTGCCGAACATTATCCGGTTTATTTGGTAATGGATCCTTATATTTTACAAATTTCAAAGGATAGGCAATATTATCAAAAACCGTCATATGTGGATATAAAGCATAGCTTTGGAAAACCATTGCGATGTCTCTGTCTTTTGGTTCAATCGCATTACATAACTTTCCATCGATATACAGTTCTCCAGAAGTTATATCTTCGAGCCCAGCAATCATTCTTAATGTTGTTGATTTGCCACAACCAGAAGGGCCGACAAGAACGATGAACTCTCCGTCTTTAATTTCTATATTAAAATCTTTTACAGCCAATACGCCCTTTTCCGTCAATTGGAGATTACTCTTTTTTGCTTTTTCTTCGACTTGGTTTTTCAAAGATCTTTTAAAACTTCTCTTCTTCTTTTCTACATAAGGATATATTTTTTCCACATGTTTCAAAACAACATCTGCCATAATTTCTCCTTTCTAGCCCTTAACCGATCCGGCTGTGACGCCTTTAATAATAAATCTAGATAAGAATAAGTAAACAATAACAACTGGTAAAATCGATAAGAAAATTGCCATATAGACACATCCTAAATCAATATTACCCCATGAGGTGCGTTGTAATGCATTAATCATAACAGGTAAGGTTTTCTTTTCACTATCAGATAACAATAATGATGGCATATATAAATTATTCCAGGAACCGACAAATGCAAAGATCATTTGCACGGCGAGGGCTGGTTTCATAATCGGAAGGACGACCCGATTAAAAGTCATAAATTCGTTGGAGCCATCGATTCTCGATGATTCAATTAAATCTTTTGGTAAAGTTGCTCTTAAGTATTGTATCATATAAAAGAAGATTGATGGCGCCGCAATCGATGGCAGGATTAACATCCACCAATTGTTTTTCAAACCATATTTACTTGCCATTTGGAAGAATCCGACCGATGATAATTGTGGAGGAATCATCATAATGGCTAGAATAAAAGCTTCCATTAATCGTTTTCCTTTAAAATCATAAGCATAAATACCATAAGCTGTTAAAGCTGAAAAATAACAAGTCAAGACAGCTGAGCTAAAGGCGATAACAAAACTTGCTCTAAACCCCTTTAATGCATCAAAGTCAGTTTTAAATTTGGAAAACAAATTTTTAAAGTTTTGATTAAAAAACCTACTTAACATCAAGGTAAACCTACCGCCTTGTAAATCATTGTTCGCTCTTGTGGTATTAACTAATAATAGGTAGAAGAAAAAGATGCACATTACAGATACAAAACATAAAAAGCTATAACATAAAACTCTTAAGATAATAGCTTTAATAATGGCTCTGCGGTTTTCTTTTTTGTAATCGGTAATGACTCTATTCATGACATTGATTCTCCTTTCCTATTGATACTCCTAAAAATAATAAGCGATAGGATTGCGGTTATGATAAATAAGACGACTGATACTGCTCCCGCATGTCCGTAATTGCCCACTTTTAAGTAATCATTTATCAACATAACGATGGTTCGCGTACTATTGTTTTTTGCTTTTCCAGTTAACACTTCAGCAACATCAAACATTTGCAATCCACCAATCATGGAAGTAATAAATACATAAACAGCGATTGGTTTTAATAACGGTAATGTAATATCCCATAAAACATGGACTGAACTAGCACCATCGATTTTGGCAGATTCGAATACACTATTATCAATACCTTGAATTCCCGCCATTAAAAGAATGGTTGTATTACCAAACCACATCAGAAAATTCATAAAGGCAATTAATATTCGCGCCCAAGTCTTATCGGAAATAAAGTCAAAGGTTTGGGCAATCCAGCCTTTTTCCACAAACAAAGTATGGAATGGTCCAATCGTACCAAACAAAGCAAGAATCAATGATGCAAAGGCCGCAGCCATAATTAGGTTCGGCATATAGAATACCGTCTTGAAAAATCCTGTTCCTTTAAGTCTTAATTTGGAACTGGTAAAGATTAACGCTATCAGTAAACCAAAAGACATTTGGGGAATTACGCCAATTAACCAAATTATAATCGTATTGCCTAAACATCTTAATATTTCAATATCGCCACGTATGTTTCGAGAAAAGAGCATTTTGTAATTCTTTAAACCCGCAAATGACACTTCAGTCTCTAAAGTACCAACAATATCTGTATAATCAAAAAAGGAATCATAGATTGTTAATACTTGTGGAATAAAGGTAAACAAAAAATATACAACAAAGAACGATGCTACAAATATATATCCCCATTTAGCGTAACTAGGGTTTTTCTTGTTCTTGTTTTCTTTCATTAAAAAACCTCCACTCATTTTTTAATAAAAGCCATGGTTTTTAAAGCCATGGCTTAAACACTTTACTATGGTCTAATCAGGAACAACTAAATTAGGGAAAGCTTTTAATAAATCAGCATAGAAGTCAGCTAAAGCTTTTTCTTTTGTGTTGATTTCTGCATCATTCTTTAAGAATTTAACAAATGCAGTTTGCAATCCTTCATTACAATGTTGATCATAAATTGTACTATATCTAACTACGATATTGTCTGCCATTTCAACCCAAACTTTAGTATCATTTTGACCATTTAGTAATCCATTGCCTTTTCCTTCAGCATCATAGTCTGCTGCAACTTTAGCATTGACTTTTTTATTGTTAGAAAATTGTGAATCTTCTTTAACTAGTCTTTCAAGTATTTCTTCGTTATTTAAAAATGCATTCATTGTCTTAGCAACTAATGTATCGTTAGATCCAGCGCTAGGACATAATAGCCATGTTCCACCCCAGAAATAAGCTTGAGGACCAGTGATTAGACCCCAATCACCATAAGTTCCGCCAACATGTTCGTCACCTTCGCCCATTGCAGGACCCATGCAGAAATTATAATACCAGGCAGGACCAAATGTGCAGAATACTTTTCCGCCTTCCGCAAATTCAATTGTCTTACCGCCATCCCAAACGCCTTCAGTCTTGGTATAGCCTTCTTTGACAAATTTTTCTGCTTGTTCCATCCAAGTTTGAACCGGAGTAGGGATTTGTACTTGTTTATTTTCATCAACCCATGGTTTATCGGCATTGTTGGAGAATACACGATAAGTGTCAGCATATGAACCAGTCATATAGTAACCTTTTTCTTGCATCATTTCTGCAACATCTTCAAATTTTTCCCATGAATCAACCAATGGTTGAACATCTTCCGGTTCAGATACGCCTAACACTTCTAAAGCGATTGAACGTCTGTAAACCATGCCGGCAGGGCAGCATTGGAATGATGCAGCTTTGATAACGCCGGTTCTATCGGTTCCTATATCTACTGTATATTGATAAGCTTGAGAGAAATCATCAACACCAATTTTTTCAATGTCTTTAGTTAATGAAGTGTTTACATATTTTAAGATGTAGTCAGCTTCAGCTAAAAACATATCAACTTTATTTTCTTCGTTTGCTGTTGCATTTTCTCTAAGCGCCATGTCAAGTGCATTTTGATAAGCACCATTGTCAGAAGTTACAATAGTCCATTTTACCGGAACACCATCTAGGTGATAAGTTTCAATTGAAGAATCGTTTGCCTTTTCATCAGAAACATATTTGTTGAAAAAGCCTTGGAATTCAGTATTCCATGCATAAATATGGAATATTGATCCACCATCGTTCAATTCATCATCAGAACCATTGGTTTCACCACAACCAATAAGAACAAATGTCAAAACGAAAACAAAAGAAACAGCCAAAAATTTTTTTAATAGTTTGTTCATTTTTTTCTCTCCTTTTTAATTTTTTTGTTTGAGGGCGACCTCATTGAAACAATTAAGTTAAATTTTATTACTTAAACGTTTACGTAAATATTATAATAAAACGTTTTCAATTTGTCAATAGTTTTATAAAAAAATTTATTTTTTCTTATTTTAACTTGATTTCAATAAATAATATGGTATAATTAAAGCATATTACCTTAAACGTTTAAGGTTGATTTTTTGGACTTGGAGTTGATTTTTATGAAGTTTGGACATTTTGACGATCAAAACAGAGAATATGTGATAACCAATTATAACACTCCGTTGCCTTGGATAAACTATTTCGGACAAGATGACTTTTTTTCGATAATAAGTAATACTTGTGGCGGTTATGCTTTTTATAAGGATGCCATGCTGAGAAGAATTACTAGGTACCGATATAATAGCGTTCCTCGCGATAATGGCGGTAGATACTACTACATTAACGATAATGGTTGCATTTGGAATCCAGGGTTTTTACCAACGAAAACAAAACTTGATAAGTATGAATGCCGCCACGGCTTGGGCTATACAATATTTAATAGTACTAAGAATAACTTAAATGCCAAACTTAGTTGTTTTGTTCCGCTAAAAGATGCCTGTGAAATTAATTTGTTAACTCTGACTAATCATTCTGATTCAACAAAACACATTACTTTACATGGCGTGGTGGAATTCTGTCTATGGAATGCGTTAGATGATCAAACTAATTTCCAACGGAATCTAAATATCGGTGAAGTAGAAATTGATGACCATACGGTTTATCATAAAACCGAATATCGGGAACGTCGCAACCATTTTTCTTTCTACTATACCAGCGAAAAGCATGCTGGATTTGATTCTGATTTAGATACCTTTTTAGGATTATACAATTCTTACAATGCACCGGATGCAGTGATGAATAAAACATCTTATAATTCGGTAGCTTCTGGTTGGAGTCCCATCGGTTGTCACCGATTTGACATCGCGTTAAAACCACATGAAGAAAAAACCATCATCTTCTTACTAGGTTATGTTGAAAATGATGATGACAAGAAATTCGTTTCCCTAAATGTTATCAATAAAGAAAAAGCATATGTTTTACAAACAAAATACAATTCGCTGGAAAAAGTAGCCAAAGCTTTAAGCGACTTAAAGAAACATTGGGATGAACTATTATCGATTATTAATGTTGATACCGGAAACGATAGGTTCGATCGAACTATCAATATTTGGAATCAATATCAATGTATGGTTACTTTCAATATATCAAGAAGCGCTTCTTATTATGAGTCCGGCATTGGTAGAGGGATGGGGTTTCGCGATTCATGCCAAGATTTATTTGGCTTTGTGCACCTAATTCCGAAAAAAGCCCGGGAAAGAATTATTGATATTGCTTCTATTCAGTTTAAGGATGGTTCGACTTACCATCAATATCAACCGCTGACTAAACGCGGTAATGCCAATATCGGCGGAGGATTCAATGATGATCCTTTGTGGCTGATTGGTTCGACTGCTCAATACATTAAAGAAACAGGGGATTTATCAATTTTAAATGAAATGGTTCCTTTCAATAACGAAAAAGGAACGGAAGTTCCGCTTTTCGAACATTTAAAGGCTTCCATCCATTTTACGATAAATAACTTAGGTCCGCACAACCTGCCTTTAATCGGTCGAGCCGATTGGAACGATTGTCTTAACCTAAACTGCTTTTCCAAAACCCCCGGCGAATCTTTCCAAACCGCCGCAAACTTCGAAACCCGAAAAGCTGAATCGGTGTTTATTGCGGGGATGTTTATCTATTATGGACGCGAATATGTCAAGATAGCCAAATTATACGGTCAAGATGAGGAAGCTGATTATATCAATAACGAAATCAAGAAAATGGAAGCAAATGTAATTAAACATGGTTGGGATGGCGAATGGTTCTTAAGAGCCTATGATTCTTTCGAAAGAAAGATTGGCTCAAAAAAATGTGAGGAGGGGAAAATTTTTGTTGAACCTCAAGGCTTCTGCACAATGGCAAGAATTGGCGAAAACCTCGGTTTAGGAAAAAAAGCCCTTGATTCGGTGGAAAAATATTTAACAAATGATTATGGCGTTGAACTATTATATCCAACCTACAAAAAATACCACATTGAACTGGGGGAGATATCTTCTTATCCACCTGGATATAAGGAAAATGGCTCTGTGTTTACTCACAACAATCCGTGGATCGTTATAGCAAATACGGTTATCGGCGAAAACGAAAGAGCATTTGATGTTTATAAACGCAATTGTCCTGCCTTTTTAGAAGATATATCGGAAATTCACAAAACCGAACCTTATGTATATTCCCAAACGATTGCAGGCAGAGATGCGAAAAATTATGGTGAGGCCAAAAACAGCTTTTTAACTGGATCAGCTTCGTGGTCGTTCGTCGCCGCAACCCAAGAAATTCTTGGCATTAAACCAGATTATGCTGGTTTAAGGATTGAACCTCATTTGCCAAAAGAAATGACAAACGTTAAAGTGACAAGAATATTTAGAGGAATCAAATATAATATTGAAATATTTAATAATAATACGCCTAACCAAATGTTTGTTGATGGTAAAAAGATTGAAGAAACATTAATTCCCTATCATAAATCTTCTAAGGAAGTTTATGTGAAAGTATATATTTAACTTTTGCGAAATAATTAAAATGGATTACGATTTTGTTCGTAATCCATTTTGTTTTATTTAGTAAGCACCTTTATCATTTCATTTCTAATCTTATTATAATGCTCTTCATCAATACCAAAATCCATCTTTCGATAGGTCCATAAAGCATAACCAATACCATGATCCTTAAATACTTTAACAATATCTTTAAGCCAACGCAAGGAATCATCAACCGGTGCTTGGTCAATCACTCCAAACTCACCACAATAAAGTTTAACATTCATTCGCTTAGCAGCTTCAATAGCTTCATTAATAATACATTCTAAATACTCAATTCCAATATTGTCATCATCTTTAAAGGCAAATACATCGCTGCCTTGAAAACCTAAGGACTTTGATTTTTCTTTATAATAGGCATAAGTTTCGGGGTAATAAACCGGACCGATGTTTTTGATTTGTGGCATCCAGTGGGCATTTTGATGAGTAAATACGATTGGTTGATAACAATGGAATGTAAAAATGATATTTTCATCCAGTGGCTTTTCAAGTAATTTTACTGTAGATGCGCTATTCCATAAAATTCCACCGTAAATGATAATCTTTTTCGGAGCAATCTTTCTAATTTCCTTAACTGTTTCTTTTATTAATTCATTCCACGCTTTCGCATTATCTTCTTCTACTACTTCATTTAATAATTCAAACGCAACATGGTCATATTTAGTAAAGCGGCTGGCAATCTTTTTCCAAAGATTAACAAATCTTATTTGCAAGTTGCGATTTGAAAACAGATTATTTTTCTCTTTACTCCCCGCATCATTAAAATCATAACCATAGGCTTTATGTAAATCTAAAATGATATCGAGATTATACTCTTTTGCCCAGTTTATAATTCCATCGATTCTCTTAAAGCCTTCCCCTTTATCAGTTCCGTCATCTTCTTCCATTACATTGTAGTCAATCGGCAATCTTACATGGTCAAATCCTAATGATTTAATATAAGAAAAGTCATCTTTAAGGATAAAAGTATCATAATGTTCCTTGGTGTGAACACATTGGCTTAAAAATCCGCCAAGATTAATCCCTTTCTTTAGTTCCATTTTTTCACCTTCCTTACTCTATTGATACTGTAACTATATCATATCTTCTTGTTTTTTTAATATCAATACATTTATCAAACTTTTTGTAATCATTTAATAATATGTATTGTTAACTATAACAATGGAGTGGTGAAAAAATTAGAGGTTGTCAATTTTTTAATTTTCTTTTTTTTATTTTTGAAAACCTTTCCTTAATAAAATAAAAATAATTATAAATCGGCATTTTTATAAAGAGCAAATAACGTCCTTTATAAATCTATTGATATCAGATTTCTTGTTTTCACCTTTTCTCCAATTATCACTAACAGGAAAGACTACTCCATCTGGTTTAAGACTTGGCATCTCCCATTGGCCGTTACTGTTTCTATTACCATAAAGCCAATCTTTTACAAAGTCCAGTTCATTTTCTTCTGCATAATCCGCCACCAATTTAATTGCAATCAAATGACTGATTGTGCTTTTTGAATCGAATGCTTTAGGCAACTCATATAAGTTTTTATCATAAATATAATATATTCCTTTTTCCATTAGGTATTGAAAGTATGCGTTTTTTGCTGAAGGGGTTAGCATATTTTTTAATAAACATACCATATAAAAATTAGATGGCGATATTTCTCTTAGACCTTTATTGCCGAACAATAATCGATACTGTTTTTTATATTCTGTGTAATCAAACTGATTATCAATTATTGAATTTTCAATAACACTTTTCCATTGTAACTGTATAGAAGATACTTTTTCATCTTCGACCTTAAATAAATTAAGCCAGCTGGAAAACATCAATTCTTCAAACACATCCCAATTGATGACTTTTTCTCTTCTATCAGGAATAACGATTTCTTTATACAAACACTTCCTGACATATTCCAAACATTTAGAAAGTATAGGATAATCTTTATTTAGGTTTAAAAACCAAAATCTGCGTAATGCTTTTTCTGTCGTAATAGGACTATTAGTGCTCATGCTGTGAAAACGGCCGAACCCTCCATCGGGATTTTGGATTTTTGCTAATTCTTCTTTTTTCATTGGAACCTCACAATAAACGGTTGAATGTTAATTCAATTTTTTACAAATCACTTGATAAAACAAATCAAATTATTTACACTACTGAAAATTTTTAGAAACCCAGCATTTCATTGTTTTTGTTTTAAATAATCTCAACTTAATTTTTGCATTAACAGTAATTCTTATATTGGGAAAAAAGAATTTATCTGTTTCCAGTTCTAAATTAGTTATTTTATTTTTTAATACAATTTGTTTTTCACCCGCTGGTTTTATAGGAATTGTTGCAATGATCCTTTTTACTTTTCCTTCTCCCTGATATTTAACCGATAGATTGAAATTTAGATATTTCTTTTTCGGTCTTAAAAAGCCCCCTCGAAATACAATTCCGTCCCCCGGTAAAATACTTACGCTAAGCTTTTTGTTTCCGTCTCTTACCGTAAAACTTGAAGAAGAAATATTACTCTTGTCCATTGGAGAAATCCTGCCAATTGCTTTTAAGGCTTTCTTGTTTCTTTCTTTTTGTTTGGATCTAACTTTAATTTCCAGTGTAGCCAGAGATGGTATTTCTAGTTTTGCAACCAATGCTTTAATAAGACGGTTATATTGTATCAGGCAATTGTTGATATCGATATCAATGTCATCCAAACCGTGTTTTACATCGTTTCCAAAATAGTTGATTCCTGTTGATTTTAAAGCTTGAAACAATGATTTGTCCTTTAATATCCTTTGGCATAGATATGACATTCCGACATAGCATGTGTCTTCACCTTTCTTTTTGGGGGAA
>DUPC01000023.1 GCA_012838545.1 Acholeplasmataceae bacterium
GAAAACACTTGACATTGACGTTGCGTAATAGTTTATAATGGTAGTGGAGGTTATGGATATGACGGAATATACGATTAACCAATTGGCTCGTTTAGCGGGTGTCAGTACCAGAACGCTAAGGTATTATGATCAAATCAATTTATTAAAACCTGCCTACATCAATCAGTCAGGTTATCGGGTGTATCGAACGCAGGAAGTTGATAAACTTCACACAATTCTTTTATATAAGGAATTGGGGTTTGAATTAAGCCAAATCAAAGCAATAATAAGCGATCCCAAGTTTGATTTGGAACAGGCGCTTTTGATGCATTTGGAACTTCTAAAACAAAGACGCCTGCAAACCGAAAAACTAATCCAAAATGTTCAATTAACCTTACAAAGTTTGAAAGGAGAATTAAATATGACCGACAAAGAAAAGTTCCAAGCTTTCCTTAAAGAAAAAGTGGCCGAAAACGAAGCCAAATTCGGGGCGGAAGTGCGGGCAAAATATGGCGATCAAAAGGTCGATGAATCGAATGCTCAACTGTTAAATATGACTTTTGAAGAGTACCAGACTAGTGAAGCCTTAAATAAAGCTTTATTTGCCAAATTAAAAGCAGCACTTATAACAAATAATCCGCAATCCAAAGAAGGTTTGGAAATTGCTCAAATGCACGCCCAATGGTTAAATTACTATTGGCCAAAAGATCATTATGATCTGGATAAACATGTGGCGCTTGCCCAAATGTATTTAGCTGACGAAAGGTTTAAGGCTTTTTATGACCCAATCGGCGCAGGTGCAATCCAGTACTTACATGATGCAATTTTGTATTATGCAGAAAGCAAAAGAACGCAAAAAAATCGCTAAGAACTAACCACCTCTAGGTGGTTTTTCTTTTTATTTTTGAAAATGTTCCAAATCAATTGTCAGATTTGATGATTTATGTTATATTTTGGGTAAGATGGATGATAATAATGAAAAGTCCATCAAAAAAAGGAGGAACAATGAGCGAACTTATCAATAATAGTCAAGAAAGAAAAAGGATTTTGAAAGAATTAATCAAATCCTTGCATGAAGGAAAAACGGTTGATGATGTTAAAGCGGAATTTCAAAAGCACTTTGGCAGTGTTTCGACCGCCGAAATAACAGCCGTCGAACAAGAACTGGTTAAAGAAGGTTTGCCTGCAGAAGAAATACAACGCTTATGCGATGTGCATGCTGCGGTGTATGAAGGTAGAGTGGAAGACATCCATCCAACTCGCGATTACTCGAAAGTGGTGGGACACCCTGCATATGTCTTTGATTTGGAAAACCGCGCCATTGAGCGCTTAATTGATTCCGAAATTATACCTCATTTACAAGACTATCTTGCCAAACCAAATAACAATTCTTATTTGTTGTTGCGCATTGCGATGGATCAGCTGGCAACAATCGATATTCATTATAAAAGGAAAGAATATCTCTTTTTCCCGGTGTTGGAAAAGCGCGGCATAACCGCTCCCCCCAAAGTCATGTGGGGTGTAGACGATGAAATCAGAGCGGATATCAAAAACACGATTGATTTACTAAACAGCATTGACGCAACACCAAAAAGAATTGAAAAGATGGTTACTAACGTTGTAACGCGCATCAAGGATATGATTTTTAAAGAAGACAATATCTTAATGCCATTACTTGCTGATACCTTCAATTTGCTCGATTGGATTCGCATCGACGAAGCGACGGAAGAATTTGGTTATACTTTGATTGAAAAACCTGCTTCTTGGAAAGTTCAAAAAGAAGAAGCGAAAAAGGAAACTCAACCCGAAACCGAAAAAAATATTGGCGAAGTGACGTTTGATGCGGGGCATTTATCGCCTTTGGAGCTCAATTCGCTCCTAAATACTTTGCCTTTTGATTTAACTTTTGTGGATGCCAATAATCAAGTGAAGTATTTTACTTGTGGCAATGAACGCATTTTTGAACGGCCAAAAACCATCATCGGACGCAATGTCAGTTTGTGCCATCCGCCGCACAGCGTACATGTCGTAGAAGGCATTATCGAAGATTTCCGAAGCGGAAAAAAGGACCATGAGGATTTTTGGATTCGCTTTAAGGATCAGTTTGTGATGATTAGGTATTTTGCGGTAAGGGATAAAGAGGGTAATTATTTGGGAACTTTGGAAGTTACCCAAAACATCAAACCAATAACCGAATTGCAAGGGGAGAAACGTTTGGTTTCCGAATAAAAATTTAGTCCATTATACTTGCTTAAAGAAGAAAAATCCGCTATACTAATAGTAGAATACTTTAAAAAAAGTATTGAAAGGAGAAAATTGTGTTAAACGAAAAAGTAATTAAATTATTGAATGAACAAGTAAATAAAGAGCTTTATTCCGCTTACCTTTATCTTGATATGGCTAATTTTTATACCAATAAAGGCTTAAACGGTTTTGCCCATTGGTTTAAACTTCAAGCCAAAGAAGAAGTAACTCATGCGATGATGATTCAAGAATATCTTCAGGACAACGACATTCCGGTAGAGCTTGAAGGAATTGCCAAACCTCATGGCGTTTTCAATGATGATGTGAAAGCACCGCTTGTTTTGGCTTTGGAGCACGAGAAGTTCGTGACAAACTCCATTCACACCATTTATGAAGAAGCTGTGAAATTTAAAGACTATCGCACCATGGAATTCTTGAATTGGTTCGTTAAAGAACAACTTGAAGAAGAAAAGAATGCGGATGACTTGATTACGCGTTATGAACTATCTAAAAACAGTTTATTAATGCTTGACCACTTCCTTGGAAAACGCGAGGAAGAATAAGTTGGAATAATGGAAATCAAAGCCGGAAAGAATAAATTTTTCTTGGGTGACGATGAACATAATCCGCTTGCGGAAATCTGTTTTACCCCTAACGAAAACAATTGTTATGTGGCAACCAAAACCTTTGTTGATCCTGTCCTGCGCGGACAAGGAATTGCCAGAAAATTGGTTATGCATTTGGTAGAACACGCCCGAAAGACTAATCACAAAATAATCCCGGTTTGTTCTTATGTGGTAAGAGTCTATCAAGAGGACTCCGCAATAAGAGACACGCTTGCGGAAGAAGCAACCATTATTTTATAATTAAAAAAATCCCACTTTTGAGGATATGCTCGAATGTGGGACCTTTTTTTGAATGCTCGAAAAATTTTTTGTTTATTAAATGGCAAACCTGGGCATGTTATGGTATAATACGAAAGGTTTAAGTTAAAAAGGAGGTTACCATGCCAGATAGTAAGAATGTAGCAGTTGCAGTAGTTGGAATGTGTGGATCAGGTAAATCAGTTTTAGCTAACCACTTTGTTAATGACGGTTGGGCTTGTGTCTATTTTGGAGGGGTGACAATGAAAATCCTCGAGAAAAATGGGCTGCCGAAAACCCAACAATATGAAAAGCAAGTTAGAGAAAACTTGCGTAAAGAGCATGGCATGGAGGCCTATGCAAAACTTTTATATCCTCAGATTGATGACTTGTTAACTCATCAAAATGTTGTAATCGATGGATTATATTCCTGGGATGAATATATATACTTAAAGGAGCGTTTAGGCGACAGATTTATTATCGTTGCTGTCATTACTAATCGAGAAATCCGTTACAAACGTTTACATTTGCGACCAAGCAGACCTTTAAGTGAAGAAGAAGCAATCATGCGTGACCATCACGAAATTGAAAACCTTGATAAAGGTGGACCAATTGCGATTGCTGACTATTATATTCAAAACAATTCAACATTAGATGATTTGAAGAGTCGTTATCTAGGCTTTATATCTTGGCTTAATTCGCGTTAAACGGCACTTCTATAGGTGCCGTTCTTTTTTTAGGGATAAATAATTGCTGGGAGGAAAAAATATGAAAAGAAAATTAGTTGTTTTTGACCATCCTCTGATTCATCATAAATTGGCATTAATCAGAAACAAGAATACCGGAACTAAGGAATTCCGCGAAACGGTAAGCGAAATTGCAATGTTAATGGCTTATGAAATAACCAGAGATTTGCCAACGGTTGATGTTGACGTGGAAACACCGATGGGTATAGCCCATACAAAGATGTTAGCCAAAGAAGTCGTGATTGTCCCGGTCCTAAGAGCAGGACTCGGCATGGTAGATGGGATTTTAACCCTCATCCCAACCGCAAAAATCGGTCACATCGGCGTTTATCGCAATGAACAAACCTTGCTTCCTCATTTCTATTATGCCAAAATGCCTGATTGCATTAAAAATTCCACTGTCTTAGTGATTGATCCGATGCTTGCAACCGGCGGCAGCGCTTCATACGCTATTAGTGTATTAAAAGAACGGGGTGCAAAAAATATTTCTTATGTGGGAATCGTCGGCAGCAAAACCGGAATCGAAACTCTGCAACACGATCACCCTGATGTTGATATCTTCTTAGCTGTGGTTGATGAAAAGCTAAACGAAAAGGGTTATATTGTTCCTGGCTTGGGCGATTGCGGGGACCGTTTGTTTGGCACAAAATAGTTCATTTCCCCTTAAGCATAAAATGAGTACTTAATTACACACAGAAAAGAGGAAACCCGTGATGAATATAACATTTCCACAAATCGTTGATTTGTTAATCCAAAGCGATTTAATCAAACTCACCTTTATCCTACTCATTGGCGCTATAATCGTTAACGGTGCTACGGATGCGGCGAACGCGATTGCGGGTGTAGTTTCGACCAGAACATTAAAACCGAATCACGCAATTATACTAGCTTCCATTTTCAATTTTTTGGGTGTTGTTGTGATGTCTTTGATTAACCACAAAGTCGTTGATACTATTATGAACATGGTTGACTTTAGCGGAAATAACCATTTTGCCATCATTGCCCTTTGTGCTGGGATGATTGCGGTGGTGATATGGGCAACGGTAGCCTGGATGTTTGGGATACCTACCAGCGAAAGCCATGCCTTGATTGCCGGTGTAACCGGAGCCGCTGTGGCTTTGCAAAACGGTTTTAAAGGCATTAACGGCACTGTTTGGGTGAGAGTCATTACCGGACTCTTTGTTTCCACCGCTTTGGGTTTTATTTTAGGATACTTATTGTTAAAATTATTGCATTATATTTTCAAACGCATTAAACGGAAAAATGCGATAAAGATATTGAAAAATTTGGAGATTGCGGGGAGCAGTTTCATGGCTTTTATGCATGGAGCTCAAGACGGTCAAAAGTTTATCGGTATTTTAATGATTGCGATAATGCTAGGAATGGGCGTCGATACTTCGGTCGGAGCAGAAGTGCCGCTATTAATCATGCTTATATGTTCTGTTCTCATGGCGATTGGAACCGCAATCGGGGGAAAAAAGATTATCAAAGCGGTCGGAATGGAAATGGTGAAAACCAACGATATTCAAGCCGTATCGAGCGATTTTGCCAGTGCAACATCGCTTCTCATCTCTTCGACTTTCGGTTTGCCGGTAAGTACCACCCATACCAAAACTACTTCGTTATTGGGCGCAGGGGTTGCCACCAACAAACGTGGGGTAAAATGGTCAAAAGCCGTAGAAATCATTTATGCTTGGGTATTGACTTTCCCGGGTTGCGGATTATTGGGTTTTTTTATGGCAAAACTATTCTTAAGTATAGCAGGAGGATAAAATGCGGGAAAAGCAAAAAGTGACTTATGAAGAATTATTTGGAGAATTAAGCGAACATTTGCATCAAAGCTTGGTATTATTCAATGAGTTGACCAAGTTGCCATCGTATTTAAAGCAAGTTAAAGATGAAGAACTTCTCAACCATTATCAAAAAAGCATGGAAATTGAGGCAAAAATTTTCAATAAACTCAATACGGATTATTTGCCGTTTTTACCACGCGAAGACTTGTTGTTGATTACGATGGATATTATAAAAGTTTCTCAAGAATTGACCAAAGAACATAAACAATTGGTTTCTTTAATTACCGATTTAAATTACCAAGAAATTGCCGTTGCTTTAGAAATAACCGTTAACCTTGGCACGAAACTTTATCATTATTTAGCTCATATTAATCGCTTTAAGAAAATTGACGTTCATCATCTGCTTAATCTTATCAATGAAGCACAAACCCAAATGATGATGTGGCAATGGAACACAAAAGTTTCCGACGAATTAAAATGGTCGCTTGATAAAGTCTTCAACAGCATCGTCAAATCTTATAAATCGTTTATTTTGGTTTGTTTTAAGAATACGTAAAAACACCATGATTTTTCCCCATAAATACTCTTTTGGGGATTTTTTTATCAAGAAACCACGAAAAAATCCATGATGTGATATAATGACTATGGTTTTAAAGCTTTTTATTTGAAAAATTTCAAAAATAACTAGATGGAGAAAAGAAAATGTTAATTTTGACGGGACCAAGCGCATCAGGCAAAACAGTAATTGCAAAATCATTAATCAAAAACCATAATATGAAAAAACTAGTTACTTATACCACCAGAACTATGCGTGAAGGGGAAGTCGACGGGGTTGATTACCATTTTATCAAGTTACAAGAATTTGAATATTTAAAATCCAAGGGTTTCTTTTTTGAAACCGTCCTCTATAACCATAATTACTACGGAACCGCTATTTCCGATATTACTCCTGACAAAGTCGTCATTTTAGAACCCAATGGTTTAAAACACTATTTGGTCAAGATGCGCGATAAGGTGAAGGTTTGCTTTTTATCCTGCCCAAAAGAGATTCGTTATCGGCGCATGATTAACCGGGGCGACACTTTAGAGGTTATCGAAAGACGTTTAGCCAACGACGATGCCATTTTTAATGAAGAAATCAGTTTCTTGGCCGATTGGGTTATCCCGGGAGAGTATGGCACCGCTGATGAACAAGCACAAATCATCTATAATTTATATACCAATGCGAGGAAGAGGGAACAACATGAAAATCGTTGATCGTATTCTTTTGGTTTTTTGGACAATTTGTTTATTATTGTTGATTTTGGCTTTTTCGGTATTGCCGATTGCCCGAAGCGAACGTTTTTATGTTAATCAATTTGCCAAAAACAATACCACAGAGAAGACGGCTTTTACCGAGGAAGAATTGCAAAAAATCGCCCGCCATATCATTGATTACTTATATGGGGCCAAAGACGATTTCCAATACCATTTAGACCGAACAGATGAAGACGTTTTTTCCGAACAGGCGGTTCTCCACATGCAAGATGTGAAGGTTTTGTTTACGGTGGGAAGAATCGGCAGTTTAGTCGTTTTGGGCCTTTTCTTAGGTTTAACCGGCTATTTTATCTATCGCCTCTTTTCTGTCCGTTTGCCAATTTTTAAAATGGCCCTTTGGACAATATGCGGGGTTGGTGTGGTGATTGTGGGAATTTTCCTTTGGATGCTAATTGCCTATTTAACCGGGGATTATTCGAATTTTTTTGAAGCGGGATTTATTATTTTCCATAAACTCATTTTCCCGAATCAAAGCAAATTTGAAATGGCAATTACCTTCCCATATGACGACAATTTAATCCTTATTTTGGAATCCGCCTTTTTCGAATCGATTGCCTTGGTGATAGTCTTGAGGTTTATCATAGCTTTGCTAGCAATTTATTCCATCTTATATTTACTTCAAAGCTATCTCAACCGTCGCCCGCTTAAACAAGGAAAGACCAACAATGCAACTACTTTTGCTTAAAAATTTGGGCATCGATTATGTCTTGAAGCCCTCCAAAGCCCAACCGAAAAAGGGATTGAGGATAGCAGTATCGTTTTTACGGAATGGCAAATTATCCATCCGTTATTCGAAAGGGATCAAACCGGAAGAAATCGAAGCATTTATTGCCAAGAACCTTGTTTGGATTAAGACAGCCCATCAAAAACAATTGAAACCGGTTCGCCTATTTGTTCAAGGGGAAGATTACTTGTATTTAGGAAAATCGTATGCCCTTATGCCTTACGTTTCCAGACATGAAACGGTGATTATTAACGGGGGACAAATGCATTTATATGCCAAAAACGCTTCCGTCGAAGCGAAGAAGAAGGTTGTGGAAGTTTGGAAAACTAAACAATGCGAAATGGTGTTTCAGGAGTTGCTATACCAAGGTTTTCAACGCTTGCAAAAAAAAATGACCCAATTTCCCCAGTTACAAATCAAAAATTATAAGTCCCGGTGGGGATGTTGTTATCCCCAAAAAAACCTAATCATTTTGAATCGCGCATTAATCCATGTGCCGATTGAATTGATTCTCTATGTGATAATGCATGAACTTGTGCATTTGCTATATCCAAATCACAGTGCTGAATTTCATAATATGCTTGCATCATTAGTACCCGACGAAAGAGCGAAAAAACGCCAACTTTCCCAATTTCGTCCCGATTATCAATAAGTATAATAAACCGAAAAATAACAACTATTTTTTCGGTTTTTTATTGTTGAATTACTAATTTTTCTCAAAAAAAAGTAAAAAATATTACCTAATCTTTGTCGAATTTTGTCAAATAGGCGATAAATTATTCAGTTTTGCGAAAATCGCTTTTTTATTGTCACAATGGGTAAAGTAATTTCGCAAATTAAAAGACTTTACAATTTTTCCAAAAAATGGTAAAGTATTAGTATTCAAGGAGGTATTAGAATGAAGAAAAGTAGTCTGCGGACACTAAAAGAACGTTTTGAAATAAGCCAACTTGAACAAAATAATACCTTTTCGCAGGTATTAAAGAGAAAGCGCTTAGAAAAGAAACGTACTCTTGAAGAATTAGCCCAAGGAATATGTTCGCCCAGTTATTTGTCAAAAATTGAAAACGCCATTGTCAAAGTAGATGATTCCTATTATCAATTGCTATTCGAAAAATTAGAAATTCCATTTGAGGACATGAAAAAAGAACGTGACAAAAATCTCTTTCAAAATCTGATTCGCAATTACTTGCTTAACAACAAAAGCGAAATCGAAACAATTGTCAATAGGACAATTAATATGGATTTGTATTGTGAGACAGAAATTGAATTAATTGTCTTATTTAATAATATCATTCAAGGTTCTTACGAGGAAGCTAAGATTCTAATAAATAAAATTGAAGACATCCGCAAAACTTTAACGAACAAAGAATTAGTGTTTTTTGTTTTTTCAACCACACTCTATTGTTACAAAACCAATCAAAGCAAACGCGCATATAATCAAGCGCATGTGTTAATAGAAATTGATTATGATGATAAGATTTTACAAGCGGCTGTCTATGATTTAGCGGCCGATATTTTTTATGTTATAGGGGATTACCCGTATTTCTATCAGATTTTATTTCTTCTTCAACAATTCAATCCAGCGGTATTCGGAAAGAGATTAGTTCATCACAAACTTCAACAATTAGTCCTCAAAAGCAAAAAGAATTTCAACAAAGCAATCATCGAATTAGAAAATGAGCTTATTCATTTAAATCCTTACGATGGCGAACAATTGGAAGATTATTATTTTTACTTAGGGTGTGCTTATTATTATGGCAAAAAGTATGACAAAATCCTTGAGCTAATTTATTTTCAGCCGATGTCGGCTCGCATTATTGCATTAATTACTTGTGCATTAGATCGCATCAATGATATGAAAAAGGCATTGGAATATTTTGAAATTATTTCAAAATTTACCTTTACCAAATATGATACGGTCTTTTTCAACCATGTCGAATACGTTCGACAAAAATATGAACAATATGAATATTCACGTTTAATGGCCTTTACCAAGAATGTTATTTTCCCAGCTCAGAAAAAGTATCGTCACGACTTTTTTTTCCAAATTGAACTTCAAAATTTTCTAGATTTAGGTTATAACATGGGTCGTTATAAAGACACTTTAAAAAAATTTAATGATCACTTTGACGATGACGAAGGTAATTAAGTGGAAAAATGTCTTGAATTAGGGTATAATAATACATGGTGAAAACATGGATGATTATATCGCTAATTTAAATCAAGAAGAACTTTTTCCCGATCTGTATGATTTTGCGATGCAAAACAAAGTACCGATAATTAACCGAGATTCCTTGAATTTAATCAAGACCTATCTCTTTTTATTTCCCAAACCCCGGGTTTTGGAAATAGGAACCGCAATCGGTTATTCGTCTTTGCATTTTGCCAAGGAAAATCCCTTTTGCCGAATTGATACTTTGGAAAGGGATGCAGGTATGATTGAAATCGCGAAAAGAAATTTTCAAAAGTATGATATAAATCGCCAAATCAACCTCATTCCTCGCGATGCTTTGGAATGGGATGGTTGGGAAAAGAATAAATACCATATCATCTTTATCGACGGCGCCAAAGCCCAATATCGAAAGTTTTTTGCCAAATACCAAGAAGCGCTCGTTGAAGGTGGGTTGATAATTACCGATAATATCGGTTTTCACAACTTGGTAGGCAATGATTTAACCGAAACCCCGAAACGGATAAAAAACATGGTAGCAAAAGTGGAAAACTATAATCAATGGTTAAAAAACAACCCGCAATTTACTACCATGTTTCTCCCAATCGGGGACGGCTTGGCCGTTAGTTGGAAGGTGCGTTAAATGAAATTTATCGTGGAATTACAACATAAATCACAGATTAAGCCTTATCAAGCAGTCGCCGGTTGGCTTATAGGAGTCGAATCCTTAAGCTCACAAGGCTCTGCTTTTTTTCCCATTTCGGAGCTTCCGGGAATTATTGTAGAAGCTCAAACCAACAGGCAATTTGTGGCTATCAATGCGAATAAGATTTTTAATGATGCAGAATTGGTTAAAGCAGAAAAAGTTATCGATGAATTAAAAAAACTTGATATCAAATATTATTTTTATACGGATTTAGGCTTTTTTGAATTGGCTAAAACCAAAAAATTGCCTCTTGTTTATCAAGCGTCGACTTACCTTACCAACTCGTACGATGTTAATTCTTTCCTAAAGGAAAACGAAAACGTTGTAGTTGCACCGGAAATATCCTTTGATGAGTTAAGGGCTATCACTAAGCAAGCTCCAAGGGAAGTGATGGTGGAGGCTTTTGGAAGACTTACCATTTTTTATTCCAAAAGAAAACTAATGACCAATTACTTTCAATATCGTTCTTGGGATAATAATCCAAGAAGCGGCGATTATTCGATTGTGGAAGAAAAACGCACCGAGCATTATCCGATTGAAGAAAACGAAAGCGGAACCACGATTTACTCTTCACATTTTTATTATTTGTGGGAGGAAATATGGTCGCTTTCCAATGTCGGTTATTTGCTTATTCGCACCAAGTGGTTGGATCAAGCGTTTTTTGAACCGTTGATTAAGGTTTATGATGAGTATTTAAGCGAAAAAACAGGCGATATCAAATCCTTGGGAATCGATTTGTTCCAAGGTGCCTTGTATCGCCAAAGTTTGCTTACCAAAGTTAGGTGATGTAATGAAAAAAATCGAATTATTGGCACCTGCGGGGAATCTTGAGAAGGCAAAAATCGCTTTATTGTATGGTGCGGATGCGGTATTCGTGGGGGGAAAAACCTTCAGTTTGCGCGCCCGAGCCTCTAACTTTGAACGCGATGATTTAAGTGAACTTGTTTCCTTTGCCCATCAAAGAGGAAAAAAAGTTTATGTGACAACCAACATCATCCCGCACGACGAAGATTTCCAAGCGCTGGGCGATTATTTAAGTTTCTTGGAGAACATTGGGGTTGATGCCATTATAGCATCCTCGTTGGCTTTAATCGAAATCGCCAAAAAACATGCGCCCAACTTAGCGATTCATATCAGTACGCAAACTTCCACGTACAATAGCAGTGCTTTAAAGTATTGGGAGAAAAAAGGGGTGTCCAGGGTTGTTTTGGCTCGGGAACTAACAATAAAAGAATTGAAAGAAATTGTTCCTAAAACACCCTTGGAACTTGAAGTCTTCATTCACGGAGGCATGTGTGCCGGTTTTTCCGGAAGATGTGTTTTGAGTAATCACATGACTATGCGGGATGCTAACCGTGGGGGTTGCGCCCATTCTTGTCGATGGAATTATTACCTTTATCAAAAACAGGATTTGTTACCTGGTTTTTTCAATTTTGGTTCCAAAGACTTAATGGCAGTACATTTTATCGAAGATTTAATCAAAATGGGAATAGCTTCCTTAAAAATCGAAGGAAGGATGAAGTCCATTTATTATTTGGCAACTGTAGTTAGGGCTTATCGAACTTTAATCGACTGTTACTACGAAAAGGGGAAAATTTCGGACGAAGATTTGAAAGAAGCAGTTATCGAAATCGCAAAAGCCGAAAACCGGCAAACTTCCATCGGTTTCTTTGGGGGGGTGCCTACTGTAAACGAGCAATTGTACGATAATCGCACCGAAACACCGACTAAGGAATTTGTGGGAATGGTAGTGGATTACAATTCCGAAACGCAAATGGCCTTAATCGAACAGCGCAATTATTTTTCCGCGGGCGACGAAGTGGAGTTTTTCGGCCCCTTTAAAAAAGCGGTTACTTTCATAGTTCCGCCCTTTGTCGATTATGAAACACAGGAAGAATTGACGGTGGCGCGTCATCCCCTTCAAAAAATCCACATGTTTGTTCCGATACCTTTGGCTCCTTACGATATGTTGCGTCTTGTCAAAAAGGAAAATAGGTTTGATTAATTGCTTGCAATTTGCGAGCATATTTGATATAATCAATCAATATTATTAGAGAAAATAATTTTTATCAAAAAAGGTGAGGGTAATTATGAGTAAGAAATTTCAAATTACGGAAGAAGGCTTAAAAACCTATCAAGAAGAATTGAAGCATTTAAAAACGGTAGAACGAGAAAAGAACATTATTGCATTACAAGAAGCACGGGCTCAAGGTGATTTGTCGGAAAACGCCGATTACGATGTTGCGCGCGACGAACAAGCTAAAATTGCCAGCCGAATCAACGAAATCGAAGAAATTTTGCGCAACTACGAAATTATTAAAGACAATGAAACCAATAATCTCGGCAAATGGGTGCAATTAGAAATTCTTGATGGCGAAGATGCCGGAATTACGGAAGAATATAAAATTGTCGGTAGTTTGGAAGCGGATCCGATTAGAGGGTTAATTTCCAATGTTTCCCCTTTGGGCCATGCAATAATCAATCACAAAATTGGGGATGTTGTCGAGGTAAAACCGGAAAACGGTGAAAAGTACCACGTCAGAATCCTAAAAGTTTTCCAAAAATGATTGGCGTAATTTGTGCAATGTCCATTGAAGCCAAATCCTTAATCCAAAGATTAAAGGATTACCGCGAGGAAAAAATCTTTAATATTTCCTTCTGGGTGGGAAAACTTGAGCAACAAGAAGTTGTCGTTACGGTTTCAGGGGTAGGAAAGGTTTCGTCAGGAATTGCTACGGCCTTAATGATTGAACACTACCAACCCGAGCTAATCATCAATAGCGGTGTAGCGGGGGGATTCAATCTTAAGACCCAGCACTTGGATGTTGTTTTAGGGGAGCATATTGCCTATTATGATTTCGACATTTCCTTCGACGGCGCTTTTCGCTTCGGCCAAGTGCCGGATTCCCCGGTGTGGTTTCAAAGCGATAATAAAGCTTTAGATATCGCTTCAGAAGTTAAATTGCCTAACCCAATTCATAAGGGTCGGATTATTACCGCGGATTGTTTCCAAACTAGCCGGAAAGCGGTGGAAGAAGCACTTCAAAAATTGGAAGCGGATACAGTTCATGCCATCGATATGGAGTCTGCCGCAATCGCTCAAGTAGCATATCGGTTTAAGACCCCGTTCTTGGTAATTCGAAGTATTTCCGATATTTTAGGCCAAGAAGCCCAAACAAAAAGTTATTACGATTGGATTTCTAAGGCTTGCGAGAACGCCATTGCTATTTGCGTTCACGTAATAGCCAATTATTATTGATAAAAAAAGACGTTAGAAAACCCGATGTTTCCTATCGTCTTTTTTGTTTACCCTTTCAAATATAAGTAAAGTTTGGTTAAAGCCCGCTTTTCGATTCGTGAAACATAACTGCGACTGATTTTTAGGCTTTTGGCAATTTCCCGTTGAGTTTCAATAAAATGATTATTTAAACCAAAACGCCGACTGATGATTTCCAATTCCCGGTC
The DNA here is from genome assembly GCA_012838545.1 of Acholeplasmataceae bacterium. Lineage (GTDB taxonomy): Bacteria > Bacillota_I > Bacilli_A > ML615J-28 > CAG-313 > UBA1427. Next base: position 14,011 of record DUPC01000023.1, read on the forward strand.
GGTTAAAATTTTTAAAGCTTCTTTAATCCTGGCGTTTTGTTCCTCGGCAATTAATACTTCGCTGGCCAAAGGGCTGGGATCCTCCACGATGTCGTTTAAGTGGATTTCATTGCCTTCTCGGTCTTCCCCAATCGGCGCAAATAAACTGGAAGTGTCTTTGCGTTTCTTGTTGCTTCTTAGGTGCATTAAAATTTCATTTTCAATACACCTCGCCGCATAAGTCGCAAGCTTTGTATTGGATTTAAAATTATAAGTATCTACAGCTTTGATTAGACCGAAAGCTCCAATAGACAGTAAATCGTCACGGTCCTCTCTGGTGTTTTCAAACTTTTTGACTATGTGGGCAACCAAACGCAAATTGTGTTCGATTAAAATGTCGCGCGCTTTTAAGTCTCTTTGTTCCCAAAGTGCCAAGTATTTTGCTTCCTCCTCGGGAGATAGTACTTCGGGAAAACTTTGTGAGTTAAGAGCCCCTATTAAAGGCAAAATAAGCAAAGATAATAAATTAAACATGGAACCTCCTTTTTGATAGACAAAATCAGGGAAATTATGTATAATAGTAAATAATGAAAGGATTACAACAAGATGAAATATTTCCCAATCGAAGTACACAAAACAATTTTCGACATCAACTTTACTAGATTATATGCAAAGGGCAAAAAAATCATACTATGCGATCTCGATAACACGCTAATTCCTTACAGCGAATCAATGCCCAGCAAAGAGTTAATCGAATGGGCGGATCGGGTTAAAGCCATAGGTTTTAAACTTTATTTGTTTTCCAACAATAAAGATACTCGGGTTTTGCCTTTTTCGTTGGTTTTGGGAGCGGACGGTTATTTGGCCAATGCTTTTAAGCCGTTTATGCGTCGGACCAAGAAATTTTTAAAGCAAATTCATGCGAGTTTTTCGGAAGTGGTGATTATCGGCGATCAATTTGTGACAGATATAATGGTTGCCAAATGTTTAAGGATCGATAGCATCCTTGTCAAAACCATTGACCCCAAAACGCAAAAATGGTATACGAAAATAAACAGGTTGAGAGAGAAAAGGTATCTAAAGAAACTGGCAAAAGTACGACCTGAACTATATAAATTGTTGAAGGAAAAGGAGATAATACATGAGTAGATGTATTGGTTGTGGAATTAAACTTCAAACTGCGGATGAAACGGCTCCTGGTTTTGTAAGCGAATTGGTATTAATCGAAAAAGGCGAAATGGCTTATTGTAAAAGGTGTTTCTCGCTGCGCCATTATAACCAGGAATTATTTTCCGGGAGTTTGCAGAGTTTTAATGAACAATACTATCTAAAATTACAAACTGTAAAAGAAAGCGATTGTTTGGTAGTCTTAATCCTCGATGTGCTGGATTTAAACGGCGGTTTTATCCCTCGTTTAAAGGAATATGTCCAAAACAAAAAAGTTTTGATTTTAATCAACAAAATCGATCTTCTGCCATTAAGCATAAAAGTTCATCATATCGAAAGGTACATTCGGCAAAAAGCCAATACATTAAACTTAAATCTTGCCCAAATTTTACCTATTTCCGCTTTAAAAACCAAGGATTTGATTAAAGCCCTAACAAAAATTGAACACTATGTTAATCAAAAAAAGAACCTTAATCATGATGTGTTCGTGCTGGGTGCCACAAGCGTCGGCAAATCGACTATCATGAACGGGTTTATTAGATTATTGCAGATGGAAAAATATCCCAGCGATTTAATTACCACCAGCAACCGTCCTCAAACCACATTGGATATAATCAAAATTCCGTTTGCCAAAGGGGTAACAAAAAAATACCGCTATCTAATCGATACGCCGGGGTATTTACATCCCAACAGTATTGCTTCATACTTAAGCTTTGATTCCATCAAAATGATAGCTCCCAAAAATAAAATCAAAGTACGAACCTTTCAACTTAAGGGAAAGCAAACCTTGTTTTTAGGGGGATTGGCTAGAATCGATCTAGACAGCACGCAAGCAAGCGTATCATGTTTTGTGGCCAATAGTTTGTATGTTCACCGCACCAAGACCGAAGGGGCGAATACTTTTTATCAAGAGCATTTAGGCGAACTCTTGGTTCCTCCCCTTTCCGCAGAAGAAAAGGCTTGGGCGAGCAAGGTAAAACAACATCAATTTGCCTTAGAAGAGAATCTGTTTTATGACTTAACAATCAGCGGATTAGGCTTTTTGCATATCAAAGGCCAAAACTTGAAAATAACGGTTACCGTTCCGGAAAGTACGCTCGTGGAATGTCCGGTATCGTTTATCACAGGAGAACCTGAGTGACCTATCAAGAATTATACGAAGAAGTAAAAGCCAAATTTAGTCGCAATGAATTTACTCTCAAGCGCTTTTCTCACATCGAAAGAGTAATCAGAAGAGCCGTTAAATTAAATGATATCCATAAGCTTGGTTTGCCGGTCGAAGAAGTCAAGATTGCCTGCCTTCTACATGATTACGGAAAACTTTTTTCCAGTAATGAGATTAGCCTATTTTTGGATTCGGCCAGGGAGGAGGCCCTTCCCAGCGATTATCCGGAACTGTTTATCCATGCGAAAACGATTTGGCACAGTTTCATCGGCGCCCTGTGGGTTAAGCGGGATTATCCTTTCGTTTCTGATCACATCATTGATGCCATAAAGTACCATACTACCGGTAAACCCAATATGACAACTTTAGGGATGTTGCTTTATGTCAGCGATGCCACCGAAGAAAGCAGAACTTATGAAAATATCGATTATTATCGCATAATTACCGAGCAAGATTTTTTGCTGGGGTTCAAAGAAGTGTTGATTGACACAGTGCGCATAATTAAAGAAAGACAATATTATTTGCATCCTTTGACCAAAGATACTTATGAATTTTATATAAAGGAGAAATTGAATGACTGATAAAGTAAAAAAGGTAATTGAAATACTTGACAAGGCGGTCGTCTCGAACACGAAAGTATATGATATGACGAGTTTAACCCCTTTCTACGACTTTAGCATCATCACCTCGGTAAACAATTCGCGCCAAGGTCATGCAGGGGTGGATTATTTACGCAAAGAGGCTCCGCTTCATGGTTTCACCATAAGAAGCATTAGCGGCCATGGCGATTCACGGTGGTTTTTAGTCGATTTAAACGAAATCGTAGTACATATTTTCGTTGGGGACGAACGCGAACGCTATAATCTAGACGGTTTATACAGCCATAATTTTCGTTGATTATTGTCACAATTTGGGCGTTTGCACATATAATGGTATTGATATAATAATTTTTTAAAAAAGAAAGAAGTGATTTGGCAAATGTTACTTTCCGAGTTGGCGGATAAAGACGTTATCAACGAGAAGGACGGAAGTAAAATCGGAAAAATAACCGATGTCGAAATTGATACCAATACCGGCAACATTACAAGCATCAAAGTGCAAGCAGGTATGAAAATCATGCAATTGGTTACCAGAAAAGACGCAACCAGAATTCCGTGGCAAAATATCATCAAAATCGGTAACGATGTTATAATCGTCGACTATTCTTATCACGGTAAAACCTTAAAACAATCCTCAAACTAAAAACCCCTTTTAGGGGTTTTTTTAGTCACTAGCTCCCGGAATCGGTTTGGCAAAATCGTTTGGCGTATCGACCGTTATTCCGTATAAATTAAAGGCATATTCCAACAAGTTGACATGGTCTTCCCAATCGTTGGGATCGTTTAAGGTAACAACAATAAATTCTTGCCCGTCTTGTTCTGCGGCGGTTACCAAGGTTCTGCCTGCCCGACGCGTAAAACCGGTTTTTCCCCCAATTACATAATAAACATTATGAAGCAAGCGATGTTTATGGATAAAGTTGTATTCATTGCCTAATTGGGAAGTTGTTTGATATGATTTGGTGCCAATGATTTTTCGGAAATTTGGATTGGTTAATCCATAGCGCATCAAGCGGGCTAAGTCGTAAGAAGGGGAAAGATTGCTAGAAGGGACGTCTAATCCGGAAGGATTGGTAAAAGTTGTTTGGTTTAGGCCTAAAGCCTTGGCTTTTTGGTTCATAAGATTGACGAATGAGGGCACATTACCCGCCACGTATTCCGCAATCGCCCACGCCGCATCATTCCCCGACCTCAACAACAAGCAATATAAAAGGTCGCGCATCGACAGCGTGTCCCCTGCAACCAGCGGACAAGAAGATGGCGTTTGGGCGGCTGCTTCCGCACTAATTGTAACCAAATCGTTCAAACTACTTGCTTCTAAGGCGACGATAGCGGTCATGAGTTTTGTAAGACTGGCAATCGGGAGTTCGGAAAAAGCGTTTTGTTCAAAAACGATTGAACCGGTATTGCCGTCTATGACAATCGCGCTTTGGGCGCTGATAGGAGGTTGCCTAAGCGCTTTTTCAAATGGATATGATTGGCTGGTTCTTTTAAATTTAGGGGCAACAGTGGGGTAATTGATTTTTTCATCAAAAACAATATATTTAAGAAAAATGGAAGGTAATATTATGGTTTTTCCGGAAACTTTTTCCTCAATGATATAATGATCGGTATTAGCTTGGGTGATAATACCTTTAAATACCTTTTCGCCCTCGTCATAATCCATATGAAAACTTGCTGCTTTACCTAAATTAAGGCGCAAAATATTCTCGATATACGATTGTTCCGTAATTTTTTCTCCTTTTTTTGAAAAGTTAGTCATCAAATTAATTCCTTTCTTTTTTTCGTTCATTTTAATATATGAGAAAAATCCTTGTTTGATAACTATCTTGTTATAACCTTCCTTGTTTATCCGGGCTAAGAAGGTTCTTTTTTATTCCAGGGAACCGTAAAGGAAAAAAGCGCCGCCAAATAACCCAAAAAGGCCGAAAAAGCCATTAAGCTTTGATAAAAGACCATAAATGAAATAAATTCGCCAAAGTTTAACTGAAAAGGTATATTCATCGGCTTTAAGACTTGGGTAGTCGCGATGCGATAGATTAAAAAATAGTTAAATAAAAACAAGGGAATGACATATAGGGAAATCGGTCCAACCAGATAAAAAAAGCCAAAAAAGGAAAGAATGATACCGGGAAGAAAAAACAACAGATAGCACAAATCGATTAAAGGAATCAACAAATCGATGAAAGTAAAGTATAGGGGAAAAAAGTTTCTTTGTTCCCAAGGTTTAACCGCTTTCAAGCCTTCAATCATGCCTTTCGCCCAACGCATACGTTGACTTAAAAAACTTTTTATGCTTGAAGGAACAATTGTAAAACTGACTGCTCGCGGTTCAAACAAAACGGCTCTTTGGGCTTTTAAGATTTTCCAAGTCAGCACAATGTCTTCCCCCTCAACCTCATCCCAGCCGCCCAGTTCCTTAACCAAAGCGGTAACGTAAATACTGAAAGCTCCTTGGGCAACCAGAGTGGAACGATAATGGGATTGGAGATGCTTGATGGCATTGATGCTTAAAAAATAATCATAGTATTGCATTTTGGTCAAAAGGGTTTCTTGGTGATTAAGTACAAGGATTCCCCCCGCTACCGCTCCGGTTTTTTCATCTTGGTTTATCCTATTCGCAATCAAGGAAATCGCTTTTTCGTGCAAAACCGTATCCGCATCCAAACAAACGAAATATTTTGTGTTTACCTCTTTTAAACCCTTATTTAAGGCATGGTGTTTGCCTTTCTGGGGCTCGGTTAGGATTTTAATTTTTAAGGCCAAATTCTTTCGCGCTTTTTCGGCTATTTTTCGGGTGCCATCGTTACTGGCGTTGTCGATTACAATAATTTCCAAAGAGCCTTGATAATCTTGCCAGGCGAGAGCTTGTAAAGTGGCATAAAGGTGTTTTTCTTCATTGTGGGCGGGAATCAAAACCGAAAGGGGTTGTTGATAGGAACCGATTGGATAATCGTGTTTGACGAAAAGCAAAGTAATGAATAGATTAGCGGAAAGGTATCCAGGTAAATAAGCAATTCCGCTGATTATGGTAATTGCGATCGTCTTGTTAAAAAGTTTGGTCAATTCTTCAATCCAGGCAAGTGATAAATAAACGGAAAAAGATAACCAAAGAACAGAACCGCCTACCATAATTAAAAAGTGGGTTGTTTTTTTCATTACTATCCCCCCATTTATTTCTTTATTATTATGAATCAAGAGAGGGCTTATTATTACTGCTTAAAAAGGATTGTTTAAGTGAAACACTTTTTCACCACTTTGACAGGTAATGTGGTATAATTATAGAAAAATGTCTCAAGGAGGAGAGGCTATGGATAAACTAAAAATAATACCACAACTAGATCCTGGTTTTCAACCGATGAGTGTCGTTTTACGGTGGTTCCGAAAACAAGTAGCACAAGACGAAAAGAAAGAAAAAATGGCTATTTGCGTGGAAAGACAAGGTGGATACCGTTATCGTTATGATCTGGATATCCTTGGCGTCAATGACCAAACGCTTCAAACCAATGTTGCCATCATCGAACGTCTTATCAAAAGTATTTTATGGGTTGTCGGAGGATTCAAAATCTATTTAGGCGGTAACCCCTTGGTAACCGAAAAACTAAAAGCTATCTTTAACAAAGATGGCGAACGCAAATTTGACGTTGAATTCATGAGCAGAGTTTATCGTGAACCGTTCGAAGTGATCGCCACCTCGATTGACAAAGTTCCGACCGAAGTCAAAGCTTCCATTAAAATTGGGGGCAATTTAGACGGCTATCGGATTGGGTTTGATGCAGGGGGCTCGGACCGAAAGGTAAGCGCCGTTGTCAATGGCGAAGCGATTTACAGCGAAGAAGTCGTTTGGCATCCAAAACTCCAAACCGATCCGGATTACCATTATCAAGGCATTCTCGATAGTTTTAAACGGGCTGCTTCCAAAATGCCGCGCGTGGATGCGATTGGCGTAAGTAGTGCCGGTATTTATATCGATAATGAAGTGCGTGTGGCATCGCTATTCCTTAATGTTCCGGAAGATGTCTTTAATGCCAAGGCACGTGATGTCTACATTCGCGCTGCCAAGGAAATCGGTGATGTGCCGCTGGAAGTTGCCAATGACGGAGATGTTACCGCTTTAGCCGGAGCAATGGAATTAAAAGACACCAATGTCTTGGGAATTGCCATGGGCACCAGTGAAGCCGCAGGTTATATTAACGAAGAAGGCAACCTCATGGGTTGGCTTAACGAACTTGCTTTTGTTCCGGTGGACTTTAACAAAGAAGCGATGGTTGACGAATGGAGCGGAGATTATGGTTGCGGGGTTAAGTATTTCAGTCAAGATTCCGTTATTAAGCTAGCGCCAAGAGCCGGTATTGCTTTTGACGAAACACTGTCGCCGGCCGAAAAACTAAAAGTCGTTCAAGCTTTGATGAAAAACGGCGATGAAAGAGCCAAAGCAATTTACGAAACCATCGGGATTTATTTGGGATATGCTTTAGCTTATTACAGCGAGTTTTACCAAATCAAACATCTATTGTTACTAGGAAGGGTAACAAGTGGATGGGGAGGATTAATCATCGTAGAAAAAGCCAAAGAAGTACTTGCGAGCGAATTCCCCGAATTCCAAAACATGCAAATTCGCATGCCTGACGAAAAGAGCCGTCGGGTTGGACAAAGTATTGCAGCCGCAAGCCTTCCCAAAGCCTAGAAAGGGTTATATCAGTTTATATTTATGAAAAAAGCCCTTTTGTTAAATGACAATATTTTTATGGGAAATACTTATGTTGTAGGAGATGAAAAAAGCGCAATTGTAATAGATCCCGCTTGCGAGGTAAGCAAAATCGTTAAAGCCCTAAAAAAACGCCAATTAGTGGGTGTGTTTTTAACCCATGCGCATTTCGATCATTTTCGCACTTTAAGGCAACTTTTAGAAAAGTTTCCCGAGGTAAAATGCTATTTGCATAAATTAGCTTATTATAAATTGGATGATCCGAATAAGCATCATGGTTTATATTATGGCGGAGCGGCTAAAAACCGTTTTGACCCTGACCGCACACAGTTTATTCAGGACAAGGATTTATTGACTTTAACGGACGGTTTTGAGGTAGGGGTTTTGGAAACTCCCGGTCATACCGATTGTTCGGTATCCTTGATTATCGACGATATGCTATTCTCTGGCGATACCTTGTTTAAAAATACGGTTGGTCGCAGCGACCTTCCTACCGGCGATCAATTTCTACTAATAAAAAGCGTAAATCGGTTGCTTTCGTTAGAGGGGGACTTTTGGGTTTTCCCGGGTCATGATGAAACGACAACAATAGAAGAAGAGCGAAACGGAAATCCGTTTGCAAAAATTTCCCAAAGATAAAATTATCCTTAATTTTCAAAGGAAAAGCAGCAATGTTTTTCCTTTTTTTGATGCATAAGTTGGCTGTTAGTTATTATAATAATACTGTCCAAAAATTTAGCACTAATCACTTGACATTGCTAACACAAAAATGTATAATAAATAACGTATGAAAAAAAATGCCAGGAAGGAGCGATATGATTTGTTGTCAGAACGCCAAATATTGGTTTTGAAAGCCATTGTCGAAGAATATGTTAGCACTAATGAACCGGTTGGTTCTCGGACGCTTTCGAAACGTCCGGATTTACCGTTTTCTCCCGCGACCATTCGCAATGATATGGCTGATTTGGAAGAAATGGGTTTTTTGGAAAAGACGCACACTTCCAGCGGGCGGATTCCTTCGGAAACGGGATATCGCTTATATGTTGAGCAAATCATGAAAGAAAAGCAAGAACGCGAACTTGCTTTCCCAATGATTGACCAAATCTTTAGTCAGGCCAATATAACTCGTCAAGAAGCGATTACCGAATCGCTTAATTTGGTAGCGGATTTGACGAATTATGCAGTGGTGGCACTCGGACAATCCGCAGAACATTCGCGAATCAAGAAGTTGGAGTTTATTTCGCTTCAGGAACGATTCGCTATCATCCTAATGGTAACCGACCAAGGTTATGTGGAATCGAAAAAAATCATGCTTCCGGAAGGCATTAGTATTAAAGAAGTGGAACGCGTTGTTAAAGTATTAGACGAATTATTGCATGATGTGATGATTACAGAAATTGAACTGCGTTTAAAAGAAGCATCCCAAAACGAAGAAATTTGCGATTTCTTATGTTATCGCGAAGAATTGATTGCTGCATTCGTTAACGCCTTTGTGGAAATGGCTTCCAATAAGTATCATATTGCGGGGAAGACCAATATTTTAGAACTGCCGGAGTTTCAGGATGTAAAGAAAGCTCGAGAGTTGTTTGAGGCAATTGATAATAAAGATATTTTCAAAGTCATCAAACTCGATAATTCCGGAATTACTGTTCGTATTGGTCAAGAAAACGAAATCAAAGCAATGCAAAACTGTACCGTCATTACGGTACCATATACAAGTGCTTCAGGCGATCGCGGGGCGATATCGGTAATTGGTCCTACTAGGATGCAATATGACAAAGTCATTCCGATATTAGAATACATTGCATCAAACATCAAAAAAATCGTATAAACCCAACGTGTAGCTAAAGGAGGTAAGAATGAGCGAATTTAATCGTTATCGCGAAGAAGAAAAAGAAAATGAAGATTTAACACAAGAGGAGGCGACCCCATCAACTGATTCAAAGGATTCGTGTTGGGAAAAATGCCCTACCGAAACAAACGAAGAATGCGCATGTCAAGAAGAAATTGCTAAATTAAAAGCGGAAATTGCCCAACTAAACGATCAATTGTTAAGAAATCGGGCGGAACTAGAAAACTTTAAACGCCGTTCCAATGAGGAAAAGATTCGAGATCGAAAATATGCTTTGCAATCTTTCTTTGCAGATTTCATCAATATTACCGATATCTTCAACAAAGTTGTGCAAACCGAAACCGATGACGAGAAACTTAAGAAATATTTAACCGGGTTTCAACTCATCAATACGCAAATTCAAGACATCATGGCTCAATACGGCGTAAAACCGATTGAAACCAAAAACCAAAAATTTGACCCAAGCTTGCATTCGGCTGCCGAAACTGTTTGGGTTGAAGGCGTAGAAGAAGATGTAATCGTAGAAGAAATCATCACCGGTTATATGTACAAAGACCGGATTCTACGTCCAAGTATTGTAAAAGTAAACAAAGCTAGTACCAAATCAATTGAAGAAAAGGAGGAAAAGAACAATGGGTAAAATTATTGGAATTGACTTAGGTACAACCAATTCATGTGTTGCAGTTATGGAGGGGGGCGACCCTAAAGTTATAACCAACTCCGAAGGATTCAGAACCACACCATCGGTAGTTGCCTTCAAAGATGGGGAAATAATCGTCGGTGATAATGCCCGTCGTCAAGCTGTAACCAATCCTAACACTATTTTCTCCATTAAGAGAAAAATAGGAACTAATCAAAAAGTAAAAGTTAATGAAAAAGAGTATACTCCCCAAGAAATATCGGCCATGATCCTTCAAAACCTAAAAGCCACAGCGGAAGCTTATCTTGGCGAAAAGGTTAGCGAAGCGGTTATTACGGTTCCGGCTTATTTTAATGATGCGGAACGTCAAGCCACAAAAGATGCCGGACGCATAGCCGGCTTAGATGTCAAACGAATTATCAATGAACCAACAGCAGCAGCTTTAGCCTATGGAATCGATAAATTAAATAAAGAACAAACCGTTTTGGTTTATGACCTTGGCGGCGGAACCTTTGACGTTTCGGTATTGCAACTTGCTGACGGAACTTTCGAAGTTCTATCGACTTCGGGAAACAATCGTCTCGGGGGCGATGACTTTGACCAATTAGTCGTAAACTATTTAATCGAAGAATTCAAGAAAGTAGAAAGGGTCGATCTTTCCAAAAACAAAACAGCCCTCTTTAGATTAAGAGAAGCTGCTGAAAAAGCTAAGAAAGAATTAAGCGGCGTTACCAAAACCGAAATTAACCTACCGTTTATCGGTGCCAACCTAAACTATGAACCGGTACACTTGAATTTAAGCTTAACCAGAGCTAAATTCGAAGAATTGATTATGCCTTTAATCGAATCGACGAAAAATCAAGTTCGCCAAGCCTTGAAAGATGCCAAGATTACCGCAAACGATCTTGACCAAGTCTTGTTGGTGGGCGGTTCCACCCGGATTCCAGCGGTTCAGGATTTAGTTCGCCGCGAACTGGGCAAAGAACCAAACCGCAGCATCAACCCTGACGAAGTAGTTGCCATGGGTGCCGCAATCCAAGCTGGTGTGCTTGCAGGTGAAGTTAAAGACGTGTTGCTGCTTGACGTTACGCCACTTAGCCTTGGTATCGAAACCTTGGGTGGCGTTGCAACCAAATTGATTGAACGCAATACTACCATTCCTACATCGAAATCGCAAATTTTCTCTACCGCTTCAGATAACCAAACTGCTGTAGATATTCACGTTGTTCAAGGTGAACGTCCAATGGCTGGCGACAACAAATCCCTTGGTCGTTTCCTATTAACCGGTATTCCGCCAGCCCCACGGGGTGTGCCACAAATCGAAGTCAAGTTTGACATTGACGCAAACGGTATTGTCCATGTCAGTGCCAAAGACTTAGGTACCGGAAAGAAACAAGAAATTACGATTACTGGGGGCTCTTCTTTACCGGAAGACGAAATCCAAAGAATGATCCGTGAAGCTGAAGAAAATGCTGCAGCGGACAAACAAAAGAAAGAAGAAGTCGATTTACGGAATGATGCGGATCAACTGTTGTTTGCGGTTAAAAAGTCCATCAATGATTTAGGTGGCGAGGTAACCGATTCTGAAAAACAAGAGGTAGAAAAAGCTTCCGAAGCGCTTCAAAAAGCACTTGAAGGCAAAGATTTAGACGAAATCAGAAAACGCAAAGAAGAACTTGAAAAAGCTGCTCAAGGTATAGCCACCAAAGCCTACCAAAAAGCCCAACACGAATACGAAGCCAAAAATGCACAAGCCGGCAGTGACAATAAAGATGACGACAATGTCGTAAATGCCGAATATGAGGATCTTGATAAATAGATTGTTAAAAACCATATAGAAACGGAGGGGCCGAACGATGGCAACTAAACGTGATTACTATGAAATATTAGATGTTCCTAAAAGTGCAAGTGAAGATGAGATAAAAAAAGCGTATCGGACCCTTGCCAAAAAGTATCATCCCGATGTTAGTTCCGATCCAAACGCTACGGAAAAATTTAAAGAGATTCAAGAAGCTTATGAAGTTTTAAGCGACCCCGCAAAACGCCAAAATTACGACCGTTACGGTCATGAAGACCCAACCATGGGTGGCATGGGCGGTTTTAGCGGTTTCAGTGGCTTTGGAGGCTTTGAAGATATTTTTGCCAATATCTTTGGCGGTGGTCGTCGGAGCGACCCATCCGGTCCTCGAAAAGGTAAAGATTTAAGCATCAATATTACCATTACGTTTGAAGAAGCAGCTTTTGGCGTAAAGAAACCGATTCACATTACTCGTTTTGAGGAATGTAGCACTTGTGGCGGAACAGGGGCTTTTTCGCGTCAAGACATATCGACTTGTACCCGCTGTGGTGGGCGCGGTCGGGTAATCATCGAACAAACAACCTTCCTTGGTCGTATGCAAACCGAAACCACGTGTTCCGAATGTCGGGGAACCGGTCGCAAAATCAGAAAAGCGTGCGAAACATGCCATGGCGCCGGTCGGATGAAAAAAGATGCTACAATCAGCGTCAATATCCCAGCCGGTATCGAAGATGACCAAACAATTCGGTTATCCGGTCAAGGGGAAGCTGGCCACAACGGTGGACCAAGCGGCGACTTGTATATCAATGTAACCGTAAAGGACCATGAAATTTTTGAGCGCGAAGGCAATGACATCATTCTCCAAATGCCGATTACATTTAGCCAAGCAGCCTTAGGAACCACTTTGGAAGTCAAAACACTCCATGGTATGGTCGCATTGAAAATACCGCCTGGAACGCAAACAGGCACAAAGTTTAAGTTGATAGGAAAAGGAATATCCAGTCAAACCACAGGTAGGACCGGTAATCAATATGTCATTGTTACGGTTGTCACTCCAACTAAATTGACCAGCAATCAAAAGGAACTATTCCAAAAATTAAGCAAAACCGATGAAACCGCTGGGAACAAGTGGTCTGACCGAATCAAACGTTTCTTTTCCAACAAATAATATTAATCTCTCAGAGTCTAAAGTTTGCCCTTTAGGCTCTTTTTTTTTTGCCGAAAGTGTAAAATAGGTGATAATTATGGCCGAATATGGTACAATAATTAAATAAAAGGAAGACTGATGTTATGCAACGTTATTTTGTTGAACAAATAAACATTCAAGAAAAAAGAGCTGTATTGCTTCCTAGCGATGCTTATCATGTCCAAAAAGTGATGAGGATGCAGGTAAAAGATTCCGTCATCGTATGTCATGAAACGGAAGGGACTTTTTTAGGTAAACTTATCAAATTGACCCCAAACGAAGCAATCGTAGAATTGAACGGAAAAATTGAAGAAAACAATGAACTACCGCTTGATGTTACAATCGCCCACGGATTGGTACGAAGAGAAAAAATGGAATTTGTGATTGAATCATGTGTTGCCTTAGGGGCCAAAGCTTATATTCCCATTTTTATGAACCGCTCTACCGCAAAATGGCAAGAGGAAAAAGGCGAAAAGAAAGAAGCACGAATCAACAAAATTATCAAAGAAGCATCCGAACAATCCCATCGAAACCGTTTGATGAAATTTATCAAACCGCTTACTATTCCGGAATTAATCAAAGAAAAAGCCAATTTCGACTTATGTCTGTTTGCCTATGAAGATTCTCCGACAGACGATGTAAATCTAAAAAAACATTTATCTATTGACAATATGAAAAGCCTACTGGTATTATTTGGTCCAGAAGGCGGCTTTGACGAAAAAGAAGTGGAGATTTTAACCGAAGCGGGCTTTATCCCTATTACTTTAGGCAAAAGAATCCTTCGGACGGAACTTGCGCCTTTATTATTATTGAGTGCCATTGTTTATCAGAAAGAGTTAAAAGCATGAATATAGAAAGCGAAAAAAACACAACCATAAAATTTAAAATCCATACCTTGGGTTGCAAGGTAAATCTATATGAATCGGAAGCGGTTAGTTCCCAATTAGGGGAAGCCGGATGGCAGTGGACCGATAATGACGCAGAAGCTGATGTCCAAATCATCAATACTTGTACGGTAACGAAGACATCCGATGCCAAAAGCCGAAAGTTGATACGCTCCTTAATCCGCAAGAACCCCGCAGCTATCATGGTGGTTATGGGATGCTATTCGCAAATTGCTCCTGAGGAAGTAATCGCTATCGAAGGCGTCGATATTGTGCTGGGCAGTAGCGGAAAAAGCAAAATTATCGATTATGTAAAAGAGTTTCAAAAAACCAAAATTAAACGCCATTACCAAAAGTCAATTGAAGAGTATCAAACTTTCGAAGAATTAAAAATGGGTCGTCTTCAAAAACATACCCGGGGTTTTATAAAAATCCAAGACGGATGTGAAAATTTCTGCAGTTACTGCTTAATCCCTTATGCAAGAGGACCAATCAGGAGCCGCGATATGACAAGTGTTTTGGAAGAAATAAAGAACCTTGTGGATAGCGGGGTAAAGGAAGTAATCTTATCGGGAATCAATACCGGCACTTACGGAAAAGATTTAGGCAACATCACATTGGCGGAATTGGTTGACAGTATTTTGTCGACTTTTCCTCAATTGGCACGCCTTCGTTTATCTTCGATTGAATTGTTGGAAATCACCGATGAATTGTTGGCGCTTTTCAGAAAATATCCCGAGCGATTGGCAAAGCTTTTGCACATTCCTCTTCAAGCAGGCTCAGACAGCGTTTTAAAACGGATGAACCGTAGGTATACTACTTTAGAATATGAAAACCGGATAAAGGAAATACGTTCTCTTATTCCCGATATTGCCATTACTACCGATTGTTTAGGGGGCTTTGTGGGCGAAACCGAAGCGGAACATCAAGAAGCCATTGACTTTATCAACAGAATCGGGTTTGCGCAAATGCATATTTTCCCTTATTCCCGTCGAAAAGGAACCAAAGCGGATACTTTAAACGGCCATCTCGCGCCAGAAATAATTGAAGAAAGAACAAGGACATTGCTTAAACTAAGCAGTGCCTTAAAACAAGAGTATCAAGAACGTTTTATCGATTCAACTCAATTGGTGTTGTTCGAAAACCGAAAGCAAGGGTTATGGCGCGGTTATTCCTCAAACTACATTGAAGTATTTGTGGAGGATGAAAAGGACTTAACCAATTTGCTATTACCGGTTAAGTTAGAACAAATTATCAATGGGCAAGTCATCGGCAAGTTAATAGGAGGTGTTGATGATGGCATTTACTGATTATCGGTTTAAACCCTTTATTAACGAAACACTACAGGATATCGGTTTTGTGGAAGAAACCAAAGTCCAAAAAGCCGTAATTTCCCGAGCTTTAATAGGCGAAAATTTGGTTGTCGAAAGCGCAACCGGAAGCGGTAAAACACATGCTTTTTTGCTTCCGATTATGCAACAAATCGATGTAACGAAACCGCTTGTGCAAGCTTTGATTTTATCACCGACCCGGGAACTTGCCATGCAATTATTTGAAGTCGCAAGCAAATTCCCAAAAAACAATAATGATTTAGATATTCGCCTGGCGATTGGGGGAACTTCTCGCGAACAAGAAATTAAACGCTTTGAAATGTCCCAACCCCATATCGTGATCGGGACAGTTGGCCGTATTCTGGATTTGGCGATTGCCACCAATGTCTTGAAAATCTATACTTCCCAAATCGTGGTAATCGATGAAGCGGACATGGTTTTGGATGGCAGAGGTTTAGAAGAAGTCGACCAAGTTTTAGCGGTAATCCCCAAACCCCAATTCATGTTGTTTAGCGCTACCATCCCTAAGGCGATGCGGCACTTTATGAATCGGTATTTAGAGGGTGTAAAAGAAATTGTCATCAGCGAACCGCAGTTGACCAAAGCAACAATCGAACACCTCTTTATCCCAACGAAAGCCAAGAACAAAGAAGAAGTGTTGATTTTGTTGTTAAAAATTATTAACCCGTTTTTAGCATTGATTTTTGTCAATAAAGTCGAGGATGTCGATTTCCTTGCTAAGTTTATCGCCACCCACGGATACCAAGTAGGTGTTATCCACGGGAATTTGGACGACCGTGTCCGCCGGCAAACCCTAAAAAGAATCAAAGATCTCCGCTATCAATATGTGGTGGCATCCGACATCGCTTCCCGCGGCATCGATATTGAAGGGGTAAGCCATGTCATCAACTTTGATTTGCCGCTTGACGTCGAGTTTTATGTTCATCGAACCGGTAGGACAGCGCGGTTTGATATGAGTGGCCAAGCCATCAGTTTATACGATTACGATGACAAAAAATACGTCAACGAACTCAAGAAGAAAGGCCTAAACCCGGTTTTTGTGAAAATTACTTCCCAAGGGTTGGAACCTACCATTCTTAAAGAAGGAAAACCTTCTGGAAAGATTAAACAATTTGAAGCCTTGGTTCACGCAAAAACACCGATGCCGAAAAAGGTAAAACCAGGTTACAAAAAGAAACGCAAAGAAAAAATCTTAAAAGAAATTCGCACGCTTAAGCGTGAGTATGTAAGCAATATCTATAGGAAGAAAAAGAAATATGAATAGTACATTGAAAATAGGATCACATGTGGAAAATAGCGGCGCTTGGATGTTACTTGGAAGCGTCAGGGAAACCATTGCTAATGGCGCTAACGCTATGATGTTTTATTTGGGTGCTCCCCAAAACACATATCGCAAACCCGCAAGCGAACTAAAGATTGAGGCGATGCATGAAGCGATGAATAAACACGGGTTATCCATGGATGATGTTGTCGTGCATGCCCCTTATATCGTAAACCTTGCTCAAAGCGATGATGCCAAGTGGCAATTTGCCATCGATTTCTTGACCCGCGAAGTGCGTTTGGCGACCATTGTCAAAGCAAAGTATCTCGTCATTCACCCCGGCGCCCATGTCGGAATGGGAGTCGAATACGGCTTGAAGCGAATTGCCGAGGGCATTAAACAAATTATTGCCAATACTCCTGAATCTGATGTAGTAATTTTGTTGGAAACGATGGCGGGAAAAGGTACGGAATGTGGAAAAACTTTTGAAGAAATCAAAACATTGCTGGATTTAATCGATAATCCCAAGCGTAACGGCGTTTGTTTTGATACTTGTCATGTGCATGATGCAGGGTACGATATTGTCAACGATTATGAAGGGGTTAAACAAATGTTTGATTCCATCGTCGGTTTGGACAAAATTAAAGTAATTCACTTAAATGATTCCAAAAACGTAAGGGGCGCAAAAAAAGACCGTCACGAAAATATTGGGTTTGGCATGATAGGTTTTGACGCCTTAATGCGTGTAGTTTATGATGAAACATTCCAGACAATTCCGAAAATATTGGAAACCCCTTATATCGAAACAACCAACGGCACAGAAGTTTCGCCTTATCGGGCAGAAATCGCCATGATTAAAGCCAAAACTTTTAATCCCACATTAATCGAAGAATTAAAAAAGGAAGCCATCTAATAAAAAAATGAGGAAAGCGATTTTTCCTCATTTATTATTTATTTGTTTTTTCCATGGCAAGTTCCAGGATTTCTTGTTTTAAGACAGGGATAATTTCCTCCTCGGCTAGTTTTCGAACGATTTGTCCTTTTTTAAAGAGCACCGCCGCATTCCTCCCTCCTGCTATCCCAATATCTGCATCCTTAGCTTCGCCTGGACCGTTGACCACACAGCCCATGATAGCCACTTTTAAAGGGACTTTAATGGTGGCAAGAAACGGTTCGATTTCGGAAACAATATGCATCATATTGTAACTGGTGCGACCGCAGGTCGGACAACTGATAAGCGTTGGTTCGTCAATTTTGCCGAACATTTTTAAGATTCCTTTTGCGACCTCGATTTCCGGAACGGGATTGCCTGTTAAAGATATGCGAATCGTATCACCGATTCCTTCTTTTACAAGGGTTCCCAAGGCATAACTGGAACGAATTGCTCCGCTTAAAAGGGTCCCGGCTTCGGTTAAACCGATATGAAGGGGATAAGAGAAGGTTTGGGAAGCCAAGCGGTTTGCCTCAATCGTAGTTTCAATATTGGTGGTTTTGATGCTAATGCAGATATCGTAGAAGCCGAGGTTTTCCAAGATATCGACATGCTCTTTGGCGCTTGCCACAAGGTTTTCCGCTGTCACCGAGTCGTATTTGGAATCAAGGGATCCTCCGTTAATGCCTATCCGTATCGGGATTTGCTTTTCTTGGCAAGAATATACCACTGCTTTGATGTGGTCAATGTTTTTGATATTGCCGGGGTTTAAACGAAGTTTATCGATGCCGTTTTCGATGGCCATAAGCGCTAAACGATAATCGAAATGGATATCGGCTACCAGCGGAACCGAAACCTTTTGTTTAATTTCCGGTATTGCTCGGGCATCTTTTTCGTCGACGATAGCCAGACGCACAATATCGGCTCCCGCTTTTTCCAAAGCTTTGATTTGCTTGACGGTAGCTTGTACATCGGCGGTTTTGGTATTGGTCATGCTTTGAATGGCGATTGGTTCGCCACCCCCGATATAGAGATTTCCTATTTTGATTTTTTTGGTCATAAAATCAGTCCTTTATTAATCTAGAAATAGTATAACATAAAAATAAAAAATTAAGCATCAAAAGCAATGCTTAATTTTTTTCTTTGCTAGATTTTATATCCTTAGCTGAAGTTGTAACCATTGTTTTTTTCGTCTTCTTTTTCTTGCGCTGCGGGCTGCGAATTCTGGCTCTTCTTAAAAAATTGTAAATCGTGCTGCGCGAAGCTTCAATATTGTATTCCTTTTGAACAATGCGGGCGAATTCACTAAAGTTTGTTCCGCGATATTCTTTCCGATATAACTTAACAATAAATTCGCTTATCTCTCCATCTATCGCATTGTAGGGTTTATAATATTTGTTTTTATGAATAACACCTTCAGAACCTTGTTCGAGTACTTGGCGTTTTAAATTTCTCACTTGGCGAGTAGTAATCCCCAACATTTTAGCTGCTTTCGTTCCGTTGATTTCCCCTTCTATAAGGCGAGTAATGACCCGTAATTTTTTGCGTTCAGCTCTCGACATTTTCTTTTTCGGCTTCGGTGCAACTTCAGTTGTGTTAAGCGGTAAATTGCCTGGTATTGTTTCTTGGGTATTCACCGTACTTTTAACTTCATCCATATTATTACCTCTTCAATTTATTTATATTAGTCAATAAATATCTTAACATATTAGCGCTTTTTTTTCAAATTAAATGATTATAAAATAAAAAGTTAATATTCTGAAAAAATTACTTAAATTTGCTATAATAATAAAGGTGATTTGATGAATCAAATACAGGACTTAATCCTTTATGAGGATAACCATCTCTTGGTAGTGCATAAACCGGCGGGAATTTTGTCTCAACGCGATGAAACGAACGACCCCGATATGCTTACTATGTTAAAACAATATCTAAAAGTCAAGTATCAGAAACCGGGAAATGTTTATTTAGGGTTGGTTCATCGCTTGGACCGAATGACCAGAGGGGTGATGGTTTTTGCAAAAACCTCTAAGGCTGCTTCTCGGCTTTTTGCGGTTATTAGAAATCGCGCTTTCAAAAAGTATTATTATGCCTTGGTGAATGGGGTGCTGCCCGACAGTAGCGGAAAAATGGTTGATTATTTAATTAAGGATGAAAAAGAAGTCAAATCCTTTGTAACAAACTATGGACAAGGGAAAATTGCTATTCTAAATTATCAGGTCATAAAACACTTAAAAGGAACAACCCTGGTGGAGGTTTCCTTGGAAACGGGGCGTCATCACCAAATCCGTGTGCAATTTGCTTCCCGCGGTTTTCCCCTTCTTGGCGATACGCTTTATGGAAGTTCTGTCAAAATGCCTTTAGCTTTATATGCTTTTAAACTTGAATTTCCCCATCCGGTAACCCAAGAGACTTTAACCTTTGAAGTTAAACCCCAAGGGAAGCCTTGGGATGATTATCTCAGGTAAAAACGATATTTATTCCCACGCTAATGGTAAAGCAGTAGTTGTGGTATAATATAAAACAGCGAGTCTAGAAGGAGTATTAAACGAATATGAAAAAGATTAGACATATTTTTACATCAGAATCGGTTACGGAAGGTCATCCGGATAAAATCTGCGATCAAATTTCCGATGCCATTTTAGATGACATATTAAAACAAGACCCATATGCCAAAGTAGCTTGCGAAACCTGCGTAACCACTGGGCTTGTCTTAATCATGGGCGAAATTACGACCACGGGTTATTCCGATATTCAAAAAATTGCCCGACAAACTGTCGAACGGATTGGCTACAACCGCGGAAAATACGGTTTTGACGCCGAAAATTTGGCTGTCCTTGTAGCCATCAACGAACAATCCCTGGATATTGCGATGGGAGTTCGCGAAGGCGAGGGAGCAGGCGACCAAGGCATCATATTTGGTTTTGCTTGTGACGAGACCGAGGAATATATGCCAATGCCTATTATGTTAGCCCATAAGTTGGCGCGACGCTTAGCGGAAGTTAGAAAAAAGGGAATCGTGAAACATTTGCGTCCCGATGGAAAAACGCAAGTGTCCGTGGAATACGATGATGAAGGCAACGTGAATCGAGTGGATTCGATTTTGATTTCCACGCAACACGATGAAATGATCACGCAAGAAGAATTGCGGGAAAAGTTAATCGAGCACGTTATTAAAGCTGTTATTCCCAGCCATTTAATTGATGAAAACACCAAAATCTATACCAATCCAACCGGACGTTTTGTCATTGGCGGACCCAAGGGCGATTCGGGTTTAACCGGACGGAAAATCATCGTCGATACTTATGGCGGATATTCTCGTCATGGCGGCGGAGCGTTCAGCGGAAAGGATGCCACAAAAGTTGACCGAAGCGCCAGTTACATGGCCCGCTACATTGCCAAGAATTTGGTAGCTGCAGGACTTGCCAAAAAGCTAGAAATCCAAATTTCTTATGCTATCGGTATGTCTGATCCGATCTCTATAGCTATTGATACTTTCGGAACTTCCCGGTTTACGGAAGCCCAATTAATCGAGATCGTGCAAAAACACTTT
The DNA here is from genome assembly GCA_012838545.1 of Acholeplasmataceae bacterium. GTDB lineage: Bacteria > Bacillota_I > Bacilli_A > ML615J-28 > CAG-313 > UBA1427. The sequence goes on from DUPC01000023.1 coordinate 35,086, forward strand.
AAATTACGTCCGCTTGATATTATTAATCACTTGGATTTACGCAAACCAATTTATGAACAAACCGCGGTTTACGGACATTTTGGTCGACATGATTTGGATTTACCTTGGGAACGGCTGGATAAAATTGCCGAATTAAAGCAATACGTGGAGGAATAAAATGAAACTTTGTATTATCGGTGCAGGGAGCACTTATACCCCGGAGTTAATTGAAGGCATAATTGCCAAACACAAGACTTTACCGGTAACAGAAATTTCTTTGATGGACATTGACGAACGAAAACTCTCAATCGTGGGCGGACTTGCCAAGCGAATGGTAGATAGTTCGGGCATTGATTGTCAAGTCAAACTTACCATGAGTTACGAAGAAGCGTTAAGGAATGCCCGTTTTGTCATGGTGCAAATCCGGGTGGGAAAACTTTTGGCACGCGTTTTGGACGAAAAGATTCCGCTCAAATACAATATGATTGGTCAGGAAACCTGCGGTATTGGAGGAATGTTTAAAGCTTTCCGCACCATCCCTGTTATGCTTGAGATTGTAAAAATGATGGAAAAATTATGCCCGGATGCTTGGCTTATTAACTTTACCAACCCTTCAGGATTGGTTGCGCAAGCCTTGTTGAACCATACCAAGGTAAAGATGATAGGGCTTTGCAATGTTCCGCTCAACATGATTGACAGTATCAAAAAACGGATGGGCTTAGAGGAAGCAGAAGTGGAATATGTCGGTTTAAACCATTTATCTTATGTTACAAGCATAAAATACCAAGGTAAAGATTACCTTCAAGACGCTCTTTCGCAAGGTGTAAACTCAGAAGCTATGAAAAACATTCCCGCTTCTGGCTTTACTTCGGAACAAATCCAAGCCATTGGCGCGATTCCTTCGTCATATTTGGAATACTATTATTTCCCGGCTCAAAAGCTTCAAAAACTCCTAAATACACCAAAAACCCGCGGAGAAGTTTGCATAGAATTGGAAGAAGAACTGTTAGATCTCTATTCTCAACAGGAACTGCATGAAAAACCGGTTCAACTATCCAAACGGGGCGGCGCAAGATATTCGGAAGTGGCCATCAACCTAATCAATGCGATTTACAACAATTTGCAAGAAGTGCATGTAGTTAATGTATTGAATAATGGCGCGCTTGACTTTTTGGCCGATGACGATGTAATAGAAATCAGTGCCATTATCGGCAAAGACGGTGCCAAACCGATAAAAGCCAATGTCGCCAACCAACATGTTATCGAATATATTCAAATGATTAAAGCTTATGAACGGCATGTCGTGAATGCGGCGCTTTCCGGAGATAAACTGGAAGCGATGCGCGGAGCCTTAATGAACCCATTAACAAGCGATTTAAAGAACTTCAGCACTTGTTTTGATGAAATGGTACAAGCCCATAAAAAATATTTGCCACAGTTTAAGGAGTAAAATATGCAACAGGTAGTATTAGGAGTTGACGGAGGCAATACCAAAACCGATTATTTATTGTTTGATTTGGAAGGGAATTTCATTGATGGAATTCGCCTAGGCACTTGTAGCCACGAAGGGCTTCCGGATGGTTTTGATGGTGCCTTTCGCGTCATGAAAGAAAGTATCGAAAAACTGCTGAAGCGAAACAATTTACAGTCTTCCGATGTTAATTACGCGGCCTTTGGACTGGCTGGGGTGGATATGCCGAGTCAAAAGAAACGCTTGGAAGAAATCATTGCCAGAATTGGCTTTAAGCATTTTGTGGTCAATAATGATGGCTTTTTAGGCATTAAAGCGACATCTCCAACCGGTGTCGGGGTATGCTCCATTAACGGAACCGGAACGGTAACGGTCGGCTTGGATGAAAAGGGAAAAATGCAACAAGTGGGTGGCGTCGGTTATATTTCTGGCGATGAAGCAGGAGGAGCGTATCTTACAAGACGCGTTTTTCAAGCGGTGTATGATGAATTGTACCGAGTTGGGGATAACACAACATTAACTCCAGCGGTTTTCTCGCTTCTCGATATCTCCGAAAAAGAGGAATATTTACCGGTTTTAATCGATAAATTAAACACCAGGCAGATTGACCGCACGGAAATTATTAAGTTATTGTTTGCGCACGGGAATTCTGGGGACCAAGTGTCGCAAGAAATCTTGCGTCAAGCTGGACTTTGCATGGCGAGAAGTGTTGTCGGGTGTATTAGGAAGCTTCATTTTGAAAAGACAATTCCTGTGATTTTGGCAGGTTCGGTTTGGGCGAATGCCACATGTCCTGCCATGTATGAAGCATTTTGCGAATTCGTAGAAACCAACACAAGCGTACCGGTTGAATACCATATTTTAACCGCTCCGCCGGTTTGTGGGGCTATTCTTTGGGCTTTGGAAATTGCTCTCCAAGCGGTTCCCAGCGAAGAGTTAAAAAAGAAAGTTTTGACGCAAGTCGAAAATTATCAAAAAACTTACCGATAAGCAAAAAGTATTATCTTTCCTCATAATGTAACAAGATTCGACAAATTCCCCCCAACTTAACGATTAATTATCATTTTTATCTAAAAAAACAATGCATCTACTAATTTAATTGATTAGTAGTTTTTACTTTTGGTTGACATCTCTTTCTAAAAGAATTATAATCAAGAAAAAAGGGTTTTTTATTTTTCAGGGGGTTACTCGTGATACTCAATCAGTTGTTAAGCTATTGTACCAATGGAGCACAAGAAGACCTTGACAAGATGAGAATGCTAACCGCACTGCTTTGCCACAAGGATGTTTTAATCAAAAACAAACTTCAATTTTTACATTTCACCATTTCTGCTATAATCTTAAATCGGAAACGCGACCACATTTTAATGATCTATGATAAGTTAAAAAAAATATGGACTTGGTTTGAAGTCCATATTAACAATGATAGTGAAATAATTCAATCTTTAATTAAGGAAATTAAGAATAAAACCGGGTTAAGAAAAGTAACTTTGCTTTGTAATCAAATACTCTCAATCCAAATTGTTTCCGAAGATAATTATCTTCAAATCCACCCTCCCAGTGATCTGCAGGTAATTCCTCATTTTCACTACACTTTAACGTTTGCTTTTATGGCCAATATGAATCATTTGACGCCGGGAAAAAGCAGCCAAATTTATACCAAATGGATTTCGCTGGAAAGAATTGAACAATATGTTCAATCTGATTCCTTGCTTTGTGCCATCAAGAAAGTAACGGAACGTTGTCGCTTATTGTTTAGCCCTCATAAATGAGGGTTTTTCTTTTGGTAAATTCTTACTTACTATTCATAGTATTATGTAATTTTATGAAAAAAATCGACATTTATGGTATACTATTGATAATAATTGTCATATAATCGGTGATTAGGGGGGACGAAATGCAAAAAAAGCATGGTTGGACATTACTTGAGGTAATCGTAACATTAGCCGTTACTTCCATCTTTTTTACTATGGTGTTTTCGGTAATTTCATCGCTTATTTCCAATTATAAAACTACGGAACGCTTAAACAAGGCGGATAGTGAAATGTCCCTTTTGATGTTGGTTTTTCAATCAACGATTGATAGTTATAATGTAGATGGTTTACAAATAACATTGGTTAAAGATGAGGGAAA
>DUPC01000024.1 GCA_012838545.1 Acholeplasmataceae bacterium
AATTTTTTTCATTTCAAAGGGTAGAGTTAATTGGTTTTTTATTTAATGTAATTAACAGAAAAGAAATTTATGATACACTTAATCCTGAAGAAGGGGATGCCCTGTAAATATTTAACAAACAAAAAGTCAAAAATTTAACAATGCTTAAAGTTAAGGGGGGCAAAAAAATGAACAAAATAAAAATAAATGATGCAAAATTTCCTGAATATTTCTTTAAAGATTGGGTTGTATCAGTTTTTAATTCCCCTATAAATGCTGGATGATGTGGTTATTATGATTAAAGTAATTGATAAAGTAAGTAATTTAAAACAATATTTTCCTTTGAATTCGTTTTCTATGGTTGAATGGAAAAAATATATTTGCGATTTGGTGGATAGTGAGGATAATATATTTATCAAGGATATGAATGAAACTATAAATACCGGAAAGTATTCATTTGAAAATGATTTTTTTCCGGTATTAAACAATGCGCTTAGTAAAGAAAACGAAATAAATGATTGGGCAAAAACCTTTCAGGAATTAACATTGGATCTTGATGATAAGCTATGCAATGATTTCGGAAAAAGTGTTGATGCAACAATAGTTTTATATCTCGGACTTTGCAATGGAGCCGGATGGGCAATATCTTTAAATAACAATCAATATATATTGCTAGGAGTCGAAAAAATACTTGAATTAGGATGGACCAGTAAAGATTATTTAATGGGGTTAATATATCATGAACTTGGTCACATTTATCAAAACCAATACGGCATTTTAACAAAAGACTTTAATAACAATTATGACAGATTTTTGTGGCAATTGTTTACTGAAGGTATTGCCATGTATTTTGAACAGGTTTTATGCAATGATATAAACTTTTATAACCGTTCCAAAGAATGGTTACAATGGTGCGATAATCACTTGAACGAAATTAAAAAAGATTTTTGGGAAGATCTTGCAGTAATCAATCCTACAAATCAAAGTTATTTTGGAGATTGGGTAAGATATAAAGGCCATAGTGATGTTGGATACTATTTGGGAGCCAAATTTATTCACTACATTATGAAGGATAATGAATTTGATGATGTTCTTTCTTGGAATATTGAAGAGGTCAAAAAAGCATATCAAGAGTTTTTGAAAAACTAAAAAAACAATTACAAAATTGATTATTTTTCAAACTGAATCAAATAAATTGTAACTGCTTGTCGATATAGAATAAACATTTTAACCTAGGTACTTAGGAACTTCATACACTTATTGCTTTAACAAAAAAATTTTTCATTTGAATATCCTTCCCGAATAAAAGGCGTATTTCTCAATTATTTTTAATTTTTCTGATACCTTTCATTCAAATGAAAATTTGTTTGAAGTTAAATAAAAAAAGTAAACCAATTTTCTCGCATGACACCAATGGCAAAAAACCGTATGCATCCTGCCTTGAGAGTGTCAATAAGGATTCAAAAAGGATAATTGATTAGAAAAGGTTATAAAATCACAACCGATTGGAGTCCTTCGCGGATTGAACTTTATCATCCTGAACTTGGTTATTTGGATATTCATCCCTTGCAAATAAATGAGGACGGAAGTGCCAGGCAAGCTGCTTCTGACGGAGGATGGTATGAGTTTAAAGCAAAATGGTTTTCCTCTGCAGAATATGAAGGTCGGGTTATTCCTTGCGTTTCTGTGGAAGCTCAAAAACTGTTTCATTCGGGATACGAATTAAGAGAGGTTGACTATTTCGATTTGAAAAATTTAGAAAGTTTGTTAAATTTCAACAGTAGAGAAAATTAAGAAAAAAAATGCCGACTAAAGAAGAATTATTGAAAATGACTTCTGGAGAACTGATCGACCTAGGCATTTGTCCCATATGCTTTAATCGCGAAAACAACGGAGCTATATATGGAGATAACAGTGATGCTTTAATTTATGAAGATAGCGACATTGAATGCTGTTTAGTCAAAAACCCTCGGGGAAAAGGTCATATGTGTATTTCAACCATAAACCACTATTCTGATTTGAGCGAAGCTCCGGATTATATCAACGAAAAAATAATTCGCTTTACGAAAGCTTTTATGAAGATAAGCAAAGAAGTGTATCAATGCGAAAGAGTTTATTTGTGTTCGATGTGTGACGTACCGAATAATCATTATCATGTTCAATTAATTCCAAGATATTCATATAAAAAAAGAGATTCAACGAATTTCGTTAAACCAAGACAAAATTATGTTTATGAAGAAGATAAGTTAAACCTATTAAGAAAAGGAATTTTGGAATATTTCCAAAAGGAATAGGTTTTCATTTCAAACATATAATGATACTTTTTGGCCAAAGAGCCTTTATGATTATTTAATTCCTGGTAAAATTTTATTAATATGTTAATATAAAATCAAAGTCCATTTTGTGGATAGATTATAAAATCAGTAAAATATTTCCAAGTTCAAATAATCCATTTTATTTTTTGGAGAAGACATATGATATTAATCAAAGATGCCAACCGTAAAGTAAAAGAATATATATATCGGGATAATGTACAAGCCGCATATAAGGAAACTGTCGAGAAAGCCAAAAAAGGTAATAAACATTCTTTTGCGTTAAGCATGCAGGTGCTTATTACTAAGGTGGGTTTTATTATCGAAGAAGTTGTTATTTCCCCCAAAAAGAAAG
>DUPC01000025.1 GCA_012838545.1 Acholeplasmataceae bacterium
AATAAAGGAAAAAATATACAAAACTTATTTAATGTTTTGACAACGCTTTAAAACGTGCTATACTAAGGGTAATGTGAATATTTTGGGTGAGGTTATGAAAAACAAAGAAGTGTTTTCTACCTTTCATTTGATGGATACGATAGTTTCGGTTAAATTGATTGGAAAAAAAGTCAAACGGACATTAAAGAAAATCCAAACGGAATTAACCAAATTTGCAAGACTTTACAGCCGTTTTAATGAGAAAGGGGTGGTTGTAAAAATAAATGAAAAAGCAGGAGTCTCCTCGGTTAAAGTTGACCAAAAACTTTTGACCCTTATACAAAAAGCGGTTGAATTCGGAAAACTTTCAAACGGTCTGTTTGATGTTACGGTTGGACCATTGCTGGATTTATGGAGTGTAAAATCTTCCTCAAGTCCGCCAAGCGATGGTTTGATTCAAAAAACCAAAGAACTAGTTGATTACCAAGATATATTCATTGATGATAAAAAGCGTTTAATTATGTTGAAGCGCATAAATCAAAAACTCGATTTAGGCGGAATTGCCAAAGGTCTTGCTACCGATGAATGCAATAAGATAATCAGAAAATACAACATCAACCAAGGTTATGTAAATATTGGAGGGAATGTATCGGTTATCGGTTCAAACCCAAGCGGACAGCCTTGGAAAGTAGGGATTAAACACCCAAGAAAAACCGACCACTTAATCGGATTGGTGAAAACAGTAAATAAAACTGTGGTTACTTCGGGGGATTATGAAAGATATTTTGATTATCAAGGAATGCGTTACCACCATCTGCTGAACCCGTTGACTGGTTACCCTGGTAGAGAAGGATTAATCAGCGTGACGGTAATTGCCCAGGAAGGATATTTGGCGGATGCGCTTTCCACTGCTGTTTTCCTTTCCGGTATGGAAAAGGGAAGGAGTTTGTTGAAACAGTTTCCCAAAATCGAAGCCGTTCTTATTGATGACTCAGAAAACATATATATAACCACAGGGTTAATCGATTGTTTTGAAGTCTTCGGCCAAACAAAGATTACAATAATTTAAAAAGAAAGGAGAAAAAACGCGATGTGGTGGCTATTTGTCATTATTGGCATAATTGCTTTGTTAATACTCGTTTTTTTGCTTATGGATTTTCCGAACCGAAAAGAAATTAAAAATTTATCCTTTGACAATCAAGTGTTTGCCGATTTGCAAGACGGAGTTTATCAAGGCGAGTTTGTCGGGGAAAAGGGGCATATGCGGGATACTGTGGTGGAAATCACAGTAGTACAAGGAAAAGTTGATTCGTTTAAAATTATTAAAGGCGCAATCGGCAAGGAAGGCAAAGAGATCAAACTTACGAAAGGTTCTACCATTTCCGATTTGTTTAATGAGTGCCTAAAATGCCAATCGTTTGATGTCGATGTCATAAGCGGGGCAACCATAACTTCCAAAGCACATATGAAAGCCTTGGAACTTGCCTTAAAGAAAGCCGCAAAAATCCAATAGCCCAAAAAAGTTAAAACGGTATTTGAAAGGTATACCGCTTTAACTTTTTTATTTTATTAAAAGGGAAGAATTGTTTTTTATGATAAAATTAGAGAAAAGGGGTTGGCACCATGTACAAGATGATTATTGTTGACGATGAATATTTGGTTAGATACGGAATCGAACAAACCATCAATTGGGGCGATTTGGGCATTGAAATTGTCGGTGATGCCAAAAACGGCAAGGAAGGTCTTGCATTGGCTTTAGCTAAGAAACCCGATATCATAATTTCTGACGTACGGATGCCTTTAATGGATGGTCTCGATTTTGTGAAAGCTATTAAGGATTATGCTTTGGATACTGTCATCATCATGCTTTCCGGTTATAAAGATTTTGAGTATGCCAAAGAAACCTTGGAAAACGGCGCTTTTTCTTATTTGCTGAAGCCGATAGACAATCAAGAGTTTATCGATGTTGTCTTGAAAGGTATTGAAGAATTGAATAACAGAAGAATTGCCCAGAAAACCTTGTCGCAAATCGAACAGGATAAGCATATGATTGCCGAATCGATTCTTTTAAAAGCGTTAAACAATCCCGAGGCAATTCCCGATTGGCTGGAAAAATTAGAAAATTATGCCATTAATCTTCCTCCTCAAGGGCGTGTTATATATATCAACCGATTGGTGAAAGGAAAAGATTCCCGCAAAACTACTTTAGCCGGTGCTTTAAGTCAAATTATGGTTCAAAAAGACATAGCCAGTAAAATCATCGAGGATGACTTTAACTTGATAATAATCTCGGAAGATTTTTCGGAAGAAAGCATTGTTCCCCAAATAAAGCAAGCTTTGAATGCGTTCGATAATCTTGGATATATCTACACAGTGGGAATTAGTTCCGTCTACCGGGATTTATCGAATCTGCCTGCCATCTTTCAGGATGCCAAACGTCTATCGCAAAGCAATCTGGTATTATCGACCAGCACTATTATCTGCGCCAGCCGAAAGTTGGGATTTACCAAAAAGCTTGTCTGCGACGTGTTGCATTATATTGCGGAAAACTACGCCCAAAACATTACGATTAAAACCGTTTCCGACGCCTTGTTTGTCAGCGAGTCGCATTTGATGCATGTTTTGAAAGAGGAACTGGGAGCAACATTCAATGAATGTTTGACAAGACAAAGAATTAACGAAGCTAAGAGGATGCTTGCCCAAGGCAACGCCTTAATATATGAAGTAGCCATGAAGGTCGGTTATAATGATGCCAAATATTTTAGCCAAGTATTTAAGAAAAGCGTCGGCTTAACCCCAATCGAATATATGCAAAAAAAGGAACAAAAGCAATGACGAGAATTAAAGCATTTTTCCACAGCATTCGTTTTCGGATTGCCTCGATTTTGTTTTTGATTATCTTTGTTTTTTTGTTTATCTTAATGATTTTGATTCGCACGATTGTTTCCAATAACATTAAAACCAACACGATAAAGCACATCAACCAACAACAAATGCATATGGATGAAGGAATTGCTTTAATCCTTGACGGTATAAGCATTATTTACAATCCCTTGGTGGAAAATTCTCAAACTTTGGCTTTGTTGGATGATACCGTTACCAACGAAATACGTCAAACCGGTTTTGAAAACATCATTCAAAATATGGGTATCAACGAAACGATTTTCTCTGATATCATTTTGTATTACGATGGAAATTATTATTCGGGCTTGGGAAACCAAACAAGTTTCTTTGGCAATGAATTCGGCAAAACGGTTCAAGACAGTAGCGAACTGATTGTTGAAGGACCGATTATTACTATGACAAGCGGCGAAAAGATGCTTTTGCTTGGAAAACCGTTTCGTTCTTATCCGCTTCAAGGGTATCCCGGCGCATTGCTTTTTGGTGTTAATGTCGAGAGTTTAAAGGAATCCCTCGACACTATCGATCAAGCCTTGGGTTATACGCTTCTGGTATCGGAAACGGGATTAATCCTTTCGCATCCCGAAACTAAACTTGTGGGAAATATCTTATTGAATTATGACTTCTTAATTCAGGGCAGCACTCAGCTTTCTTCCTTCGCCCAAGAAAAAGCCCTTTTGGTTAAACAACAAAGCGTTAAGCTTAAGTCGCAATATAATCTCAATTGGACGTTAATCAGCGTATTATCGAAAGACTATTTGTTTTCCGGCATCAGGCTTTTAAGCATCAACAACACTATCCTCGCTTTGGTGATGGGCTTGGTGGCTTTGCTTTTGTCGTTTATTGTTTCGAGCGGTTTGATTAGGCCAATCAACAATTTGAAAGATCGCATCAAAACCTCCAATATTCAAAGTGAAATCGTGGAAACCGAACCGGTTTTCGTCGATGAAATCAAAGAGTTGGAAATCTCGTTCAACGAAATGATGAAACAAATCAAAGAGTTGATGGAGTTGAATGCGGAGGAAAGCGAAAGCAAACGCAAACTCGAACTATATGCTCTGCAAGTACAAATCAACCCTCATTTTCTCTACAATACGCTCGATGCGATTGCTTGGCTTGCCAAATTGAAGCAACAGCCGGAAATTGAGCGGCTTGCTTTGGCCTTGGCGCGGTTTTTTAGAATTAGTCTCCATAAAGGTGATAAGTTCATTACCGTCGAGGAAGAATTTCAAATTATTAAAAACTTCATTGAAATCGAATTAATTCGTTTTCCGGATAAATTTGAAATCGAATATTCCATCGACCCGGAAATCAAAAACGAATCAATCATGAAATTGATTTTGCAACCGATTGTTGAAAATGCCATCAAACACGGAATATCCGGCATGGAAGAAAAAGGCCATATCAGCGTTAAGGCCAAGGATGAAGGCGAATTTATCCTTTTTGAGGTTATCGATGACGGTTTGGGTTTTGAAGCCGACAAAGGCTATACCCCAAAATACTCAATGAGTTCCTCGGGGTACGGAATCAAAAACGTTGATGAACGGATAAAATTGGAATACGGTCCGGACTGCGGGGTAAGTGTCGAATCTAAGCCAAATAACGGAACCAAAGTTACCTTAAAGATAAGAAAAAAAGAAGATGCCTAGTTAGGTATCTTCTTTAGTTCTTTATGGGCTTCTTTCATTTTGTTGTTTAAAGCAGTCAGCGAATCAACTACGTTTTTGCTTGTGCGATTTCCCAAAATAAAGGAAAGGGCAATAAAAAATAAGGAAATTGCAATTATGGGAAAAATTATCAAGACTTGCTTTTGATAAAATGGTTTCAACGGAATCAATGTTACCAGCTTAGCGTCGAAATCCAAAAAAGAATGCGTGGCGACGATATAACGGAAATCGCCGGTTCTAACCGGGTGGTTGATATCGTAATATTTTAAATAATGTTCAAAAGGTTTGTTGGCAACGGTTTGCAAGTAATTGTCATTATCGAAAACAATGAAACTGATTGCTTCGCTTAAATCATCGGGATAATTGAAGAAGTTGCTGTAGAGATATTTGGGGCTGATGTCCAAAAAAAGATAACCGATTACTTGTTTATTGGTATTATAAACCTTTCGGATGTAGGTTATAATACCTTGATGGGCATCGTACAATTGGTTATTTGTATAAATGGCATTGATGGAAGTCGTGCGAATCGAAAATAAAGCGTCCTTGGTTTCATCGCTGAAAAAATCGGTTATTTTTTCTTCTTCCGCCATTTTCGCTATTGGTAAAACGCCGGCCATTCCGTCAGAATGATAATAATTCCCCAAAGTATCATACAAAGTCACGCCGATGATACTTAAGGATTGCAGTTTCAAAGAATTGAGAAAATATTGTCTTTGACGCACTTTTTCGATGATTTGGGAATCGGATGCCACGAGGTCGGTTGCCTTGGACGCCAATTCAATCAAAGCGGTGCAGTTCTCCATATTCAAGGCAATAGCTTTTTGCGAATAATTAATTGTGTTGTTATACATGATTTGATTGATGGAATAAACTGACAAACTGCACTCAAAGACAATGAAAAGCGTCAAAAAGGCAATAAAGGACCATTTGATTTTCAGACGCGTTTTTCTAAACACGGCCAAAGTCACCTGCCGTTTCTTAAATAATTCTTTTATAATTATACCACAAGTTTCAAAAAGGCTGAAAAAATTAAAAGAAGAAAATCCTTTCATTTGTCAAGAATGTGGTATAATAATTTAAAAGAGGTGAAAACATGGAGTATTTGACCATCCCGAGCAGCGATTTGGTTGTATCTCGTTTGGCATTGGGTTTAATGCGTATTGCCAACAAAAGCGTTGAGGAAGTAGAAAAACTGATTAATGTGTCAATTGAACAAGGAATCAATTTGTTTGATCATGCAGATATCTACGGGGGTGGAAAATCCGAAACCCTGTTTGGCGAAGTTTTGAAAAGAAATCCGTCTTTACGTAATAAAATGATTATCCAAAGCAAATGCGGGATTAGGAAAGGTTTTTACGATTTTTCGTTTGACCATATTGTAAACAGCGCCATCGAAAGCATCAAACGCTTAGGCATTGATTCTTTGGATATTTTATTGTTGCATCGGCCAGACACTTTGATGGAACCCGACGAAGTAAATAAAGCTTTTTCGTATCTTTACAACCAAGGCTTGGTACGTACATTCGGCATTTCAAACATGAATTCTATGCAAATAGAGCTTTTGAAAAAGTACGTTGAATACCCGCTTTTATTCAATCAACTCCAATTCAGTTTGATACATGCAGGGATGGTGGATGTCGGAATTAATGTCAACATGACCAACAACAGGGCCATCGACTTTGACGGAAACATGCTCGAGTATGCCCGAATAAACGATATAACAATCCAAGCTTGGTCAATTTTGCAAGCTTCTTGGGAAGAGGGGACATTCCTAAATCACCCAAAATACCAAAAACTAAACGAAAAACTTGCTCAATATGCCAATCAATATCAAGTTGAAAAAAGCGCGATAGCTTTGGCGTGGATTTTGAGCCATCCCGCCAAATTGATTGCTATTTCCGGAACAACTTCGCCGAAACATTTAGTGGATTTGGCGAAAGGGGTGTCAATAAAATTGGCCCGTCCGGAATGGTATGACCTATACTTATCGGGAAATCGATTATTACCATAAAAAAAAGGATGATAGATATGCGTATTTTATTGTTGACAACCGGAGGGACGATAGCTTCGGTGGAAACAACTGAGGGTTTAGTCCCAAGCTTGGACAATTCGATTTTGGAACGGATTGTCAAAATCAATTTTACCGATTACGATATTACGATTAAATCGTTGTTTCAATTGGACAGTTCCAACATTCAACCAGAAGAGTGGCAAACCATTGCCAAAGCGATTGCCCAAGAATATCCCAACTACGATGGCATAGTTTTAACTCACGGGACCGACACTTTGGCTTATACTGCTTCTGCTCTTTCTTTTATGCTTCGGAACATTCCGATTCCCGTAGTTTTGACGGGTTCCCAACTTCCGCTGATGGACCCCTTGACGGACGGAATTGACAATTTGCGTTTTGCTTTTAAAATGGCGTCTTCCAAACGCGCAGGGGTTTTCATCGCCTTTAACCGAAAAATAATCCTCGGAACAAGAGCGGTGAAGACCAAAACCTCGACCTTTGATGCATTCGAGAGTGTCAATTATCCGGTAATTGCTTCTGTTACCACCAAAGGTTTTGAAATCCGCGATGAGTATATACCTAAAAACCAGGGAAAATTTGAATTGTTGGATGGAATCAGCGATCAGGTGTTTTTGATAAAGCTTACTCCCGGGTTCCAACCAAATACGCTTCGCCATTTGGCGCAACTTCAATATAAAGGGGTTATTATCGAGGCTTTTGGCGCAGGGGGCTTGCATTTTGTAAGAAGGAATTTGATTGCGGAATTGAAGGAAATGGTACAACAAGGAATTATCGTGGTAGTATCGAGTCAATGTTTATTTGAAAAAAGCGACTTTTCGATTTATCAAGTGGGCCGAAAAACCTTGGAAGCAGGGGTTATCGAAGCACGCGACATGACGACGGAAGCAACCGTAACTAAATTAATGTGGGCACTTGCCCAAACCACCGATCCCGAGGAAGTGGCAAAAAAATTCAAAACTGTTTATTTTGGTGAAATGACAATGTAATGTAAGCAAAGAAGGTGAGACAATGACCAAAGCTAAGCGAATAATGATTTTGGGGAATTCAGGATCTGGAAAGACGACATTGGCCAAACAACTCAGCGAATACGAAGGACTCCCCGTTTTTCATCTGGATCGTTATTTTTGGGGAACTGATTGGGTCGAAAAAGACATTGCGCTGTTTCGTTCAATTGTAAAGGGTTTTATTGAAGAGGATAAATGGATCTTGGATGGCAATTACATTCATACCTTGTTGGAGGAACGTCTTGAAAAAAGCGACCGAGTTATTTTTCTCGATTATTCGCGCGTCTTTAGCGTCTATCGGGTTATCAAAAGGTACTTTATCTATAAGAACAGTTCGCGAAAAGATGTATGTACCAATTGTCCAGATAAACTTTCTTGGTCGTTTATCAAATGGGTATGGGGATTTAAAACAAGGGTTAGGCCAACCCTAATCACTGTTTTAAGCAGAATGAAAACGCAAGGAAAAGATGTTTTGGTTTTTAAGAACAAACGAAAACTTAAGCAATATATGAGAAAAGAATACGGGCGGGACTTGCAAAAAAGGAGATTGGATGTATGAAAAAAGTACTTGTAATCGGCGCAACCAATTTGGATATTATCGCCCGTCTTAATCAACCGATGATTCCCCATGATTCCAATTTAGCGAAAATTGCCACCGGTTGGGGCGGTGTCGGACACAATATCGCTTTAAACCTTGCGCAGCTTGGTTTAGACGTGCATTTTCTCACCACAATCTCTAGCGACGAATTAGGTGCGTCTTTAAAAGCCTATTTTGCGAAAGCCAATGTCAACGTCAGCCAAGCTGTGGAAACACCATATAATACCGGCGTTTATTTTTGTTTGATTTCTCCCGAGGGAAAAATGGTGGTTGGAGCGGTCGATACTAAAACAATTGAAGCTTTGACCGAGGAAGAAATAAACAAACGCCTTGCTTATCTGAATGCTTTTGATTATCTTGTGCTTGATGCAAATCTCAATACAACAACTATTTTGGAAATATGCAAACAAGCAAAAGGGAATATTTTAGTAGAAGCAACGAGCGGCGAAAAAGCAAAAAAATTCATTCCGGTTTTATCCCAAATATCTATGTTAAAATGCAACACCCTTGAAGCCGAGCAGCTTACCGGCATTAAAGATGATCCTATCTTGCAAGCCGAAAAGCTTTTATCCTTAGGGGTGAAAGAAGCGGTCATTACCCAAGGAGCAAAACCCGTTACCTATACCGCACAAAACCGGATATTGCAAAGGGAGGTTCCTAAGGCGAAGCAAATTGTTGAAGAAACCGGGGCAGGCGATGCCTTCATGGCAGGATTAGTCTATGGACAAGCAATGGGACTAGAGGTTGAAAAGGCAATTGATTTAGCTATTAAGCTATCGCAACATACCCTTTCTCAATCCGGAGCGATTGTGCCCCTTATGCAAAAAGATGAATTCCTTGGAGGAATCAAATGAATACTTTAAAAAAAGCTGTGTTTTATATATCGTTGTTATTACTGTTGTTTACTTTTTCCGGTTGCATCGATTACACCGGAATGGTGAAATTGCCCGATTTAGAAGGTATGTCCCAAGCAGAGATTTCAGCTGTTTTGGATGAATTGGAGCTGACCTACGGCTTCAGGATCGAACCCAGGGTTTATCACAGTGAGGAAGAATTCGACAAGTTTATCAAATACGGCAATAATTTAAGAGCGGGTAAATACGTTTATCCCGATGAGTATATTCCGATTTACACAACAGCTTTGCCATTAACGGTCAACCGGCTTGACGAAGTGACTTTGGAAATCGATGTTACGGGTTTAAGTTTTGTCAATGACGGTATCGGCGAAGTAACCTTAATCCACCCTACTGACGGTGATACGGCGCAGTTTAGGGATAAAATCACCGGGGAATCTTTATATGTCAGGTTTTTAGGGGTCGACACTCCGGAAGTATTTTCCCAAAAAGAACCGTGGGGTTCTGCCGCTTCCGCTTTCACCGCCAGCGCTTTAAACAATGCGAAAACAATTGTTTTGGAAAGCGAAGGAAACCGGCGCGACACATATGATCGCTATTTGGCATGGGTATGGTTGGATGGAAAACTTCATAATCTCGATTTGGTTCAACAGGCTTATTCCAATGCAAAGGTTGCTCGCAGCAGTAAATATTTCGACATCTTCAACGAAGTAGAAGCACTGGTGGCCAAAACGGGCCGAAGAGTTTTCGGCGAACTTGACCCAACCTTCAATTATAACTAAAGGAAATTTGATCGCAACAGGCGGTCTTTTCTTTTTTAACAATAGGGTCATAAAACAAAATCCTTTAATAACTTGTCAAAGCGCTCATTTTTTTGTATAATAAAAATGTTAAGGAGGAAAAAGATGATCGAGAAAGATTTTAGAAAAATCATCAGCGATTTTGAAGCAAACTATGCAATGCGTCCCCAAATGTCAGCACGTTTTGAGGAAATTGCAGCTTTGCTTCAAAAAGAATTGGTTGCACCCTATCCTTTTCAAAAAGCATATTTGGTTGGAGCTTGGGCAAAACTCACTGCTTTTCCCGGCGATCCTCTAGTAATTGCTCTTCAATTCGATGAAACAAAGCTGTCTTTAGCACAATATCGGGAACGCGCGATAAACAATGCCATAGAAAACGCCTTAATAAAAGCGTGGGGCGACAAAATAAAAAGTATTGAACGAAACGATTGGGAAAAAAGAACCAAGTTTTCCCTTGATAATGAAACCTATTGGTTTGACATTGACCCTCAATTAAAGGAAATAAAGGAAGTTGAATTTGTAAATAACGCCAATAGCGAATATACCCTCTTCCGGAATACCGTCATAATCATCAAGAATGCCTGCAACGATATCGGGTTAAAAACAATTGATGAAGCAATTATTGAAACCATTCTTTACCATTCTTTGCGACATTACCAAATAACCAATAAGTATTATGATTATTTGGATGCTTTTGTGAAAGGCATGGATGATTTCTTTGCGCCGTTGCCAATCGAAGTAGGAAGCGCCATGTACCAAAAATTGGGTTTATCCGAACCGGAAAAGTTTGATCACAAATACATTGTTGTCAGTCCCGGCAATCCCAAGCTAAACCTCGCCGGCGACTTAAACGATTTGAATATCGGCGATTATCGGAAACTTCGCAAAAAAGTTGCCAAAATGTTGGAAAACCCGAAAGTGGATCCGTTCTTGTTTGACCAAAGTACGGAAGTTGTCGTCGATGTCAACCCGGCCGTTGATAAGTTAACGGGAAAGCTAAAATGGCGTTATATAATCCTCGGCAAAAACCTAACAAATTCCGGGGGCGAATACAACAATGATGAGGTTTCGCAACAAACCGCTATTTTGAAAGCCATCTTTAAAGGTTTGAAAGCATTGGAAGCCAATAATTTATTTAAGAAAAAAATCATCATCCAAGCAGAATACGAGGACTTCTTGGGAAGCAGGATGCTTTCCACCGACGAAAACAAATCCCGAATGAAAACTATCAAGGCTTTCATTGAAAAGAACAAACTTAATATTATTCAAACGAAAGGAAAATCATTAGAAGAGTAAGTATGAAAAGAATTGGTACAATGGCAATCGGCATAAAAGCTCCGATAATCCGCGAAGGCGACGATTTAGTCTCCATCACTTCAGAATCACTCAAAAAAGCGCAAGCTGAACATGGCTTTGCGATTGATGACCGCGACGTTATTTGCATAACCGAAGCGATTGTCGCCAAAGCCCAAGGCAATTTCGTGACGGTGGACGATATAGCCTCCGACTTAAAACGAAAATTCAACCATATGAAAGAAGACGAACCTATTGGAGTAGTATTTCCGATTCTTAGTCGGAATCGTTTTTCGCTCATTTTAAAAGGGATCGCCAAAGCCTTTTCCCGGGTCGTTATTCAGCTGTCGCTACCGACCGATGAAGTGGGCAATCCTTTAGTCGGGGAAGAAGAATACTATAACAAAAGTATTGATTTTTTAAATCAAGTGATGGAAGAAAGCGATTTTAGGAGTGTTTTTTCCAAACCCCTCCATCCGTTTACCGGCGTGGATTATTTGGAATACTACAAAGAAGTAGTAGGGGAAGGCGCAAAAGTCATTTTGTCCAACAACCCGCAGGCTATCTTAGCCTACACCCCTAATGTCATTGTTGCCAATATCCATAAACGCGCTTTTACCAAAAAAAGCTTGGAAAAAGCGGGTGTTAAAAAGGTGGTTACTTTAGATGAAATAATGAATGAACCCGTAGGGAAGAGCGGTTATCATCCAATGTACGGCGTACTTGGTTCCAACAAAGCAACCGAGGAAAAATTAAAGTTGTTTCCGCGCGATTCCCAGTGGTTGGTTGAAGCCGTGCAAAAAAGAATTTTTCAAGAAACCGGCAAAAAAGTTGAAGTAATGGTTTATGGCGACGGAGCGTTCAAAGATCCGGTTGGCGGTATTTGGGAGCTGGCGGATCCGGTTGTTTCGCCGTTTCATACCGCGGGCTTGCATGGAACACCGAACGAAATCAAGTTCAAATATGTCATCGACACCGCCTTAAAAGGATTAACCGGAAGCGAGGAAGAAAAAGCTTTAAAAGAACTCATTTTGAAAAAAGAAGCATCCCTTGTCGGTAAAGATGTTTCGCTGGGAACTACTCCACGCCGATATATCGATCTATTGGGAAGTTTAGCAGATTTGCTGGGAGGAAGCGGTGATAAAGGAACACCGATAATTCTCATCAAAGGTTATTTCGATAATTACGCCAGTTAATAGAATAAAAAAAAAGAAAAAGGACAAAGTTAGGTAAAAAACTTTATCCTTTTTTGTTTTATATTGTATAATAAGGGAAAAAGTGCTATAATTATACTAAGAGGTAAGATATATGAAGAACAAAACAAAGCAAAAAATCAAAAAAGCCTTGCTTGCCTTAGCAGTATTAGTAAT
>DUPC01000026.1 GCA_012838545.1 Acholeplasmataceae bacterium
ATTACTAATACTGCTAAGGCAAGCAAGGCTTTTTTGATTTTTTGCTTTGTTTTGTTCTTCATATATCTTACCTCTTAGTATAATTATAGCACTTTTTCCCTTATTATACAATATAAAACAAAAAAGGGTAAAGTTTTTTACCTAACTGTACTGAACCCCATTTATTGGACATAAATATTAAAACTGAATAAAACTACTTTTTAAGGATTGATTTCTGTACTGTATGGGAGTCAATCCTTTTAATTTTAGAGGTAGTCGTTCATTGTTGTAATAATTTAGATATTCTGTTAATTTAATGATAAAATCATCTACTGATTCAAATTGATTAATATAATAGAATTCTGATTTTACTTGACTAAAGAAATTTTCAACGATGGAATTATCAAGACAATTTCCTTTTCTTGACATTGATTGATTAATTCCTCTTGCTTTTAATAAGTCTTGATATTTTTTGTGCTGGTATTGCCATCCTTGATCAGAATGTAATATTAAGCCGTGTACTTCATTATCTTCCAGTGCTTTGTTAAGCATGTCCATAACTAGTTTCATGTTTGGCGTTTTAGAAATGCTAAATGATATTATTGATTTATCATATAAATCGATAATTGGTGAAAGATAGATCTTTGTTGAATTGATATTGAACTCTGTTATATCTGTTGACCATTTTTCGTTTGATGAAGTTGTTTTAAAATTTCTTACATACTTGGTTTCATTTTTGTTAGGATAAACTACCTTATCAAGTAATAGATTGTCAGCTCTCATTCCAATCTCACCTTTATATGATTTGTACTTCTTTATTCGTATTTTGCACGCTAAATTAAGCTCTTTCATGAGTTTTGATACTGTTTTATGATTTATTACTTGGTTATATTTAGTTCTTAATTCTAAAGTGATTCTACGATATCCATATCTTCCTTTATTTTGATGATAAATTTTATTGATTAATTCTTTAACTTTTTGATATTTATCTTCTTTGTTTAATTGATTCTTGACATAGTAAAACGTTGATTTTGATATTTTGGCTATCTTTAAAAGAGGAAGGATTTCGTAGTTTTGTTCTAGCTTTAATTCTATGATAGCTCTTACTTTGATTTCTTTTGTTTCCTTTCCTCTTCCTGAATTAAAGCTGCTAATTTTTTTAAGTAGGCGTTCTCCATTTCTAAACGTTGAACTTTAGCGATTAAGTCTTCTTCAACTTTCTTATCTAAATTTGGTTTTCTTCCTTTTGGCTTACCATCTTTATTTCTTCCACGACGTTCTTCAGATAAACCTTCCATACCATATTCTAGATAAATACGTTGCCATTTATAAAAGACAGAGTTTGAAATATTAAAATGTTTTTCTGTTTCAGTTGCACCATTAATTTCTAAAAAATCTATAACTTGTTTTTTAATTTCAGGTGTATAAATTCTATTTTTTGTTCCTTTTTGTCTAGGCATAAGAAAAGCACCCCTTTATGTTGGTATTATATCACATTTTCATGTGTCCAACATTTGGGGTGCAGTTCAAACATTCGCTCTTTTAATTTATTGTAAAATTTTTGAAAGAAATCAAAAAGTATGATATAATGCTTTATTAAGGTGGTACGCGAGAATGTATAAACTAATATTAGCCAAAATCCAAGAATTTGATACGATTATTATTCACACTCATCAAAAACCCGACGGAGATGCTATTGGGGCTCAGCTTGGTTTAAAGTACGCGCTGCAGGCCAATTTTCCCAAAAAAGCCATATATGCCGTGGGGGAACAAAACGAGAGGTTTGGATATTTGGGAAGTATCGATACGATTAGTGACGACGCATATAAAGATGCGTTGGTTATCGTTGTCGATTCTGGCGCCAAACATTTAATCAGCGACGAACGGTATGCTTTGGGCAGTTTTGTTATCAAGATTGATCATCATATTCCGCAGGGAGAATACGGCAATCTTGCGTTTGTCAATCAGAATTTTGAAAGTGCCTCGGGCATTATTGCCCATTTTATCAAAACAACCAATCTCGCCTTGACCAAGAGTGCCGCGGAAGCTCTCTTTACCGGAATAGTGACCGACAGCGGCAGATTCAGATATACTTCGGTTTCTTCCCAAACCTTTGAACTCGCTTCATATTTGATGAGCGCAAATATTGACTTGGATAAAATATATGATAATATATATTTGGAAGATTTGGATATGATAAAACTACGCGCACGACTGACTTTAAAGTTTAAAACCCTTGATAACGGTATTGCTTATTTGGTGAACACTTATGAGGATGTTGTTTCCTATAATTCCAATCCGTTCAATATTTCGAGGGGTATGGTAAATATTATGGCGGGAATCAGCCAAATATATATATGGGCCAATTTTACCGAATGCGAAGACGGCAAAGTGCTGGTGGAACTTAGATCCCGCGGGCCTAATATCAACAAGATTGCAACCAAATACGGAGGCGGAGGGCATCTGCTGGCAAGCGGTGCCACAATCGAAAGCTTGGATTTGGTTGACGATGTCTTAAGAGATTTAGCAAAAGCAATGGAGGAATACAATGAACAAAATCGCAATATATAACAAAATACTGGTAAAAATCAAACAATACGATACAATCATTATTCATCGGCACATTCGCCCGGACGGCGATTGCATCGGCTCCCAAATGGGCCTGAAAGAATTATTGAAAGCGAGTTTTCCCCAAAAAAGGATTTTAACCGTAGGAGACGATATTCCCAACTATCTTTCGCATTTGGGACAAAACGACGAAGTTAAGGACGAAGATTATCAAAACGCTTTGGCTATGGTAATCGATACCGCTACCGAAGACAGAATTTGCGACCATCGCTATAAACTGGCTTCTTACAGTATCAAAATCGACCATCACGACGATTCGTTTGATTTTGCGGATATGAATTACATTGACCCGACAATACCTGCTACCGGCGCATTGATGGTTGAATTCTATTTAGCCAACAAAGACGAATTGGTATTGACCCAAAAGGCTGCCGAAGCGCTTTACACCGCTATC
>DUPC01000027.1 GCA_012838545.1 Acholeplasmataceae bacterium
AAAAAGTATAAAAAATAGTTTATGGAAATGAAGTTAGGATTATATTCTTAGCTTCATTTTTTAAAATTGTAAACCTGCCCGTTTTTCCGGACACGTTTTACTTAACAACGGTAGGTAAAATACATTTAGTAAATGAATGGATTCTGAGTTGAAATTTATGTATAAGGATTTCCACGAAAGGAAACATTCAAATGGCTAAGAAATTTAAGGATGACTTTAAACAACCGATTGTCGATCTTTACAATGTAGGAAAAAGTGTAGCTGACTTATCTTGCGAATATGGCGTCAGTAAAATATCTATTTATAGTTGGATTGGTAGTAAAAAGAAATCGTACTAGATAATGAATCCATTAACAAGGAAGAACTCCTTAAACTTCGTAAACGAGTTGCTGAACTGGAAGAGGAAAACGAAATCTAAAAAAAAAATCGACTCAGAACCAAAGATATCGAATGATTAATGATTATGATGACTATGATGAATTCTATAAAAGGTCAATTAATAAAGATGTTTTTAAAAAAAGAAGATTCTGGCTTTGTTATTTTACATGGAATTGATAATGAATACGGAAAAAAATAAAATAGAAAACAGCTTTTGTTTTTATAAGAACTATAGATGAGTAGGAGAAAAATAAAATCGAGATAGGAAATTAACCAAAAATATTTTTTGATACTATAAATTTTATTTCTATTATTGGGTACGAATTGTATCAAAAAGGTTAGCCCAACACATAAAAAGCTTTTTTTATCGTTTTAAGGGTGTTTTTGTTAAAATAAGGCTCATTTTTATGCCTTTCTACCGATTTTACCCTAAAATAAAGTAAAACTTGACTTACTTTCATCATTATTAATTTTGAACATTACCACTTTTTAATTATTCAATTTGTTGCATTTCAGGGTCGCGTGCGTCCAAAAGGTAAAAATAAAAAAACCTTAACATATTATTTTATTAAAGGGAAAAAATTTGATATAATATTTTCGAGTAGAAAGAGGGTCAATTTGTATAACAAGGTAGAAATTATCAGTTATAAACATAATGGTGACCTTCATCGCGTATGGCAATATGGTTATATTGTTCGCGAAACAAGCGATATGTTAGTATTAGTAAACGATCGAGCCAATGTTATTGATGGCGATGGGCGGCGGTGGCGTACCAAGGAACCGGCTGTCTGTTACTTTTTCAAAGAATATTGGTTCAATATCATTTGTATGATGCGAAATCACTCAGTATACTATTATTGCAACCTGAGTTCACCTTATGTTAAAGATGAAGAAGGGATAAAGTATATTGATTATGATCTCGATGTAAAAGTGTTTCCTAGCGGCGACAAGTTAGTTCTTGATCGCGACGAATTCGATTTCAACAAATTAGACCTTCAATACCCTGCCGATTTAATCGTAATTATCGAAAAAAATTTAAAACTCCTTTTAAATCGCATCGATGAAGGTTTGGCTCCGTTTGCGCTGGGAACGGTTTTAAACGATTATAATTTATACAAATCCCAAAAAAAGCAAACAGAAAAACGCTTTGCCAAAGCAAAGGATTAAGTTGGATTTTGTCCAACTTTTTTTCTTTTTTGTTATATTTTTGCTTAGTGATTCATAAAGTAGAGTAGAAACATTGAAGGTGAGGATTATTTATATGAGTGACAAAATTATGCGCGCAGTAGCAACCAGAACCTCAGGAGAAGTTTATATTGGGGTTGTAGGAGCAGTTCGTAGCGGAAAAAGTACCTTCATTCGTCATTTTATGGAAAAGAAGGTTTTGCCGTATATCCAAGATGCAAAACTTGCGGAAAAAGTACGGGACGAACTTCCCCAAAGTGCGGAAGGAAAGACCATTATGACGGTGGAGCCGAAATTTGTTCCAAGTACCAATATTAAAATAGCGGTCGGTGATGATACTGCTTTTAGCGTTCGCCTGGTCGATTGCGTGGGTTATGTAATACCGAGCGCAAACGGCTATTTAAACCAAGACGGAAGTGCAAGGCTTGTCAAGACGCCATGGTATGGGGATGATATCCCATTTGAGGAAGCCGCTACCCTTGGTACCCAAAAAGTTATTGAATCGCATAGCCATATCGGCGTCGTTATTACCAGCGACGGTTCTTTTGGCGATTTCTCCCGAAGCGAATATGAAAAAGTCGAAGAAAAAATCGTTAATGAACTTAAAGGGTTGGGAAAACCTTTCGTCATAATTTTAAACACAGTCGATCCAAAGAAACCGGAAGTCCTGGATCTGGCCAAAGAATTGGAAGTTAAATACGGAGTAAGCGTAATTCCAATCAATCTGCTTACCATAAACGAAACGGAAATCGATTATCTGTTAAAAGAAGCGCTCAACGAATTTGACATTTCCGAACTCAACATCCAAGTTCCTGATTGGGTGAAATCCTTAAAAGACAACGTTTCCTATAAACAGGCATTTGCGTCGGAAATCCGGAGCGCCAGTTCAAAACACCGAAAAATGAAAGAAGTCTTTGCGATGATGGATGAACTTAAAGCGAGCGACTTGTTTGAAAGGGTGGAAGTAACTAACATTGACCCGGGAACCGGAGTAGTAGATGTTAACATTGACTGTAGCGAAGAGATGTATCAACGGTCGATTGAAGAAATTATCGGTCGCCGAATCGAAAATAAAGGCGAATTGATTTCTTTATTGCAAGACTATGCTAGCGCCCGCGATATCCAAAGTCAAATCGGTCCGGCTCTTCAAATGGTTAATCAATGTGGTTACGGTTTGGCGGTGCCTACAGTTGACGATATGATTTTAGCGGAACCGGAAATAATCAAACAAAGCGGCCGCTACGGCATTAAATTGAAAGCTACCGCTCCAGCACTTCACATCACAAGAGTGGAAGTTGATTCCAGTTTCGAACCGATTATCGGTCCGCTTGAACAAGCAGAAGCCTTATTAGACCATATGCTGAAAGATTATCAAGCTAATCCAAGTAAACTTTGGAACAGCGAAATCTTTGGACGTAAACTTTGCGACGTCATCGGAGATGGCATTAAAGCTAAAATTCATTCGGTTCCTGACAATGTCCAATATAAGTTCAAAGAAGCTTTAGGCAAAATAATCAACCACGGGAAAGGTTTAATCATTACCATCATTCTTTAATCGGAAATTAAAAAATGCCCATATCTTTTTCTTCTATGGTATAATTATCGATAGAGGTGAAAGGATATGCGCAAAAAGGATATAATCGATGCAATTTTCAACAATTCTACATATCGCAAAAAAGATATTGAAGATATCGTCAATCAAGTCTTTGATTTAATTGTTCAAGGTTTAATTAATGACGGGAAAGTCGTTATCACCAATTTCGGAACTTTTGAAAAACAAAACATCCCTCCTTATGAAGGGGTTCATCCGGTGACCGGGGAAAAGATTAAAATTGATGCTCATAATCGCATTCGCTTTGTCAGCAGTAAAAAAATCAAATCCCTCATCAAATAAACAGTGGCGCATTTTTGGTTAAATGCACCACTTTTTCTTATAGGCCTAATTCAGGGGAAAGCAGAATTAGGACCGCAGATAGGATGTTGTTTAGCATATGAATGATAATCGGAACAACGATATTGCGTTCCGATTTTTCATAAATGTACCCTAAAATGATACCGGAAATAAAGTAAGGAATGATATGAATTAATTCGGAAAGCACCGCCATTAAACCTTGACCATCTATGAGGATTTCGAAAATGGCAATGACAAAATGAATTAAAGCAAAACAAAGTCCGGAAAAGATGATAATTGCGATAGGGTGAAATTTTGTTTTACGGGAAAACAAATCGAAGAGGGCTTTGCGAAAGACAATTTCTTCAACGAGCGGGGCAAGGATAATTGTGGTTAGGAGCACTAATACCACATATTTGCTTTGAAGGAGTTCGACAATGGTTTTTTGGTTTTCCGAATCGCCCGTAAGCCCTATAAGTTCTGATAATATATTACTTATAACATTGCCCAGATAATAGATCAAAATGCCTTGTCCGATAAAAATAAAAAACTTTTTGGTATTATACCTTGAGTGATGCAAGTCTTGAATTAAAAACGGTTTGGCCAGAAGCAATATTATTACCAAGCCAATTATGTAAACCGAAAAGTTGGTTATTGAACCGACGAACAGTTCGGCATCTTTAATCAAATTGCCTTCCAAATCATAAAGCAATTTCGGGTCGACGTTTTTAATGTTGGCATACAAAAAAAGAATTACGGATGCGACTATCGTCCCCGCAAAGAAAAAAATAATGACATAGGTTAATAGAATCGCCAAACTGCGATTGTTTGAGCCATCAATTTGATTGTGCGATTGATTGGTATAATCGGCATTCACTTTAATCACCTCTACATTATTATACTATTTTTCCGTTTGTTTAGTGTTTTTTTTGATAAATAACCGAAAACAAAGGCGTAAAACCATCCTCAAAAATGCATAAATTAACTCATTTGTTAATATGCTTTTGTGAGGTGTTATCTATGAAAAAGAAAATAATCATTTTGGCAGCCATCATATTATTAGTTGCTACCGCTTTATTAATACCGTCTTCTGTTTATCAAAAATGGTTTGGCAAAGTACCAATTGACAATAATAACGAAGATTTACCATACCGTCAAATCGTCTATGTGGAAAACGCCAAAGGCTTGCTTGTGGGTTTGGAAGTTCCGGTAGAAGCAATAGCGGAAGACCAAATTCAACAAAAATGGGAGTTGCTTACTTGTTGTTTCCACAAAGTTCCAAACGGTTATCAATCGGCCATCCATTCCTCAGCCGAACTGATAGATTATTCGATAGAAGGATCTGTACTGACCCTAAATGTTAGCGAGGATTTTTTGCTTTCGGACGGACGGAAAGCCGTTGAGACTATTGCTTGGTCCTTTGGTGACGATGAAATTAAAGAAGTTGTCCTGAAAATCAATGACGAAATTATCCATGAAGTAAACGGTTATACCTTCAACAAAATCCGACGCGAAAACGGAATCAACTTAACTTATGAAACGCTCTT
Source organism: Acholeplasmataceae bacterium (assembly GCA_012838545.1). GTDB lineage: Bacteria > Bacillota_I > Bacilli_A > ML615J-28 > CAG-313 > UBA1427. The sequence goes on from DUPC01000027.1 coordinate 5,002, forward strand.
CCTTTATGAGGCCTTCCCAACCACGATTATCACCCATTATGATGGCTATTCTATTCCGGTTACCTATTTCCATTTGGATTCCAATCTTTGCGAATACATTATTCAACGCACGGTTTTTGGCGCAGGGTTAGTCACGCAAGAAGGTTATAGCTATGAACTATCTAAAGATGCTTTAGTGATAAACTTTGCAACGAGTGAGGTTTTCCCGGAAAACCTGATATTGACGATAACCGATTCGGTCAAGGCCAATTTTTCGGTCGACCGTTTGACCATCAACGGCACGGATACGGTTATTCACGAAGCGGTCTTTAATCCGGTTGAATAAAAGAAACCCGCAATTAGTTGCTAACCAAATGTCTATTTTAGGCATTTGGTTTTTTTGCTTTTCCTAACCATTTTTCTTTAAGTTTTGTTATAATACACATATAAGAAAAAGGAAGTAAACCATGAAAGTATTAATCGCAACCCACAATCAAGGGAAAATCCACGAATTCAAAGCTTTATTGAAAAAACACCAAATTGAAGCCTTAACGGTTAAGGATTTTCCGCCCCAAAGCTTTGAAGTGGAAGAAACCGGAGCATCGTATTTGGAAAACGCAGTGCTTAAGGCGTTGAAATATTACGAAGTTTACCAAGTTCCCGTAATATCCGATGATTCGGGTTTGGAAGTTGTTTGTTTGGATGGTGCTCCGGGGATTAAGAGTTCGCGCTTTCTTGATTCGCACGTCAGTTTCGAAACCAAACGCAAAGCTTTAATACAGTTAATTGGTTCCAATATTCCTGCCGAAGCTTTTTTTGTCGCTTATGTGGTTTATTATGACGGTCATACTTTACTGAATGCCCGGGGCGATATTACGGGCTTGATAATTCACGAAGAAAGAGGAACCAATGGTTTTGGATACGATCCAATCTTTTTCTTGCCAGATTATCAAAAAACCATGGCCGAGATTAGCGATAATTTAAAAAACACGATTAGCCATCGGGCTAAAGCGTGTGAAGCATTAATCAAAAAAATCCAATTAATGAGGAGTGGATTATAATGAAGGAAATCGAAATCCGTTTAACCGAAACTTTAAAAGCGATATACCAAACCGATTCGCTTGCCATAATCAACCGCTTAAGCGGGGGAATGAGCAATTATACCTACGTCGTTTCTGTGGATAATGCCAAAAAAGTGGTGCGTATACCGGGTGAGAATGCCGAAAAGTTTGTGGACCGCCATATTGAATGGCAAAATCTCCAAATTATCGAACAAATCACCGATAACCCGAAAACCGAATATTTCAACGAAACCACCGGTATTAAAATCACTCCGTATATGGAAGGAACGAGTCTTCATTTAACCGACGATTTCGACATTAAAGATATTGCCGAAATATTGCGCTCTCTTCATCAAAAAGGGAACATAGCGGTTAACGATTATGATCCTTACGGTCGGTTGGCTCTTTATGAAAGCTATGCCAAAGAAGAAGGTCATATCCATGGAGAAGATTACTATCGCGTAAAAGAACATTTTTACCGTTACGTTCCTTATCTAAAGCAATTCCCGTTGACGCTTTGCCATGGCGATGCGCAAAGATCGAATTTTGTTAAACGAGAAGACGGCGTTATTTTTTTAGTTGATTATGAGTTTTGTGGCAACAACGATCTCTACTATGATATTGCCTGCTTTGGCAATCGGGAGATTGAACTGGGGTACGCCCTGTTGGAAGTTTATTTTGGCCGTCCGGTAACTTACGAAGATAAACACCATTTCTTGTTGTGGCATGCTTTCCAAGCATTGCAATGGCACAACGTCGCTTGGTACAAACATTTGGTCGGCTTAAGCGAAAAGTTAGGTTTTGACTTCAGCAAAGTCGCTCAAAAATACCTCAAAAGTGCTGAAGAAAGCTTAAAACAAGCCGATTTATTTAGACAATAAAAAATATATTACTCAATTGTTTTACAAAATATTTAAAATAAGGTATAATAGTTCAGAATTAAGGTGCGGAAGGAGGGACCAAAGAAAATGCCAAAGACCATCGTTCGAGAAAATGATACATTAGATGAAGCTCTAAAGCGATTTAAGCGTGATGTTTCTAGATCGGGTACCCTTGTTGAAGCCCGTAAAAGACGACATTACATGAAACCAAGTGATGTACGGAAAGAAAAACGCCGTGCAGCGCGTAAATCTGGTCGTCGCTAATTAGCAATGAAAACTATAATCTTTCCGCCCGGGAGTTATAGTTTTTTTATTTTTCTCATATATTGCTTTGGGTGAGTCTTATGCCTAAATTTATTCCCGAATACAGCGTGCTTTCCTTAAAACTGGAACAAGATAAACGGATTATTATCGAAAACTTTCGCGAGTTAAAAGATTTGTCCGAATCGCTGATTGTCATTGACCAATATATGATTACGGGCTCCTTTTTAAAAATAACAAAAATGGATAATACAGCGCTTGAGATTTATGGCAAAATTAAAGAAATTATTGTTGTTTAAACGTTTCTTTATTATCATGCCCAAAGCGCTTTTTTTGAAAAAGTTGCCCCAAATAGCCCGACAAGTAGAAGTCAAAGACAATCAGGTGTCATTTTGGACGAATAAAAAAGAAGCAGAAAGGTTAAAGGGAATCTCGGAAGAAATCGTAATCGCCGATCAACTTAAAATCTTAAGCAAATGGTTATTCTTCAAGCATACTATCGGTTTGTTTTGTATAATTTTTTTGGCTTTACTTTTTATTTCTTCCAATTTTTTTATCCGGGAAATCGTTTTTGCCAATGAGAATTATGCAAGTCCCGAAGTTTATCAAGCGGTGCGAGGACATTTGAAAAGCCTAGGTCCGGTTTATGTCTTGAACACTTCGGTCAGCGAGTTATCGCAAACCTTAAGAGAAACTTACTCCTATTATGCTTGGATTGGAGTAACCAGAAAGGGCGGAAAACTGATTATCGATATTGAAAAAGAAGACTCGCCCCAACACCCCGAGGAAGACTTAACCCAAAAAGGTGATTTGGTTGCTTCTAAAGAAGGAATAATCAAACGCTTTTATGTCAAAAGGGGCGTGGTTTTGGTTTTTAAAGACCAAGCGGTTAAACCTAATCAAGTCTTGGTTTCCGGAAATCTTAGGTTCCATAATAACGAAAAATCCTTGGAAAATTACGTTCGTTCCAGCGGTGTGGTGATTGCCAAAACCTTGTCTGTCAAGACTATCGAAGTTCCCAAAGAAATCATAGCGGAAGAATATACCGGAAAAGTGAAAAGTGCTTTTTCGCTTTTTATCGGAACAAAGCCCATCTTTGGCTCGCAAAACCCCTTTGCTTTAAGTTATGTTAAAGAACATAAACTTTTTCATTTAGGTTCGTTTTTTTCTTTTTCCCAGGTTGTCTTTTATGAAAAAGATTGGATAAAAAATGTTCATGATGCTGCGAGCGCAATTTCATATGCCCAAAGCCAAATAATCATGGCTTTTGAAAATAAGAGAACTGATGCCAGTGAACAACTCCAAAACTTACATGTATTGAGTGTGATTGAACAATCGAATTCCTATAGCGTGAAAATATTAATTCAAGCTGAAGAAAATATTGCCGTCTTTGTAAAAGTATATTAAGCATTTTCTTGCAGTGCCTTGCTAAATTGGTAATAAAATGGTATAATGTTCATATCAATCTTAGATAATAAATGTGGGAGTTGTCTAATTAATGAATTATCAGCCTATCTATGTATTTAGCGATTTAAATATTGAACAAACGGTTTGTGGACCGATGAATCGCAATCTAGCTTTGTTGGAAGATGAATTTGGATATAAAATAAGCGTGGTTACCGGTAAAGTGTATGTCGAAGCTCATATTGACCCTTCTTTTTTAAAAAAAGTTTTGGAGGTCATGGCGCGTCTCGCACGGAACAATATGCCGGTAAAAGAACGCGAAATAATAACGATAATCGGAATGCTGCGCAATCACGATTTTGAACAAGTATGCGATTTTGTGGAAAAGAAGTATCCGATTGTCACAACCTATGAAGGTCGGACGATTTATGCCAAAACAATGAACCAAAAACTGTATCTTGATTTGTTGAACCATAAAGACGTCGTTTTTGCAACGGGAAGCGCCGGAACCGGCAAAACCTGGGTAGCGGTGGGTTTTGCCATCAATGAATTAAAGAAAAACCGAATCAAACGGCTAATCATTACCCGTCCTGCCGTCGAAGCCGGTGAAAAACTTGGCTTTTTGCCGGGAGATTTGAAAGAAAAAGTCGATCCGTATTTGATTCCGATTTACGATGCCATCTATGAATTTTTGGGAAGAGAGCATGCAGAAAAAATGATTGAAAAAGGCATTATCGAAATCGCGCCGCTTGCTTATATGCGAGGACGAACGCTTGATAATGCCATAATTATCTTGGACGAAGGCCAAAACACCACCCGAAACCAAATGCTGATGGCCTTAACCCGTTTGGGGTTTAATTCGAAAATGATTGTAACCGGCGATATCACCCAAATTGATTTGCCCAAAACCTCGATGTCGGGTTTAGTTGAAGCGGTTAAGTTATTATCAGGAATTAAACAAATTGGGATTATTCACTTTGACAAATCGGACGTCATGCGTCACCCGATAGTGACTAGAATCATTGCAAAATACGAGGAATTGGACAATGATCAAGACTAACATCGTCAATCTGCCCGATTTTCCTTTTAATGGAAAAAAAGTCATCCAGCGCTTAGCGCGAATGGTAAAAAAATACGAACATGTAAAAGGGCGTCACGTTTTAAGCGTGATTTTCGTCAGCGAAGAAGAAATGTATCAAATCAACAAGCAATACCGAGGCATGGACAGTTCTACCGATGTGATATCGTTTGCGGAAGTGGATAACGGTTTTGGCGAATTGCCTTATGAACTGGGCGACATTTTTGTTAATGTCGACCGAATAAAATCCCAGGCAAAGTCCTATGGTCACTCTGAACTGCGCGAATTTGCCTTTTTGATTTTGCACGGAATGCTCCATTTGTTGGGATATGACCATCAAACGGAAAACGAGGAAAAACAGATGTTTGCTCTTCAAGAAGAAATATTGAATTGTTTAGCGATTGAAAGGAAGTAAAAATGGAAAAAAAATATGAACTAGTCAGAAAAGCTTATGATAACGCTTATGCCCAATATTCCCATTTTAAAGTGGGGGCGGTTTTGGTTATGAAAAACGGTGAATATATTTTGGGTTCCAATATCGAGAATGCCTCTTACGGTTTAAGCAATTGTGCGGAACGAAGCGCTTTGTTTCAAGCTTTTTCTTTAGGATATCGCCAAGACGATATTTTGGAACTTGTGGTAATCGGCGATACCGCCCGTCCAATTTCTCCGTGCGGAGCTTGTCGACAAGTAATGATGGAATTGATGAATCCTACCACAAAAGTCACCCTAACCAACCTTAAAGGCGACAAATTGGAATTGACAGTGGAAGATTTATTGCCATATTCTTTTAAGGATGAAGACATGAACCATGGGTAAGTTCAAATCGGGTTTTGTTGCCATCATTGGCCGTCCCAATGTTGGCAAAAGTACGCTGTTAAATAAGTTTTTAAACCAAAAAGTCGCCATCGTTACCCCGAAAGCGCAAACTACTCGGAATCGGATTCAAGGCATTTATACTACCGATACCGAACAAATCATTTTTGTGGATACGCCGGGAATCCATAAACCGCGCCATGAACTCGGCATAACTATGAACAAAACCGCCCTCAACAGTTTGGACGGAATGGATATCATCCTCTACGTCATTGAAGGCAACTTTCCGTTAGGGCCAGCCGACCAAATGATAATTGAACACTTAAAAGCGGTTAAAACACCGGTAATTCTGGTAGTCAATAAAGTTGACTTAGTAAAAGACGAAGGAACACTTAAAGAAAACCTTGAAGTTTATCAGGAAGCTTATCCGTTTAGCGGGGGAATTACCATTAGCGCCACCGAAGGTTTCAATATTAACAATTTATTGCAAATGATTATTGATCGTTTGGAAGAAGGTCCCCTATATTATCCTCAAGACCAAATCCTCGATCAACCGGAACGTTTTGTGGTGGCGGAAATCATTCGGGAAAAAGTTTTATTGCTTACCGAAGAAGAGGTTCCGCACAGCGTAGCGGTTGTGGTGGAAAGGTTCAAACAAAACGAAAAAAATCCTCATGTAACGGATATTAACGCAACGATTGTTGTGGAAAGACAATCCCAAAAGAAAATCCTCATTGGGGCAAAGGGGGCCAAAATTAAAGAAATTGGTACGCGAGCCCGACTCGATATTGTTCAATTTTTGGGAAATAAAGTATACTTAGAACTGTTTGTAAAGGTCGAAGAAGATTGGCGCAATAAAAAACGTTATCTAAAAGAATATGGTTATGAATAGAATAAATTAAGTAAAACCTACCTATAATATTTTAGGAGGTTTGAACAATGAATAAACATGACCATTTATCCGATAATAATCCAGAAACATATTGGGGAAAATTCTTAGAAACCGGTCGAATTGAAGACTATCTCCGCTACAAACGCGAAAAAAGACGTGTGGAAGAAGCGGAATTTGCCAAAATTGATGAATTTAATGGTGAAGCCAATGATGAAAGAAAGAGAGTCCTTAGGCCTCGTCCTAAAAACGAATGATTATCAGGAAAATGCTGCGTTGATTTCGCTTTTGACTCCTAAGGGTAAGTTGAACTTAATTGTGCGGGGTGCCAAAAAAATAAACAGTAAAACGCGCGCTTTTGCGATGCCTTTAACTTTGCTGCAATTCGAGCATACCACCAATCGTGAACTCAATACTTTAACCAAATGCGAAGTCCTTGATTACTATTCAACAATCAAGGAAAACCCCCAACTGATGTTTGTTGCTTACGCCCTTTTGGAAAAAATTAATCTTATCCCCAGCGTTGAACAGGATGACGCCTTGTTTTTTCAATTTGTCGTCGATACCTTGAATTTGCTTAAAAACACCAAGTATCCTGAAACGCTTTTGGCAATTTTTGAATTGAAATTATTATACTTATTGGGAGTCAATCCGCGTTTTAACCAATGCCCAATTTGCAATAAGCCGGTAAAAGACGGTTGCTTTAGCGTAGAAGCGGCAGGGGTTGTATGTTCTATGGATGCAATGACCACGATTACCGATTTATCCACCAATCACACCAAAATGATGAAGTATTTATATACGATCAAGTTGGATAAAATTGACGAAGCCTTTTTGGCTTTGGTGAGCCCGTTTATCGAGGAAATCAATGATGTTATCGATCGCTATTATATGCGCTACTTGGATTTCACCAGTAAAACGAAATTAATTAGTCAAAAAATGGCCAATTTACAAGAAAAAATACCATAAAATACCTTTTTAAAAGCCCTACCTGGGTTTTTTTTGCTTTAATTGCCAATAATAACCATTTGCAAAAGTTTCTAATATCGTTTTACACGACCTACTAAATATGGTATAATATGATGTGTTATGTCAAACAGTAATGACAACCAATATCAATAATTTTCTCAAGGAGGAGTATTTATGCTAAGAAAAATCCGGGGACTTCATATTAACGGACGGAAAAAGATGTCAACTGATGCCCCCATCCAAACATATCTCAATCCTGAATATGTTTATGTACCATTAATCGCCGGATCAACAAAATTAAAACCTATAGTTAGCGCCGGAGACAATGTTTTAAAAGGACAAGTAGTTGCTCTTCGTGAAGATCGCTTTGCTCATCCAGTCCATTCGCCAGTTAGCGGTAGCGTAGTTGGTGTTAAAAAAGTATGGCATCCGATTGCGCGAATGGTGGAAATGTTGGAAATCAAGAACGATTTCCAAGAGAATGCGGTGGATGATTTTGGCGAAGCGTTAATTGATTTAACCAAAGAAGCCATAATCGAGCGGGTTAAAAATTGTGGCATCGTCGGTTTAGGCGGAGCCGGTTTTCCAACCTACGTCAAATATTTGCCCAATAAACCGGCGGAAGTGGTGTTGATTAATGCTGCAGAATGCGAGCCTTATATAACTGCGGATGCGGTATTGATTCAAGCTTTTGCTGATAAACTTATCAGCGGTATCCGTTACATCATGATGGCCACCGGTGCGCCTAAAGCCCAAATTGCCATCAAACGCACCAAACAAGCATTGATTGCCCATTTAAATTCCCATTTAAAGGGATTTGAGGATATCAGTTTATTATTGCTTCCTGATGTATATCCTGCCGGTTGGGAAAAATATATTGTTGAACATGCTTTAAATAAAACATATAACGGTCTTCCTAGCGAAGTTGGTGCGGTTGTCAACAATGTAGCAACGGCGATTGCAGTTTGCGATGCGGTGGAAGAAAACAAACCATTGATTGAAAAAGTCGTAACCGTAACTGGCGAAGGAATCAAAAAACCACAAAACTTCTTTATCAAAATCGGTACCAAAGCCTTAGAACTAATTGAACGCGCTGGCGGTTATATCGATGATTTAGGGGATGCCTATTTCATAGCAGGCGGTCCGATGACTGGTTCTGCTATTTATACCGACGACATGGCCATCAGTTCCTCCCTTGGCAGTATTATCGTTTTACCTAAACGCACCACTGCCATTGAACAAGCATGCATGGGCTGCGGACGTTGCGCAGATTATTGCCCAGCATTCTTGACCCCAACCGAAATAAAACGGGCTTTTATTGCCGGTGAAATCGATTTGGCCGAAGAACTTGGTGCTTTAAAGTGTATTCAATGCGGATTATGTTCTTATGTATGTCCATCGCGCGTAGAAATTACCGATGCAGTCGTCAAAGCTAAAACAGCTGTACAAAAGAAAAAAGCCGCAGCTGTTAAGAAAGGATAGGTGAAAAAAATGGCAAATAAATTTTCTTTGGGAACTGGGCCATTTTTACGGGCTTCTGATGAAAAAATTATCACAACAAAACGGATGATGACCGATGTTGTCATTTGCTTGGTACCTATCATCCTTTTTGCCTGGTTTAAAAATGGCATTTTGCCTTTTATAAAATTAGCTGATTTCAGCGTTCTAGCCATGTTATGGCCGCTTCTCTTTGTGCTAGCGGGCGGCTTGACCAGTGTTTTGTTGGAAGCAATTTATTTTTATTGCTTTAAAAACATTAGAACCTTTAAAGCATTAATGACTGAAGTGCAATTATCCTATGCTTTAATTCCGGGATTACTTCTTGCTTTAGTATTGCCGCTGTATACGCCGATTTGGGTGCTCATGATTGGTTGCTTATTTGCCAATATCATTTTCAAGATGCTCTTTGGCGGCTTCGGTTACAATATTTTTAATCCAGCTTTGATAGCATATGTTTTGGTAATCACCGCTTTCTCATTTGCGATTCCCGCCACTTCAACCTCGGGAACTTATTTGAATCCATATGAAGATTTCCATTTGGAAACCAGTGTTACTCCGCTAACCAATTACACGATGAAACAAGACGATAAGCTTGTCAACATTGGTGCGGATTATGATACATTGGTTAAGCCTTATGGCAGTTTAGCTAATTTTGCGATTGGAACTATTCCTGGTGCCATCGGGGAAACAAGCGCCATTTTATGCATCTTAGCTTTTATTTACTTAGTTATTCGGAAAACAATTTCTTGGCAGGTGCCGGTCATTTATGTTGGAACGGTATTTGTCATCACCTTAATTGTCGGTTTGGTTAATGGCCAAGGTTTTTGGTACCCTGTCTTTAACGTTTTAAGCGGTGGACTATTATTCGGTGCCGTCTTTATGGCCACTGAACCGGTAACAACACCTCGTTCGCCAAATGGCAAAGTTATTTTTGCCTTTGGTCTGGGAGTATTGACCTGTCTATTCCGTTTAGTCGGTTCTTTCCCAGAAGGGGTTGCAACATCGATTCTGTTCATGTGTCTTTTTACACCGTTGATTGATCGGTTTGC
>DUPC01000028.1 GCA_012838545.1 Acholeplasmataceae bacterium
GGGTTTTTATTCTTCGATGACTACCATTGCTACCGTATAATCACCTTCGTGACTGATAGACAAAAAAACCGAATAGGGAAAATCAGCAACCCTAATAAAAGGAGCACCATTTTCATCGTTAAGCACATTGATGTCTTGATAGTGCTTGATGGCAAATCCGCTCGGCAAAGCTTTGATAAAGGCTTCTTTGGAAGCAAAGCGACCTGCCAAGTATTCAGTTTTGCGTTTTTCGTTATTTATAGTGTTAAATTTTTCCCATTCATGGGGACTTAAGATACGCTTGCAAAAAGCAGTGTCGTTAATCAATGTTTTGATTCGGGCGTTGGAAACTATATCGACGCCGATTTTTTTTATCATATTTTGTCCTCCCGCTACTTATAGGCTGTAGAATAATTCGGTTATTTATTATATGATAGTTTGCGAGTGAGGTAGCATATGTTTTATTATCATCATTTAGATACTCCGAACCCCGTTTCGCAAAGTTTATCTGTTCTGCTTGGCTTAAAGATTCGCAAGCTTCGAATGGATCGCAATCTCTCGCAAGAAGAGTTTGCCGGTCTCGTAGGAGTTCATCGTACTTACCTTGGCCAAATTGAACGAGCCGAAAAAAACATTACCATCAAAAACTTGGAAAAAATCTGCGTTTCGCTCGGTATCGAGCCGAAGGAACTATTCAACTTCTCCGACATCCTTTGATTTCGCCGTTAAATTTTCGTAAAATCTCATGACTTCCGTTAAACAATGGCTGATACCGGATTTGGACATGGATTTGCCTAAAATGTTTTCGGATAGTTCGCTAAGTTCAGACAAACTCGCATCCTTATATTCTTTTCTTAAGCGGATAGCATCTTGAAGTCTTGGCGATAATTTCGCAATATAGCCTTTTTCTTCTAAGTAGGCAATTGCCTCTAGTTGTCTTTGGCAGTATAGCAATGATTTATTGCCGTTGGCAATATCGCAATTCATGATGCGATTGACGGAATTGTTAAGATCTCTTAAAATCCGTGAATCCGCAAAATAAAACACACCGCTGTTTGCTTGAAGAAAAGCTAAAAATGAGCTGATATCTTCGGCTTTTTTTATATAGACCAAATGTTGATTGTTCTTGGCAATCACATTTGCTTTGATTTCGTTTTTGGTTAAAATTGCTTGGGCAAGACGAGCAAGGGGTTCTTCCTGAAACAATATTTCTGCGTGATACCTGCTCTTCTTGGGATCATTAACCGAACCTTTGGCGACAAAACTGCCCCTGATGAATGCTTGTTCTTCGTCGTTTGTTAATTTTAATTTTTTTGCAAAGTCGGCCGTCCAAGGCATTAATTGGAGTTCTTCCACCATTGTTTGAACGTTTTCGGTAATCTCCAAAACATAAACCCGGGATTTAAAAATCCCGCTTTTTTCATAAAACCTGATTTGGGGATTGATTTGGTATCTTGTCCTTAGGTGCGGAATGATATAACGCAAAAGCTGCGGCATCTGCGTTTGCATGACAACTTTCAAGCCTTCCGAGGTTATAACCACATCCGCTATCCCATGCAAAGCACCATACAAGAAAGCAAAAACCTGGTTTTCTTTTAAAGGAAGTGACAACACTTCCTTTTTTACTTCCCGCGCAAACGACATTAACGGTAACTCCTGATTAGTGCGGATGCGGCGCTCGCTCCGTCACCAGTAGCGGTGGCGATTTGACGGGTCTTTTTGGTCAAACAGTCGCCTGCGCCATATAACCCTTTTACTTGGGATTCAAAGTTTTCATCAACCACGATGTAACCGTCTTGGTCTAAAACCCCCAATGGTTTTAAGAATTGGGTTGCAGGGTCGAAACCGATATAAATGAAAACTCCGTCAACCGGCAATTCCCATTCAACATTTTTTGTTTTATCAAAAAGTTTGACTTTTTCAAGCGAAGAGTTTCCCAAAAAGGCAATTGTTTCATTTTCTTTATGAATTGTAACATTCGGAAGTGCTTCGACTTTTTTGATTAGGGCTTCTTCGGCCCGGTAGCGCGACGATCTCACAATAATATGGACATGCTTAACAAGACGGGATAAATAGATGCTTTCTTCAAAAGCGGAATTTCCGCCCCCGATTACGGCGACCACTTTGTCTTTGTAAAGCGATCCATCGCAAACCGCGCAAAAGCTAATGCCTTTGCCCAAATATTCATTTTCCCCCGGGATATGAAGTTTTCTGCTGACCGTGCCCGTGGCAACGATTACTTTGGCAGCAGGGTGTTCTTCATAGTCGGTTTTCACTATAAATCCATCTTTATTTTTTTCCACCGCCTTTACTTCCCCGTAAAGGTGCGGAATATTGAGGTTTACAATTTGTTGATACATGGCCAGCGCCAAATCAGCGCCGTTTATCAAAGGAAAACCGGGATAATTTTCTATCAAATAGGTTTCCGTCATTTTGCCGCCCGGTGCGCCCTTTTCGATTAAAGCCACATTGAGATTGGCACGTTTGAGATAGATTGCAGCGGTCATGCCGGCTGGTCCCCCACCGATTACAAGTGCATCATACATTAAAAAATCCCTCCAATACTTTGATTAATTCATCGGGCTTATCGATGATATAATCAGCACCCCATTTTTGAAAGTCTGTTTTGGTGGCATTACACCAGGTAACACCGACAGACTTAACCAACATACCTTTTGTTTTTACGGCTTTAACCGTTTCAATATCTATTTTAGTATCACCCACAAAGAGCGTTTTATTTACGTTAAAAGCCTGGCATGCTTGAATGATGCCGTCGGGGTGCGGCTTAGGTTGATATAATTTTTCTGCTCCCAATACCAAATCGAAGTATTCGCTAATTCCGTTAATAGCAAGACCTAAATGAATTACATCGCTTACCTTGTTGGATACAATCGCTAAGTGCACACCCATTTTCTTCAGTGTTTTCACAAGATCGTTTATGCCGGGATAAGAACGGACATATTCCGGATGCAAATCAATGATTAATTTCCGGTATACAGAAATCGCTTCTTGAACTTTTGCTTCATCGGTAGTAATTTTGCGAAAGCTATCGTCCAGCAACGGTCCAAAAAACGAGTCGATTAGAGCATCTGTTGCCAGATAATCCGGAAAAACAATTTCAAAGGTTTTTCTTGTGCACTTGATAATCAGTCCATAGGTATCAAGGAGCGTTCCGTCACAATCAAAAATGACGAGATTTTTAGTTTCTTGTTTATTCATTATCGTCTTGTTTCTTCTCTAGTTTTTCCTTTTCTTTTGGTACAGGCGGATGGCCTTCAAGCCAGATACTGGCACCTTCATCGCCATAGAAGACATCGTAAGAAGGAATTAGTTTATACTTAAAGACCCTTCTTAGAGCAAAGATGGCAACCCCGCCGACAATAAACAATACCGACATTAAGCGGGCAATCCTTATGTTTCCCAGCATTAACGGGTCGGTTCGCATTCCTTCAATAAAGAAACGGGTAATGCCGTACCAAGTCAAATAAATTGTCAAACCGTCGCCAAGATAAAGTTTACGGGTAAATCTTCTTGGCACCATCATGACTAAAAAGCCAAGGAAATTGGCAATCGATTCAAAATAGAAGGTTGGATAATAGTACCCTACTATCGGCAAGATATCGAGTCCGCGGAAATTGGTAATATACATTTGGTTAATGACAAAGTTTGGCACAAGCAACCCCCGCAAAGCTTCGCGTTGAGCAATTAACTGCGCATCGGTAAGCGGTCCTGTAGTATAACCGTTAACGATTCCGCCAAAAGCCTCTTGATTAAAGAAATTACCCCACCGACCGAAAGCTTGCGCAAGCAAAAAGACCGGAACAATGATTTCCACCAATATCAGGAGGTTAAGTTTACGAACACGACAATAAATCATGAGAAAGATGGCGGTCCCATAAATTGCGCCGTGAATAGCTAGACCTCCGCTACGCGGATTAAAGATGTCCCAAAAGGAACTTACGCTGGAAGGGTTGAAGATAACATAATAAAGGCGAGCGCCTACAACCCCCGAAATTAATCCGAAAGTTAAACCTTCAAACACGATATCGGAGTTTGCCCCCAGGCGTACGCCAAAACCGTAATAACCGATTAAAGCCGCTACAAGGACGCCTAACAAAATAAAAATAGCATACCATCTCACTTCTTGACCAAAAATCGAAAAAGCAATCGGGTTGAGCGGTTCGGGTCTTAAAACGTCTACTAAAAAATGCATAAAATGTCCTCCTATTTTTTAAAGCGTATTTTTTTGAATCGTTTTCTTTGAATATAATATTGCATGATTAACGTCCTAATAATGGAGAAAATCAAGAAAAAGAAAATAAACGAAGATACACTGCCAAAATCAATATCTTGAATTATCAATAATGGTATGATTAAAGCAATGACAAAGGAAACCATCAAAATAATTCCCAAAGTCATAAAGATTAGTACCGGATAATAACGATAGATAATCTCTCTTAAGGTAATATCCACCAAAGTGAATAAACCGGAGAAATATAATAAAGATAAAAGTTTTTCGTGTTTAATCAATTCCAAATAACCGTCAATGGCCAAAATCAAAACAGTGTTAATGGCAAATAACAATAAAAAATTCAAGAAAAAGTTTTTTACCAAACGATTTGAAAAACCGATGACTTGTCTTTTTTTGGCTTTTTCGTTGCTTGTGACTTCGTTTAAAAAGCGTTGAAAGTCTTCCGGAGAATCAAATTCAAACAATTCAGAAATGTCGGGTTCCGCTTGTTCTTCTTTGGTTTTTTCTTGATCTTGGTCTTGATTTAATTCTTTTTGTTCTTTTTGATTGTTGTTGTGATTGTTATTGTTCATAATTCCGCCTTTCTACAAAGCAACATCATCCCCAACAAAAAACCAATATAATTCAAAATGATATCGGTAATATCAAATATTCCTCTTTTGGATATATATTGGAGTGCTTCAAGGATAATAAGCAAAACGAAAACATAGATATATTTTAGCGGTGAGGGTAGACTCCGTTTTGCAATAATCCCCTTAGGCACAAACAGGATAATGTTACCAATAATATTGACAAAGATTATCGGATGGTCAAAGACACGCTTTCCCCATTCCCAAATATAAGGCGAATCGGTAAATTGATGTTCCTGATAGGGCGGTCGAATAAATAATATCGCAATTAAAAAAAGCCCGTATAGAAGCGTGAAAAACCAAATGTTTTTTTGTTTACCGAAAACCGTTTTCGCACTGAGTATGATTAATAGCAAAACCCAAGCATAAATAAGTTGGTATGGCAAGTATGGGAAAAAGCGTTGTTGAACCACTTTTCCATCAATAAAAATAGTAATTAGAATATATATACCTAAGCATCCCAAAAGGGTTGCTAAAAAGTGCCATGTTCTTCTTTTCATAATATTATACCACACTTCAGGCTTAATGGCAATTTATTTGACGCATCCCCCAAGCCAGAAAAAATAATGATATTGTTTCCAATACCATTATTATTTTAGCCTCAATTGCTTTTTTTAAGCATTATTTTAAAACTTTCTTTAAATATTGACCTGTGTAAGAAGCTTCGCACATTGCTACTTCTTCCGGTGTTCCGGTTACCACAATTTCTCCGCCGGCGTCTCCGCCTTGAGGGCCCAAATCAATGATATAATCGGCAACTTTGATTACGTCCAAATTATGTTCGATTACAACTACCGTTGCCCCTTCATCGACAATTCGTTGCAACATTTTTATCAAGCGAGCTACATCGTGGGTATGTAAACCGGTAGTCGGTTCATCCAGTATATATATACTGGAAGGAGAAATCCGTTTATAGAGTTCGCTTGCCAATTTCACTCTTTGCGCTTCTCCGCCCGAAAGAGTGGTTGCACTTTGGCCCAGTTCGATATATCCCAAACCGACATCTTCAATAGTTTTCATTTTATGATAAATAGTTGGGATGTTTTCAAAGAATACAACTGCTTCTTCGACCGTCATTTTCAACACATCCGCAATCGTTTTATCGCGGTATTTAACTTCCAAGGTTTCGCGATTATAACGTTTCCCCTTACACTCTTCGCACTCGACATACACGTCCGGCAAAAAGTGCATGGCAATCCGAATAACCCCATCCCCTTGACAAGTTTCGCAGCGCCCCCCTTTTACGTTAAAAGAGAAACGTCCTTTATTGTATCCGCGTTTTTTGGCTTCTTTGGTAGAAGCAAAAAGATCGCGAATCGCATCAAACACGCCAGTGTAAGTGGCTGGGTTGGACCTTGGGGTTCGGCCGATAGCGGATTGGTCGATATTGATAACCCGTTCGATATGTTCCAAACCTTCCATTCGTTCAAATTTTCCTACTTCGACTTTGGAACGGTATAAACGCTTTGCCAAACTGTTATATAAAATATCGTTGACGAGCGAAGACTTGCCGCTGCCGCTTACACCGGTAACCACCGTAAAGCGTCCCAATGGGATAGCCACATCGATGTTTTTTAGATTGTTTGCGGCACAGCCGTAGATTTTGAGCCACTTGGTTTCGCCGGTTCTTCTTTCCTGCGGAATCGGAATAAAGCGTCTGCCCGACAAATAATCGGCGGTGATGGAATTTTCGAATTGATAAAATTCTTCCGGTTTTCCTTGGGCAATAACTTCGCCGCCATGAACGCCCGCTCCCGGTCCGATATCCACCAAATAATCGCTTTGACGCATGATTTCTTCGTCGTGTTCCACCACAATCAAAGTATTACCGAGGTTGCGCATGGCTTTTAAGGTATTGATTAGCTTTGCGTTATCGCTTTGATGGAGACCAATAGACGGTTCATCGAGAACATACAATACTCCGGTCAGACGGGACCCGATTTGGGTCGCCAAGCGGATACGTTGCGCTTCGCCTCCGGAAAGAGTGGTGGCGGAACGGGAAAGGGTTAAATAATCCAAACCCACATTGATTAGAAATTGCAAGCGAGCCTTTATTTCTTTTAGAATCAGGTGGCTGATTTTGGCTTCGGTTGTGGTAAGGTTTAAATTTTCAATAAATCGATAAGCATCGCGAATCGAAAGATTGGTAAATTCGTGAATATTTTTACCATCCACCAAAACCGCCAAAACAGTTGGAGATAACCTCTGACCCTTACAGGTCGGACAAGTTGAATCGTGCATGTAGGAACCGTAATATTCGCGTTGCATATTCGAAGTCGTTTCTTTGAAACGGCGGTCGATTAAAGTTGCAACACCTTCGATGTGCCGGTTTCTGCGCATGGTGATTCCACCGGTGGAATGAACCTCATAACTGATAGGGTCAGGCGATCCGTAAAGAATAATTTCTTTTTCGCGGGCGGTTAAGTCTTTATACGGTTTGAAAACATCGATATGATAATAATCGAACAATTTCTTATACATTTGCCATTCAATGTTTTCGGTAAAAACGATGTTGCGTAAATACCTGATGGCTCCTTCCGCTATCGAAACATTCTCATCGGTAATCAATAAGTCCGGATCGACTTGCGAAATATAGCCTAAGCCCCTACACTCCGGACAAGCTCCAAGAGGAGAATTGAACGAAAACATGGCCGGTTCCAAGGCACCGATGGTAAAATCGCATTCCGGACAGGAATAGTGTTCACTAAACATCAACCTTTCGTTGTCGATTTCCACAAAGATTTTGCCGCCCCCGTGGGTAGAGGCCATTTCTAGGGAATCGTAAATCCGCGAACGGTTTTCTTGCCTAATCTTCAATCTATCAACCACCAAGAGAATGGAATGCTTTTTATTTTTATCAAGCGCAATATCGTCGTCCAAATCGTACATTTCATCGTTAATAATCACTTTGGAGAAACCTTCTTTACGCAATTGCTCAAATGTTTTTTCAAAAGTCCCCTTGCGGTTTTCCGCAATCGGCGCCATGATATAAAGCGTCGAATCTTCCGGGTATGACATCACTTGGTCAGTCATTTGTTCAATCGATTGGCTCTTAATCTCAATATGGTGCGTAGGACATGTCGGATGGCCAATCCGGGCATACAACAAACGCAAAAAGTCATATATTTCCGTAACCGTCCCAACAGTGGAACGCGGGTTTCGGCTGGTCGTTTTTTGATCAATGGAGATTGCGGGGGAGAGACCGTCAATGGAATCGACATCGGGTTTATTGACATTATCTAAAAATTGTCTGGCATATGCAGATAAACTTTCCACATAACGTCTTTGCCCTTCTGCATAAATCGTATCAAAAGCAAGGGAGGTTTTCCCTGAACCTGACACTCCCGTCATGACAATGAAAGCATTGCGGGGAAGCTCAATATTAATATCTTTTAGATTATGTTCTCTTGCTCCTTTAATTACAATCTTGTCTGTCTCCATTTTATCACCTCAATTTTCAAAATTCGTCATCCTTTTATTATACCACAAAAATCAGCCCCTTACTTAATCTACGCTAAAAATTTTTATACCTTTTCACTTAAGCTGAGTTTTACCCCGAAGTGCAACAAAATCTAAAAATAAAAACTGCACAATCAATTTGTACAGTTTCTTAGTTAATCTCTTGATAGTTCCATGAGTTAATGCTATTCTTGTTATACACTCAAAAA